>DATCWB010000307.1:0-25782 GCA_036566625.1 Pyrinomonadaceae bacterium
AAGCGTTCGGTCGCCGCGCTCGCCGGGCGAAACATCAACCAGTAAATTCCCATCACGGCGAGCGTGATGAAAGCGAATGTCGAGAGGGTGATGATGAAAATCATATTTTTAAGTGACGGGTGACGAGTGACGAGATTTAAGACTAAGTGCCGAGTGACGAGACGAAAGACAAGGACTCTGTTTTAACTTGTCACCTGTCACTCGTCACTTGTCACTGCTTTCAGATTTTGATGTTCAAAATTTTCCGAATCACGAGCATGCCCGTGACCTGCAAGCCGATAGCGACGGCCGCCAGTTTGTGGCCGCGCGGGTCGTTCCACATGACGCTCATGTATTCGGGGTTCATCACGGTGACGGCGAGCGCGACGAAGATCGGCAGGCCACAGAGAATCCACGCGGACATGCGCGAACTCGTCGTGAGCGTCTTCAAATCTTCCATGATGCGGAAGCGCTCGCGGATCGTGTGCGCCACTTTTTCGAGCACTTCGGCGAGGTTGCCGCCCGTCTCGCGCTGGATGAGGATGGCCGTGATGCACAGCTTCAAATCGAGCAGCGGCACGCGCGCGGCCAGATTGTCGAGCGCGAGTTTGAGCGAGAGTCCGAGGTTTTGCTCCTCGTAAGTTTTGCGAAACTCTGTGGCAATGGGGTCGGGCATTTCGCTCGCCACCATCTGCAACGCTTCGGCGAAACCGTGGCCGGCGGACAGGCCCCGGCTCATCAGTTCGAGCGTGTCGGGCAGGTCTTCGAGAAACTTGTTGAGCCGCTTGCGCCGCGCCCAGACGACGTGGACGAACGGCACGGCGGCGGCGGCGAGTCCGGCTGCAACGATCAGGATGAGCGAGATCGTCAGCATTGAAGCGGCCAACCCGGCGAGCATCGCCGCCATGAGCGAGAACATCAGCAGGCGCGTCACGGTGATGTGCAGGTCGGCCTGATCGAGCACGCGCTTGAGCTTCGTCGCCACCTGCACGCGCACGAGCAGGCGGTCGAGCAGCGGTATCTCACTCATCAACTCCTGCCGCGCGAGTTGCACCTCGATGTCGGCATCGTGAGCCGAATGCAACAGGGCGTCCGACAAACGCTGCTTCATGCGCGCGCGTTTCTTCTCCGAGCCGCGCGTCGCAAGCAGGTAGCCCGTGAACGTCAGGAACAAACAGAAGGCGAAGACGAGAAATGGAATCATAAAAACCGTCCGTGGTCGGGTGTCAGTGGTCAGTGGTTCAAATCCGTCTTCGGCGGCTGGCTCTCGGCGAGCCACAGGCGACGGAAAACTGCGACGAGCTACTGACCATCTTCAAAGAAGACTCGCGGCAGTTGCATGCCGTAAACTTTGAGGCGTTCGGCGAAGCGCGGGCGCACGCCCGTGGGGCGGAAGCGGCCGACGACGTTGCCGTCCTTGTCTATGCCCTTGCGCTCGAACATAAAGATTTCCTGCATCGTGATCGTGTCGCCCTCCATGCCCGTGATCTCGGAGATGGAGACGACGCGGCGCGTACCGTCCGAGAGGCGCGCGGCCTGTATGACGAGATTCAGGGCGGAGGCGATTTGCTGTCGCATGGCGCGCTCGGAGAGTTTCATGCCGGTCATCTGGATCATGGTTTCGAGTCGCGCCAGCGCGTCGCGCGGGGTGTTGGCGTGGACGGTCGTCAGGCTCCCGTCGTGGCCGGTGTTCATCGCTTGCAGCATGTCGATGGCCTCGCCGCCGCGCACCTCGCCGATGACGATGCGGTCGGGGCGCATGCGCAGCGCGTTCTTGACGAGGTCGCGCTGCGTGACTTCGCCGCGCCCCTCGATGTTCGGCGGGCGCGTCTCAAGGCGGACGACGTGCGGCTGCTGCAACTGTAGTTCGGCCGAGTCTTCAATCGTGACGATGCGCTGATCTTCCGGGATGTAGGCGGAGAGCGCGTTGAGAAGCGTGGTCTTCCCCGCGCCCGTGCCGCCGGAGATCAGGATGTTCAGGCGCGCGCTGACGCACATCTCGAACATGTCGGCGATGTCTTTGGTAATCGCGCCGATCTCGATGAGTTTCGACACGCGCAGGGGTTCCGCGCCGAAGCGGCGGATGGAGAGCACCGGGCCGTCGAGCGAGAGCGGCGGGATGATGGCGTTGACGCGCGAGCCGTCCGAGAGGCGCGCATCAACCATCGGCGAGGATTCGTCAATGCGCCGGCCGACGGACGAGACGATGCGCTCGATGACGCGCATGAGGTGTTCGTCGTCTTTGAAGGTGACGCTGGTGCGTTCGAGTCTGCCGCGCCGCTCGATGTAGATGTTCTGCGGCGAGTTGACGAGGATGTCGGAGATGGTCGGGTCGGCCAGGAGCGGTTCGAGCGGGCCGAGACCGAACAACTCGTGGCGCACCTCTTCGACCAGACGCTCGCGATCGCTCGTCGAAAGCGGCGTGTTCTCCATGGCGAGCAGCCCCTCGGCCAGGCGCGATACTTCGGCGCGAAGCTGCTCGGCGTCGAGTTGGCTAAGCTTCGTCAAGTCCATGCGGTTGATGATCGCGCGGTGCAGCCGCGATTTCATCTCCTGAAAGGTGTGCTGGCCTCCGGCAGGCGTCTCGTCGCCGGGGCGCGCGGCCTGCGGCATCAAGGCCGGGTTGGTTTCCCTGATTAGTCTTTCGCGTAGTGACATGATTTTTGGCTCGCCGTCTGTTCGTTCGGGGTTAAAGGTTCAAGTTCAGGATTTCAAATTCGAGATTTCAGATTTGAGATTCCAGATTTGAGATTTCAATTTCGAGTTCCGGATTTGAGATCGAGAATCTGAAATGCGTTTTTCGCGCGGCTTCAGATGGCGGCCGTCGCCTTGTCTTTGCCCAGACGCGTGCGCAGGCCCGCGTTCGAGATCGCGCCGACGGGGCGGCCGAAGATCGCGCCCCACAGACCTTTGCGCGGCTCTTTGATTTCAGACTCCGCGCTCGCGCCCGTGATGCTCGTCGCGATGTGGCGAATCTCCGCGGCGATGCGCGAGGTGGGGTCTGATTTGACGAGCGGCTCGCCGAGGTTGATCGAATTGACGGCCGTGTTGTAGTCGCTCTGCACGTAGCCCGTCACACGCTCGCCGAGGAAACGCTCGACCTGGCGTAGATCGAGATCGATCTGCTTGCTCCAGCGATTGACGACGATGCGAATCTTGTGGCGCGGGTAGCCGAGGCGGTCGAAGAGCGCGAGCGCGCGCTGCGTGCTGCGGATCGCGGGGATGTCGAGCGTCAGGACGAGCACCACCTCGTCCGCCTGATCGAGTGCGGAGAGCGTGATCGAGTCGAAGGTGTGCTGCGGGTCGATGACGACGTAGTCGTAGCGTTCGCGCAGGAGTTCGAGCACCTCGAAGATGTGTTCGGGTTCGATGTCGTCGGCGAGGTCGGCTTCGCGCGGCGCGGCGAGCAGCGACAAATTCGGCGAGTGTGGCACGACATAACTTTTCAACAGCGAGTCGTCTATGCGGGCGCGGTTCTCCACGAGGTCGGCGATGGAGAATTTCGGTTCGAGGCCGAGGAACAGGGAGAGGTCGCCCGCCTGCAAGTTGAGGTCAACGAGGACTGCGGGCGCGTCGAGCGCGGCGGCGAGGTTCGTGGCGATGAAAGACGTGCCGCAGCCGCCCTTGCTCGAAAAGACCGCGATGGCGCGCCCGCGCTTCTTCGGCGCGTCAACCAGTGTGGAACAAAATTCGGCGGTGCGCTCGATGACGGTTTGAAACTCTTCACCGATGACGGGCAGGCGCAGGAAATCGCGCGCGCCGGCGCGATAGCTGCGCAGGATAAGATCGGGCGAGGCATCGCGCGAGGCGCAGATGATGGCCGTCTGCGGGCATTCGGCGGCGAGCCGCTCGACGAATTTCAGCGTCTGCTCGACCTCCGCGCCGAGCGTGATGACGGCCGCGCTCGGCCGGAGGCGGACGATTTCGGGAAAGAGTTGTTCGGCATCGTCGCCGCCCGCGAGCAGGCGCGTGCGCTCGTTCAAGGCGAGCGCGCCGCGCAACTCTTTGAGGGTTTCGAGGCCGGTGCTGAGGATGACGAATGACAGTTGATTCATGTGCGATGCCGTTCTCTCGTGTGAATTGGCCGAACCGTGGAGCGTGTCGCTCCTGCGTGCGGCTGTCCTTGTCGGGCGGTCGTCCCTCTGGTTCAAGGGATGACGTTGGGCACGTAGCCCGCGTTCTCGGCGGTCAGAGAAGTCTTGTACGCGGGCAGGGTGATCGTCTTGCTGACGAGCGGGAGCACGAAATTGAAGTCGTAGTTTTCGATCTCGGCCGTGACCGTGCCGCCGCCGAGTTGAAAATTCTGATAAGTGATTTTGACCTGCGACGCCGAGAGGTCGGGCACGAGCGGCTGACCCGCGCCCGCCGCGTTGCCGTAAACGGCCATGTTCTTCGCCCCGGTCTGCGCCCCCGTGCTCATGCCCTGATTGACGGCGTAGCGCGCGGCGCGCCGCGTGGCGTCAACGAGCGAGTTGTGCACCCAGAGCATCCGCCCGATTTCGAGCACGCCGAACATGGCCGTCACGAAGATCATCGCTCCGATGGCGAACTCAAGGAGCGCCGCCCCGCGTTCGTCGCCCTTCATATTTTTCGCGCGCATCTCTTTCATGCTGTCCTCCGGCTCGCCTTAGCGTCTACTGCGTGATCTGCCGCATCGTGCTTTTCGCGCCGACGTTGACGGCGAGCGAGAGCTTGGAACTCCGCGTGAGCTTGCCGAGATTGAAGATGGGGACGTAAGTGAAATTCTGAATCTCGACCGTCGTTGTCTGCGTCGTGCCGCCGGTTTTGGTTGACGTGATCTTGACCTTCTCGGTCGTCAGGCCGCTTGCGACGGGCGTGCCCGTGCCCGCCGTGTTGCCATAGACGAGCAGATTGCGCGCCGCCGCCTCGCCCGCGCCCGGCGGTTGGCTGATGAGATAGCGCGTGGCGGCGCGCGTGCCCTTCTGGAGCGTCGAGTAGGTGTAGAAGAAACGGCCGAACTCGGCGGTCGCGCCCAGCAGCAGGAGCAGGATCGGCAGGACGAGGGCGAGTTCGACGAGTTGCGAGCCGCGTTCGTCGCGCCACGCGAAGGCGCGGCTACGGCGCGTTCGTTTGAATTGTTGATTGAGCTTCGTCTCGATACGCATCGCGTGGAAACCTCTTTAGCGATAAAGAACGGGAATGCTGAGTTCGGGACTCGTCGCGCCGCCCGACGGGTCGTAACCGCCGCGACCGATGACGGTGCGGATGCCGATGTACTCGGCCTTGATGTCGCCGCCGCTGCCGCCCGACACTTTCGTTTGCAGGAAGAAGGCCGCGAAGCGATCTATGCGCACGGTGTCGCGCCCGTTGTCGAACTCCGCCCTGCGGATGATCGGGATGAGCACGACGCGACGGTCGCGCTCGGCCACTCCGCGCGCAGGCGGCTGGAACGTGCCCCCGGCGGGATTCCTGTCGGCGTCGATGGCCTGCTGCGCGTCGAGGTATTGCTGGTAGTTGATGTCCTCCTGCACGTTCTCGTCGGGCGGGTACTCTCCGGGGTCGAGGCCGCCGCTGTAGTCGCCGAAGCGCGTGTTGATTCCCTGCCTCACCGCGCCCGCCGAGACGCCCGGCTTGGTCTTGACGTTCGAACCCGCGCCCAGACAATTTCTGACGCCCTTGCCCAGGCCGATGCGGTCGTCGCTCGCGCCCGGCCCGTCGATAGCGAGAATCTGGTAGTTGCCGGGCGTGACCGCGCCGCCCGGCGGTCGGCGGATCGTGTAGGTCTGCCCCGCCACGAAATAGACGCCGTCCGCATCAATCGCGGTGACGGGGATGTAGTCGCAGAACGTGTTGAGCGAGACGCTCATGCCGGCCGTCGCCTCGGCCGTGACGTTGCGCGACGCGCCGAGGACGGGCGCGGCAAACGTCGTGCTCACGGCGGCGGGCGGAATCGAAACCTGCACGAAGCGGATGTTTTGCGCCTGCCCCTTCGCCGCCGCCTCGCTCATGTACGGCCCGTTCAGGTTTTTAGCGAACAGGACGCTCGTGCGCGGGATGTTGACGCCCTTCTTGTTGAACTCGTAACTATTCAGGGATTCGATGGCGTAGTCGGCGGCCTTCACGATGCCGCCGTCGTCGGAGTTCAGGGCGGTCGCGCCCGCGAGCGCGGCGGCGTCGGCGGCGTTCTGCAACTCGCCGCGCACGAGGTAGAGGTGGCTGATGTCTATGCACAGGCCGGTGGCGAGGAGGAAGGCGAGCATGCCGAAGGTGCTGATCGCCAGCACCGAGCCGCGCTCGCCCCGACGCTCTTTCGAATCCTGCTTGTCACCTGTTCTCTTCATCGCTGCTCTCCTCATCATCCGACCCGTTCAACGGCGAGGCCACTCACACCCGAAACGTCAGGACTACTGCTTGACGCCGACGCGCGCGGTCGTCGCGTGCGCGTTCGTGAGCCGGCCGAAATAATCAGACAGCACGAGGCGCGCCGCGTTGCCCGCCGCCGGCAACTCCGGCGACGTGTTCGCGGCCTGCTCCTTCAACACCACTTTCGCGGACTCTTTCGACGCGTCCTTGTCTTCGCGCGCGCCATCCTTCGCGGGTGCCGTCGCCGGAGTCGCGGCGGGCGCGGCCGTCTGCGTCGCGCCGTTCACATTGCCCGTCGCCGGTGCGTCGGCAGTCGTCGCTTTAGCGTCCGCGACGTTCGCCGCTTTAGCCTCCGCAACGTTCGTCGCTTTACTGTCCGTGACGTTCGTCACGGCCGCGCCTTCGCCGCCCGTCGAATAACCGCTCGCGCCCTTGATGCCTTCGCCCTGCGGCTCCAGCCCGAGCGGCGAGCCTTTCTTCAACCCGTCGAGGCCGCGCGTGGCGGGCAGGTCGTCGCGGTTGACCGGCTTGATGAGCGTCGCGGTGCAGAAGAAGACCAGTTCCGTCTCACGCTTCTCGAACGACTTCGATTTGAAAAGCGCGCCGAGAATGGGGATGTTGCCGAGGCCGGGCACTTTCGAGAGCGTGCTCGACTCGCTGTTGTCCAACAGACCGGCGAGCGCGAAGCTCTGCCCGTCGCGCAGTTCGATGCCGGTCTTCGCGCGTCGCGTCTTCAAGGCGGGGATCAGGTAGCCCTGAAACTTGACGCCGTTCTGAAAGTCGATGGTCGAGACTTCGGGTTCGAGTTCCAGCTGGATGTGATCTTCGTCAATGATGGTCGGCTTGAAGTTCAGGCGCACGCCGTACTCTTTGAAGACCACCGTGACGTTGACCTTCTGCCCGTCCGACTGGATGACCGGAATCGGAAACTCGCCGCCCGCCAGGAAACTGGCCTGCTGGCCGCTCATCGCGATCACGTTCGGTTCGGCCAAGCTACGGATCGCGCCCGACGTTTGCAGCGCGCGAATCGAGGCCGCCGAACCGAGTCCCGTGTTTGAGATGAACAGGTTCGCCGTCTCGAACAGAGAGGCGAGGCTGTTCGTGGCCGAGATGCTCGTGCCGCCGTTCGAAGAAGCCCACGACGAACCCAGCTCGCGCAGCTTCGTGCGGCTCACCTCCGCCACCCTCACCGACAACTGTACCTGCGCCATGTTCTTCACCGGCGAGGCCAGCATGTTCACCGTCTGGAATCCGGCGGCCTTCACCACCGCCTCGACCTGCGCGGAGGTCTGCGGCTGCGCCACGCTGCCCGAAATAACGACCGACCCGTTGGCCTGGCTCAGGCTGATGTTGTCCTTCGGGAAGAGCGCGCGAATCTGCGAGTCGATCAGCGAGAGGTTGGCGCGCACGAACACGTCGAAGACGACGAACTTGCCCGAGTCCTTCTCCCATGCGATGAAGTTGACCTGCCCGAACGCCTTGCCGTTGACGAGCACCTGATCGGGCGCGACCAGCACGGCCTCGGCCACCTCCGGGTTCGACACCGAGAAGCGTCCGATCTTGCGGTCGAAGTTGATCACGCGCGACTGGCCGACCAGCACGTTGATCGCCACGGGGTCTTTTTGCGGGTTCTCGAACGACGCGCTCACGTTAATCTCTTGCGCCTGCGCCTGCGCCGCGCCCGTGACGCCGAACATGAGCGACGCGCACAGCATCGCGATAAGGAAGGGGATAAGACGACGGGTCTGCATGATTGGACTCCTTTGAAAAAGTAAGCAGTGAGCAGTAAGCAGTGAGCAGTGTGTTGCGTTGCGGCGCGCGGTGAGCAGTAGTGTTTAGAACTGCTTACTGCTCACCGCTTACTGCCTACTATGGGAAATCTACGTTTCGTTTTTTCGCGCCTTCGATCACTTCGACCGAGGAGCGCAGGGGGACAGGAGCAGCTGGCGCGGCCGGGGGATTAACCGTCTGCGGCGCGGGGGTGCTGCTCCTGCCGTTGTCGGCGCGCGGGTAGCGTCGGGAGACGGGCGCGCTCGGCTGCGTTTGCTGCTGCGGCTGCTCGCTCTTGAGCGAACCGGCGTCGGGCACGGGATTGGCGCGTTCGCCGCCCAGAAGGATGCGCTTGTCCACGCCGAGCGTCTGCTCGTCGCCCTGATCCACGCTGTTGCGCATGACGAGTTGGAGCTTGCCTTCCGAGGACGCGAGCGCGAGTTTCTCGGCCTGCTCCGGCGTGACTTGCAGCGTCACGGCCTTGACGCTCTCCGGTTCGCGGTCGTTCTCCGGGCGGTCTATGTTCTGCCCGTTGGCGAGTACCTTGATGTTCTGCAGGACGATCTTCGAGATCGGGTTCTCGCGCCCGTTTTGCTCGGCGGGGTTGATGACGACCACCACGTCGACGAGCGCGCCCGGCATGACGAAACCGGAGATGCCCACCACGTCGTCAACCTTCACGGTCATCGCGCGATAGCCTTCCGGGATGACGGCCGAGAGACCGCCCGCCGAGCCTTCCGGCGCGAGCTTGTAATCGGTGACGGGTTCGCGCGCCGCGATCTGGACGACGGCCACGCGGCCGACGAGTTTATCGGCCGTCTGGAACGTCCCGTCGGGCATGGCGTTCGTCGGAAACTGCACGCTCTGGAGTTGCTCCGCGATGATCTTCTCGCCCGGCTGAATGTCCACCTTGGCGACGACGACCGAGTTGAGATTCTTCGCGTAGGCTTGCGTGCCCGACAGGTAACGGCTCACCGAGAAGGCCGCGACCAGCCCGAACACCACCGCGCCGCACATCACAAAGACAAGACGTTTATTCCGCATGGTTTCATTCTCCGTTCGAGATCAAATTCCGGCGCGCGTGGGCGAAGACTTCAAAGCATCGCCGCGCGGCGTTTCGGATGTCAGTTATCAAGCGCGCATCAGGCGCGCATCAGGCGCGAAAGAGCGCGAGTGAGATCAGGCTGCCGACCGTGATCGCGACGCCGTAAGGGATCGTGTAGCGGCGTTCCGCCGGGACTGAGAAGCGAGGCATCTCCCAACCGGGCAAGAACCCGACGAAGATTTGCACGACGCGCCACAAGGTTTCTTTCACCGTCCCGGCGCGCATCATCGTGACGACGGCGAGCGCGCCGCCCACGAGCACGACGACGAGAAACGTCGGCACGACGAGCGATGCGCCGACAACCGAGCCGATGGCCGCAAACAGCTTCACGTCGCCCGCGCCCATCGCGCCGAAGATGTGCAGCACGAGCATCAACGCGAACGCGAGCGCGCAGCCGCCGAGGCTCGCCAGCGCACCCTGTGTCCCGTTGATAATGGTGTTGATGGAGAGACCGGCGACGAGAGTGGCGAGCACGAACGCGTTCGGGATGCGCCGGTAGCGCGCGTCGTAATAGGTGATGACGACTGCGAGCGGAACGAGAAGTGCGCTGCTGAAGATGGTTAAAGTGCCTGACATGCTGTTTATAAAAATTACTCGAAGGTGAGTTTCCCGCCGCTCGTCGCGGCGACTTTCAAAGAGTCCGGGTCGGACTGCAAAGCTGAGATTTCAAATCCAAAAGTTCAAAAAGTTCAAATGCGTGAGTTCGATCTCTGATTGACCGGGGTTGGAAAAAATTGATTGGCGCGCTCCGGCTCTTTCCCGGGGGAAACGGCGAGAGCGCGCCAACCTGAGTGGAAGCTCGTGTTAGTTGGTGCTGATGGCACCGGCGAGATTGCCGATTCTCGTGGCGATGTTGTCGCCGAGCGTGGTGAAAGCACCGATCACGGCCAACGCAACCAGCGCTGCGGCCACGGCGTATTCCGAAAGTTCCAGACCTGTTTCGTCGCGGAGGAATTTCTTAATCATCTGTTTGCTCCTTCAAAGCGGAAAGTTTTTGGGTTTGTTGTTTCAGCCGCCGCGCGCCTAAACGCCCCGGCGACCGACGAGACCATCACAGAACGGGATGCTTGGAGAAACCGTGCCACGAGCCGACGAGCACACAGCCAATCGCCAGGGCGGCGACGAGCCAGTTGCCATTCGCGCCCTCTGCAGCGACCGCCAACGCGCGCTCGCCCGCCAGCAGCGCGAAGGCTGCGAACGGCACGACGAGTAATCCGGCGGCGACGGTCAAGAGCGTTTGGTTGAGCACGGTTTTCATCATTGAGTTTCCCTTCCGTCCGCCTCACGATTCGAGTTGCCACATCTTTCATCGTTGCCTGCGGACGACAGACCCTATTTCAAGGCGCGTGCCACACGACCGAAACAGGATGAATGCAGGCAAACATGGCTTTCCCGCACACCGCGTCGAAAAGCCATGTGAACGCCGGGCGACAAATTCAGGTGCCACACGCGCTCCCCTGCGCCCCCCGCGCTCATGCGAAATTGAGCAACAAGAGACACTTAACCCTCTGTCGCTTTCCGTTGACAGGACGGCAGGCCGGTTTCAACCGGCGGCGACGAATGTTGTGTGGAGTGGTCGAGAGGACTTATGCGAACGGCGACGCGGGCGAGTCGCGCTAAAAAAGTAAGGGACGCGGCCTGTGCCGCGTCCCTCTCGAATTGATCTCAATATTTAACTACGAACTATGCCCGTGCCGTTGCCATGCGTCTCAAGCCCGCACGATACCCGAACATCGCTCCGCTCAGGCCACCCGCGAAAGGAGCGAAAAAGAGCAGGACGAATCCCGCAACCGTGCCCGCGTAAAACGCCAGCGGATACAGGACGAGCGCGAGACCGCAATAACCGAGACCGGCAAACAGCATAGAGAAAGCAAGCGGCGCTTGTTCGGCGGCGCGAGCATTAGAACTGCCGAGCCGGATTACAAACCCGCCCGAGATGGCAAGCGCAAGAAAGAAACCTGTCATCGGCAAAATCATGATCGTTTTCTCCGTTCAAAATTTATCAGTTGCAACTCTCATACCTGCGACAAAGGAGACGCACACGTAAATGAGCTTAACTGTTTTCATACCCCGCGCATCGCCAGCGCGATTAACAGCACGACGCTCACGCCGCCGCCCGCGATGGTGAACGTCCATTCGACGAGCGCACTTTTGCGCTGCATCAACGCGCGCACCAGCACCATGCCGCACTTCCACCCGTCCTGCTGATAGAACGGCAGCAGGTTCGTCGCCGCCAGTAGATAGTTCATCGCGCCGAAGACCGTCCCGCTCGCAAGCGACGCGGCGCATAAGTTCACGATGACTCCCGCCAGCAGCACCAGCACTTGCTGGCTGAGCGGCCTCGTCTGCAAGCCCGCCATGTCGAGGCGGACGTATGCGCCAATCGGCAGCGCGTGCAGTTTGTATTCGACTCCGCCGCACTTGAAGCCATAGACTTTGCGCCCCCAGCCGAGTCCCAACTCTGTCGCGCCGACGCCGCACGCGCGCGCCGCCAACAGATGACCCAACTCGTGTATCAGCATCGCGACGGCGAAACAGAGGATGTAGGCGAAAAGCATAGGATTTGTCAGTTGGTCATTCGTCCGTGGTCAATTATCCGCGATCAGTCGGCGGTCGTCGGTTGTTCGCTAATCGGCGCTCGTGCCGTCTTGCAGGGGTCAACTCGCCCGGCCACAGGCAAATGAAAGCTGACCACGGACAACCGGCGGTCTTCTCAATTTCTCTCTGAGCGGAGCTGCAAACCGGGTTGTTGTTCGTCTTGCAGGAAGTCGCCCACGTTAATGGCGAGGCGTTTGAGTTTCTTGTAGAGCGTCTGGCGCGAGCCGAGGCCGAGGGCGGTGGCGGCGCGCGCCACGTTGTAGTCGTGTAGGCGAAGCGTCTCGGTGATGACGCGACGTTCAAAATCGTCGAGCATGTTTTCGAGGTGGGCGGGCGCGCCCGCAGCAGCGTCGGCGGGCGCGGACGCACGCGACGGGCTGATACGCGGGCTGATGAGATCGGCGCTGATGGAAGTGCCCTCGTCCGTGTAGAGCACGAGCCTCTCGATCTCCGCGGCGAGTTCGCGCACGTTGCCGGGCCATGAATAGTTTTGCAGCGTGTGGATCGCTTCGGCGGTGATGCCGGCCACGGCGCGGTCGTTGCGGCGCGCGTAGTGCGTCAGGTAGTGAGAGATGAGGGCTGCGATGTCTTCGGGTCGCTCGCGCAAAGGGGGCACTTCGAGCGTCAGCGCGGCGACGCGGTAATACAAATCTTCGCGGAAACGATCTTCGCCGACGGCGCGCGGCAAGTCTTTGTGCGTCGCGGCCACGACGCGCACGTTCACCTTGCGCGGCGCGCGCTCGCCGAGCGTGTGGACTTCGCCCTCTTGCAGGAAGCGCAAAAGCTTGGGCTGCAAGGCCAACGGCAAATCGCCGATCTCGTCGAGGAACAACGTGCCGCCCTCGGCCGCGCGGATAAGTCCGTCGTGATCCGTGTGCGCGCCGGTGAACGCGCCCTTGCGATGGCCGAACAGCAAACTCTCGATCAACTCGGCGGGCGCGGCCGTACAGTTGAACGGAATGAAGGCGTCCTGCGAGCGGCGACTCAGGCGATGAATCGCGCGCGCCACGAGTTCCTTGCCCGTGCCCGATTCGCCCATGACCAACACGGTCGAGTCGGAATCCTTGACGCGTTCGACGGCGCGCGCGAGTTCCGACATGCGGCGACTGACGAAGACCATCCCCGGCAGTGTGGCCGCTGCCACTGAGGGCGCGTGCGTAGAAGGTTGCGTTTGGGGCTGCGTCGCTTCGCTGAGGAGCGCATGCGCGTGCGCGAGTTGCGCCACGTCGCAGAGGATTTTGAGTTCCTTCGCCTGTCGTTCCGATAGAGGACGCACGCAGCGTCCGTAGATGGCGACGCCCTCGCGCCGCTCCGTGGGCATAGCCAGCACGAGACAGATGGCGCGGTCGCCCGCCTTCATCTCGGCGATGGCGGCGGTTCTTGCCAGCGTCTCAGCCACCTGCGACTCAGCCTCCGCGATCTCATCCTGATCGAGTCCCTCGACCCACTTGAGATGCGGTCGCTCACCCGATTTTTGCGCGAAGGTGGCTAAACCGTAAGTCTGCGCCGTGGCATCAACCATCAGGGCGAGTTTCAGCATGACATCGTAGAGGATGTCAGAGCCGGTCGTCGCGGCCTTGCACAGCGCACGCACCATCGAGGCGAGCGGCAATTGAAAAACCGGCGCGTTAATGTTTTCCGAACGATCAGAATTCGGCGAAGGCGTTGAGCCGGGCATAGGAAGCATGAAACCCCTGTACTTGAATATGACGAGCGTCGGCTGAGAGCGAACACAAATCGGCGCGCTCAAACGAAGTTTGCTGAGTCAGGGCAACTTTTGCTGACGAGAAGTACGGGGAGCGGCTCGTCCTGCCGAAGAACACGTGAGGTGGCTTCGACTCAAACTAAATTTAGTCTAGTCGCCGGACGCGGCGAGTGTCAATAAAATTAAGATTCGCACCCCTCGGTGCGGAGAAGATATGCGGCCGCGTCAACCTGAGCGCAGAAAGAGAGCGACGCCGTGCTGCACATCTGCCCGGCGTCGCTCTCTTTCGTCTCCTGACTGGAACGTTGAAGATTCAGTTTAAGACTTGTTAGGAATATTCAACTCCTGGCCGACCTGAATCTTGTCAGGGTCGTTCAGTTTGTCGCGGTTCGCGTAGAAGATTTGCATGTACTCGTGGGCATCGCCGTAGAATTGTTTGCTGATCTTCGAGAGTGTGTCGCCGGATTTGACGGTGTAAGTCTGTGCATTCTGGCTGCCGCCGCCCGCCGTCGCTGCCTGCGCACGGCTCGAATCAACGTTGATGTCTGCCGTGATGTCGTCTAAGTTCGGGTTGACGAGTTTGATCTGATCCCAAAACTTGCCCTTGGCTTCGTCCGAAGGCGCCGTCCCTTTGATGAAAAGTTTATCGTCCTGCACGTGCAGGTTGTGAAATTGAATCTGTTGCTGGTCAGCCATGTTCAGAACCGACTGATATTTTTGCTTCAGAGTATCGAAGCGTTGATTCGCGTTCGGCTGTTGCTGCGAGTCGTTGGCTCCGTTGCCAAACATTTTATCCCAAAGACCCATAAAAAGTTCCTCCCGTTAGAATGCGATTTTTTTCCAAACACCACGAGGCGTCGTCCGGTTAAATGTGCAATGTTCATACCACGAGACGGGATTACTTTCCGCGTCTCCCGCGCGCCTGTTATTACGGTCTGAATTAAGCACAAAACGCTCTGGCGTGCGCTTTGCTAACTGGTCAGGCGCAACCGATTTCCTAGTTTGAAATCGTACAGTTGCTAATTTCGTGGCTGCTTTCCAGCAGTTTTTAGTATTTCAACAAGATTACCCAGGAGGATGCAAGATGGATTTTATTGGAGCGATTATCGTCGGCCTGATAGCCGGTGCGTTGGCGAAGGCAATTATGCCGGGCAAAGACCCGGGTGGGTTGATTATTACAATCCTGCTCGGAATAGTCGGTGGCATCATCGGCACCGTCATCGCACGCAACGTGTTTGGCGCGGGCGACGACCAGGGTTTCATTATGCGAATCGTGTTTGCCGTCATCGGAGCGCTTATTCTTTTGTTAGGATATAGACTTATCACCGGGCGCAATCGTAACACCGCCTAATCAACAGTTAGACACTAACTCTTTCAATCTCAACGAGATAGAGGTCGCTCCGATTCATCTCGCATCGGAGCGACCTCTATTTTTACCCCGCTTTCGGCCGAAGCGTTCGCCTAAATACATGTGAGTAAGGCAGTTGCGGACATAGCTCCCTAATTACGCTGATTGTTACAAAATCTTCTTCACGCCCTGCCTTTTAGCCCGTATTTTGCGAGGCTATTCGTTAGTCCAATAATGTTTTCCACACCTGTGCCCGCCCCTCCGATTCTCTATCTAGCTGCAAGATAAAGCGGATTTCGAGCTTTGCCCAAGTAGCGGATTTCCGTTCGCTGCCCGTTCGCCATTTTAAGCGCTTAAGAGCCGTTACTTCAAGTAAACGTTGAACTTAGGCGCATAAACCGTTGTAAAGAAATAGCTTTACAGTGTATTGGTCGCGTGCTAAATTCCCGCCACTTTGTCGCTAAACATTTGAGCGATAAAGGATTGAACGTGATCAAAGCACATTCCATTGTAGTGTCCCGAACCTAGCGGCACACTATCTTGAGCTTTTGACATAAACAGGACACAAAGAAGCCCCGATAGAGATGCCTATCAAGTTCGGAACATCCGGCTGGCGCGCCATCATTGCCGACGAATTCACCTTCGCCAACGTGCGAATCGTAACGCGCTCTATTTGCAGCTATTTACGCGCGAGCGGCGTTGGCGACGGCGCATCCCTCGTGGTCAGCTATGACACGCGTTTTCTGGGTGAAAAATTTGCCGCCGAGTGTGTGAAAGAGGTCGCCGATAATGGACTGAGCGCAATATTTTGCGACCAACCGACGCCGACGCCGACCATCTCCCACACGATTCGAGAGCGGGGCGCTGCGGGTGGAATCAACTTCACGGCATCGCATAACCCGCCTGAATACAACGGGATGAAGTTTTCAACCGCAGACGGCGCGCCCGCCCTGCCCGACGCCACACGGCAAGTTGAAGCGTTAATCGTGGGCGCACAGGTGGACGATAGAGGGGTGACAAGCGGTAAAACCGCCGGGAATATTGAAGTTTACGACCCGCGTCCGGCCTATTTCGCAGACCTTGAAAAGAAAATCCGTTTCGACGTAATTGCCGGAGCGGGCAAGACTTACGCCTACGACCCGCTGTGGGGCACGGGGCGCGGCTACCTAGACGCGGCACTGCGCGACCACGGCCTCGAAGTGGAAACGATTCACGATTGGCGCGACGTGCTGTTCGGCGGGCGTTCGCCCGAGCCGGACGATCATCATCTGGACGAGTTGCGCGAGGCGATGAAACGCGGCGGCTGTGCGCTCGGTCTCGCCACGGACGGAGACGGAGATCGTTTCGGCGTACTGGACGGGGACGGGACGTTCATCACTCCGAATCGGCTCATCCCGCTTCTGTTCGATTACCTCGCCGAATCGCGCGGGTGGACGGGCGGCGTAGCACGCTCGGTCGCCACTTCGCATCTGGTGGATCGCGTCGCCGAATCGCGCGGGTTGCCGGTGTACGAGACGCCGGTTGGCTTCAAGTTCATCGGCGAGTTGATCAACGAGGACAAGATCATCCTCGGCGGCGAGGAGTCGGCCGGACTCTCGATTCGTGGTCACTACCCGGAGAAGGACGGCATTCTGGCCTGCCTGCTGGCGGCCGAAGCGGTGGCGGCGCGCGGGTCGAGTCTGTCGGAGCAGTTGGACGAGTTGTACGGGCGCGTGGGCCGACTCGAAGCGGGGCGCATCGGCGTGCGCCTGACGCCGGAGATTCTGGCGTCGCTGCCGGAGAAATTGAAACGCGACCCGGAAGCGATTGAGGGGCGGCGCGTCGCACGCACCAATCGCGCGGACGGGGTGAAATTTATTTTTGAGGATGGGTCGTGGCTGCTCCTGCGTCCTTCGGGAACCGAGCCGCTGGTGCGCATCTACGCTGAATCTGAATCGGAACAAGAGTTGGAGGTGCTTCTTGAACAAGGCCGCAAATACTTACTGGACTGACTCGCGTCTCAACGCGCAACGCCCCGCCGCACGCCCCCTCACACTGGCCGCGCCGGCGCGCGAACTTTCACGTGAACTCGTCGGCACGCGCGCGGAAGTGCGCCGCCGCGGCGGACTCATTCCCTCGTGGGCTGTGTTCACCATGATCATGCTCGCCACCTTCGCGCTCTGCGTCACCGTCACGATGCGGACGCACGCAGAGATGCGCGGCGCCGAGCAGAAGGTTTCGCAGATACGGACAGAAGTTCAAACGCTCAGCAACGCGAACGACTCGCTCAGGCGCGAGGCCGAGCGTTTGCAAAATGACCCGCGCGCCATCGAGGCCGCCGCGCGCGCGCGTCTCAACATGGTGCGCGCCAACGAGTTTGTCGTGCCCGTCGATTAGCAGGTAAGGCGGATGCTCTTTATCGCAGTGGACAGTGTCGCACTTATACCAAGTTCTGCCGGTCGCCCGCCGTTCGCTGCCCGCTGGTTTCTGCTTAACGTTAATTCCTTCCTGACCACGCGCGGCTGCCCGATTTAAACAGGCAGCCGCGCTACTTCATCTTAAGATTCTCCTTCATTTTCTCGCCGGAACATGCGGTTGACACCCCTGCGGTGGTCAACTAATATCGAACTCTATTTATCTCGTCATAAATTTATATTGACATCGAAACCGCAAGCGTAGTGCGCGGGAAAGACAGGTAAAATCATGTCCGAAGTCAAAGAAATCATCTCGCCGGAACAGGCCGCCGTGGAGCGTTGGGAAGAAGAGACGCTCGCGCCCGTGTTGCAGAAGCGTCCCGAGCGCAAGAAGCGTTTCGAGACCGTATCGCTCGACGTGGTGGAACGACTTTACACGCCCGCCGACACACGCGACATCAACTTCGACGAAGACACCTCTTTCCCCGGCGAGTTTCCCTACACGCGCGGCATACACCCGACGGGCTATCGCGGCAAACTCTGGACGATGCGCCAGTTTGCAGGGTTCGGCACGCCCGAGGAGACCAACGCGCGCTTCAAATATCTGACGGCGCAGGGGCAGACCGGCCTCTCCGTCGCCTACGATCTGCCGACGCTGATGGGCTACGACGCCGACGCGATGCTCTCGGAGGGCGAAGTCGGCAAGTGCGGCGTCGCCGTCTCGTCTCTGGCCGACATGGAGACTCTGTTCGACGGCATCCCGCTCGAAGAGGTCACGGTCTCGCAGACGATCAACGCGCCCGCCTCCGTCCTCTTGGCGATGTATCTGGTGGTAGCGGAGAAGCAGGGCGCGGACTGGCGCAAGATTTCCGGCACGCTGCAAAACGACATCCTCAAAGAGTACATCGCGCAGAAGGAGTGGATTTACCCGATCCGTCCGGCGATGAAACTCGTCATCGACACTTTCGAGTTCTGCACGCGCCACGTGCCGAAGTACAACCCGATTTCCGTGAGCGGCTATCACATCCGCGAGGCCGGTTCGACCGCCATGCAGGAACTCGCCTTCACCCTGCGCGACGGCATCGAGTATGTCCAGTGGGGCGTCGATGCCGGTCTCGACGTTGACGAGTTCGTGCCGCGCATCTCCTTCTTCTTCAACGCGCATAACGACTTTTTCGAGGAGATCGCGAAGTATCGCGCCGCGCGCCGCATCTGGGCGCGCACCATGCGCGAACGCTTCAACGCCAAAGACCCGCGCACTCTCCAACTGCGTTTCCACACGCAGACGGCGGGCGTCTCGCTCACCGTGCAACAGCCTCTGAACAATATCGTCCGCGTCGCCATACAAGCTCTCGCCGGGGTGCTCGGCGGCACGCAGAGCCTGCACACCGACGCCTACGACGAAGCGCTCGCCCTCCCGACCGACCGCGCCGCGCTCATCGCTCTGCGCACGCAGCAGATCATCGCCGAAGAGACCGGCGTCGTGAACACGGTTGACCCGCTCGGCGGCTCATACTTCCTCGAATCGCTGACGAAGAAGATGGAAGACGGCGCGCTCGATTACTTCGCCAAGATAGACGCGATGGGTGGCATGGTGTCGGCGGTGGAAAAGGGCTTCCCGCAACGCGAGATTCAGGAGTCGGCCTATCAATATCAGAAGGCCGTCGAGCGCGGCGAGCAAACCATCGTCGGCGTCAACAAGTACCAGATGGATGACGAGCAATCGCAGATAGACATTCTCGTCATTGACGAATCCGTCCGCGAACACCAGATCGCACGGCTCGACGAGGCGCGCACGCGCCGCGACGGTGGTGCGGTGGCAAACAGCCTCGAAAAATTGAAGCGCGCCGCGCAGGCCGGGGACAACACCATGCCCGCCACCATCGAAGCCGTCCGCGCCTACGCCACGCTCGGCGAAATCTGCGACGCCCTGCGCGACGTTTACGGTCTCTACGAAGAGCCTGCATTCTAAAAGCAGTGACGAGTGACAAGTGACGAGTGACAAGTTAAAGCAGAACTCCGGTCTTTAAACTTTGTCTTGATTCTTGCTCGTCACCTGTCACTCGTCACTTGTCACTGTTCCCTTATGAGTGAAAGAAAGATTCGCGTACTCGTTGCCAAGCCCGGACTCGACGGTCATGATCGTGGGGCGAAAGTGATCGCGCGCGCTCTGCGCGACGCGGGGATGGAAGTGATCTACACGGGGCTGCGGCAGACGCCGGAGATGATCGCCGCCGCCGCTTTGCAGGAGGACGTTGACGCCGTGGGAGTCTCGATCCTGAGCGGGGCGCACAACACGCTGTGCCCGCGCATCGTGCAGCTTTTGCAGGAGCGCGGGATGGACGATTGTCTCGTGCTCGTCGGCGGCATCGTGCCCAAAGAGGACGTGCCGCGCCTGAAGGAGATGGGCGTGGCCGAAGTTTTCCTGCCCGGCACGTCTACCGAGGATATTGTGACGTTCCTGCGCGAAAACGTGCGCCCGCGCGCGTGATTCTTCTCTAATCTAACAAACTCTCGAATGCCGGATGACGAGCAACCAGTCGAGACGCGCCCTCCTGTGGTCGTCGAAACGCGCGAGGCATGCGAATCAATCGTCGTCATTCGTCTCAACCGTCCCGCCGAACGCAACCACCTCTCCGTCGCCACGCTCGAAGAATTAGACCGGCTCGTTTCCGCGCTCTCGGCTCGAACGGACATCTCCGCGATCATCTTCACGGGAACGGGCGACGCCTTCGCTTCCGGCGCGAACATACGCGAACTCAGCCGGCTCACGCCTGAGACGGCGAGCGAGTTCGCTCGTCGCGGCCAACGTCTCATGCAAAGAATAGCCGACGCGTCGCAACTGACCATCGCCGCCGTCAACGGTTACTGCATGGGTGGCGGCCTCGACCTCGCGCTCGCCTGCGACCTGCGCTGCGCCGCAGCTTCCGCCGTCTTCGCACACCCCGGCGCGCGTCTCGGCATCATCACCGGCTGGGGAGGCACGCAAAGACTTACGCGTCTCATCGGTCAGGCGCGCGCCCTCGAAATGTTCATGACGGCGCGGCGACTGACGGCAGGCGAGGCATACGGGAACGGGCTGGTGAATCGCATCGGCGACCCTGTTTTGGAGTGCGCTTTAGCATTGGCGCGAACACACGCGTAGCTGCCTGCGCGTGCGCGGGAGGCGCGGCTGCTCGCCCGTTTCATTTTCCATCCCTCCACGCGCGCAATTCACCCCGCCCGACACTCCACTGATCACAAAAAACTTTACCCTCCGTCTCGGCACAAAGTAATATCCGCTAACCTGCGTTAGACGCCCTTGCCGCCCGCCCTTCCGGCGATGACCGGGCGCAATACGCGGCGTCGAACAATTCACTTCATCCCAATATTTCCGCGCCGGAGCATGAATGTCGATCCAACTCTTAAACTTTTCTTTCTTCAAACGGCGGCGCGAATACGCGGCTCTTTTCCTGCGCCTCATCATCGGCTCGTTCATCGTCTGGGGCGTTCAGGACAACATTTTCAGCCGCGCGCAGATGGAAGAGTTCGCACACTTTCTCGGCGCGCGAGGCGTTCCCTTCCCGTTGTTCGCGGCGTTCCTTTCGGCCTACACGCAGTTCATTTGCGGCATCCTGATCCTGGTCGGGGCGTGCGTCCGCGTCATCTCGATTCCCTTCATCATCAATTTCGTCGCGGCAGTCATGATTGCGCATCGCGGCGACAGTTTTCGCGGCATGTTCCCCGCGCTGTTGATGATCTTCACCGGCTTCTTTTTCCTCTTTCACGGGGCGGGCAAGCCTTCATTCGATGATTGGTGGGAGAGAAGAGGCCGTCATTAGCGCAGGCTGAAGCGGGGCCGGCGTGCCGGAGTCAAACGGCGCGGGCAGGGACATTCGGCTTGACACCGTCGAGCCGCACGCTTATTTTAGGTTTCGCGCGCCGTGATCTCCGGCGCGGATGAAAAAGATGTTGACGCAACCGAACAGTTCTTATCGCTATTACCGTTATTACGGCTCGCTCTCCGCGCGGAGGGACGAGATGGCGAAGGACTGTCGGCGCGTGCTTGTCATGTAGCGCAAGCGAAGACGGATTTCCTAACCGGCCACTCATCCTTCCGACGTGGAAGAAGGGGTGGCCGGTTCTTTTTTTATCAGCCTTCGGTATCAGCCGGCGCAGGAGTTTCAAAACATGTTGCAGGAACAGCACCCACCAAACGCCATCATTTCCGACCCGGCGGCGCACGCCGATGTCATCGCCCCCGCGTCGCCGGAAGGACGGCTCGCCATCGTCAACCTCGACCCCGATCACCCCGGTTTTCGCGACCGGGCATATCGTGCGCGGCGCAACGAGATCGCAGAGATCGCTTTGCGCTATCGGCCGGGCGCGCCCATCCCCGACGCGCCTTACACGGAAGAGGAGCATCAACTATGGGGAATCGTCCGCGATGCGCTGAAGCCGCAACATCAAAGCCACGCCTGCGCAGAGTATCTGGAATGCGTGCGGCGGCTCGACCTCGGATGCGACCGCATCCCGCAGTTGCGTGAGGTTTCGGAAAGGGTGGAGGCGATCAGCGGCTTTCGTCTCGAACCCGTGGGAGGGCTGGTTGCGCCGCGTGTCTTTCTGGAGTCGCTGGCAAACGGCGTGTTCCTGTCAACTCAATACATACGCCATCACTCGACGCCGCTCTACACGCCCGAACCGGACGTGGTTCACGAATTGCTCGGCCACGCCGTGCTGCTCGCCAGCGATGCAATCGCCGAACTCAACCGGCTGGTCGGCGAAGCCGTCAGGCGCACGACCTCGGAGGAGGCTCTCGAACGCCTCGCGCGCGTCTACTGGTTCACAATCGAGTTCGGAGTTCTTCGTGAGGCGGGCGAGGTCAAAGCGTACGGCGCGGGATTGGTTTCGTCTGCGGGGGAGTTGGAGGCGATGCGGCGCGCGCAACTGTGCCCGCTGGATTTGGAAACGGCGGCGCGGCAGGAGTTCGACACCACCGATTATCAACCCCTGCTCTTTTGCGCCGACTCCTTCGAGAGCATGTACCGCGACTTGCGCGACTACCTGATACGCTGGCCTTAAACTCGCGACGCGCACCCGGCGATCTACTTTTTGAGGAAGCGCGCGATGCCCTGCTGGCAGTCTTCGGTCATGCGGGCGATGGCATTGAGGTCTGCGCCGGATTGCAGCGCGGCGTCGAAGGTCATGCCGTCCATGTGATAGAGCAGGCGTTTGGTGAGCATCACGGCCGAGCGGCTGACGCGCTCGAAGCCTGCGATGTAGCGTTCAACTTCCGTCTCAAAACTCTCGTCGTCGAACACGTGATTGACGAGACCGAACGACGCCGCCTCTTCCGCGCCAATCTCCGCGCCGCGCGTGATGAGTTCGAAGGCGCGCTTCTCCGAAACATTGCGGCGCAAAATCGCCATCACCATCGCGGGCACGAATCCGATCTTCACCTCCGGGTAGCCGAATCGCGCCGAACGCGTGGCGACTACCAGGTCGCAGGCCGTTGCCAGACCGCACCCACCCGCCAGCGCGCGACCGCGCACGGCGGCCACCACCGGCACGCGCACGCGCCGGATCAGCGCGAACAATTCCGCGAGCGACTGTGCATCTTCGAGGTTTTCCGTAATGGAGCTTTCGGAAATTTTTTGCAGCGCGGAGAGGTCTGCGCCCGAACAGAAGTCCGCGCCCGCGCCCGTCAGGACGACGACGCGCACCGTGTCGCTCGCATCGGCGCGGCGCAGCGCATCTTTCAGTTCGCTGATGAGCGCATCGTTCAGGGCGTTGCGCTTCTCCGGCCGGTTCAGTGTCAACAGCGCGACCGCGCCTTCCACCATGTAGATCAGTTGTGACTGCTCGTTCATATTCTTTCAGCGAAGACGACCGGCTCTGCCAGCATACTTCCGGAGCCGCCCCTGTCAAAGTTCTGCCCCGTTGACGCACGGACATTGTACGCCCTCCGGCTTTTATGATTCGAGGAAATTGAGGAGCGCGGCATTAACTTCCGTGGGCGATTCCTGTTGCACCCAGTGGTTGCTGTTGGCGAGCCGGAGTTCGCGGTAGGGCGCGTCAACGTGTTTGCCGACATCGCGCACAGTCTGCGGTACGATGGCGAAATCGCGCTCGCCGTAAATGAAGAGGGTGGGCACGCGGATGCGCGCGCTTCCCTTCCTTCCAGAGGGCGAGGGTGAGAGGGTTGCGCGGGCGGCGGCGCGGTAGTAATTGAGGGCGGCGGTGAGCGCGGTCGTGTTCGTCCGTTCGCTTTTCTGCCGGAGCGCGTTTTTGTAGACGGCGATGTCCATGTCGGTGAACGTGCCGGGGCGCGAGGTCTTTTTGAACATGCGTGAGAGAGCGGCGAAATCGTTCGCGCTGATCTGCCATTCGGGCAAGAGAGGGAGTTGGAAGAAGAGCATGTACCAACTGCTCAGGGCTTGCTTGACGGTCAGGTTGGCGAACCAGACGGGCAGCGGCGGCACTTGCAGCGAGGCCACTTTCCACACGCGTTCCGGGTGACGGGCGGCCACCTCCCACGCGACGGCCGCGCCCCAGTCGTGCCCGACTACGGCGGCCTCGCGCGCGCCGAAATGATCCATGAGGCCGAGCACGTCGCCGGCCAACTTCTCCAAACGGTAGTCTTCCACCCGTGCGGGCTTGTCGCTCAGGTTGTAGCCGCGCAGGTCGGGCGCGACGACGTGGAAGCGTCCGCCGAGCGCGGTTAATTGATGCCGCCACGAATACCAGCATTCGGGAAACCCGTGCAGCAACAGCACCAGACGCGCGCCCCGCTGCCCACGCTCCGCGTAATGCAGGCGCACGTCGGCCAGTTGCGCGTAGTCGTGGCGCACGCCGGGGATGCTGCTGTCGGATTCGCGGGTCATAGGAGAACAGTGACGAGTGACGAGATAAAGATAAGCGTAGAGATTAGTGAAGAGATTAAAGACAAGTATGTGATTTAACCTGTCACTCGTCACTCGTCACTTGTCACTCAGTTTATTCCGAGCGCGCGGGCTTCTTCGTCGGGCACGTCTATGAACATGCGCAGCAGCGCGGTGGAAAAGGTCTTGCCCTGCGCGTCGGTCATCAGCGAGAGCGTGCCGCCGCCGCCGAGAGATTCGTGCAGCAGGAAATTGAGCGCGCCGAGGTTCGCCAGCTCGAAGCGTTCCACCTCGCCCCGGCAGATGCCCTCGAAATGTTCTTTGACGCGCGCCGCCGTCACTTCGCGCACGAGCAGCGGGTAGTAGTCTTCACGGAGGGCGATGAGGCCGACGTTGGCCGTGTCGCCTTTGTCGCCGGAGCGCGCGTGCGCGAGTTTGATCAGTTGAATTTTCATAACTTAAACGGCGGGTGCGAGTCCCGCCTGGTGCAGCGCGAGCCAGTGGAATCCCACCACGACGAGCGCGTGGTTGATCGAGCCGTCCGCAATGAGCCGGGGGATGTCCGCGAGCGGCACGAGCCTGACGACGGTGTGTTCCGTGCTTTCGATCACGGGCTTTTGGCGCAAACTCACATCGCGTGCGAGAAACGTGTGTATCCAGTTGTTGTGAATCGCGGGGTTGGGGCGAACTTTACCCAGACTGACCACTTCGCGCGCGGCGGCGTAGCCCGTCTCTTCCAGCATCTCGCGCGCGGCGGCCGCGAGCGGCGACTCGCCCGCGTCCACCATCCCGCCCGGAATTTCGAGCGTCACCTCTTCCGAGCCGTGCCGGTATTGTTCGATCATCACCACCTCTTCGTTCGCCGTCAGCGGGATGATGTTGATCCAGTCGGAGGATTCGAGGACGTAGAAATCGTGCTCGCTCCCCTTGTGCGGGCTGATGCTCACGTCGCGCCGCACCTTAAAGACGCGGCAGTCGGCGATGATCTCGGAACTCAGTCGCCGCCACGAAAGAGCGTGCGCGTCGCCGCTGCACATCGCATCGTCGTCCGTGGCGTCGGTATTCGCGCTCACGCTTCCGTCACCTCGACGCGGGCTTCGATCTCCGTCTTCGGGATGAGCGCAGGCCAGTAGGCGACGATCTCTTCTACCTTCGGGCGGCCACCGGCAAAACCCGTCACGCCAGGCGGCCCCGTCAGGATGAGCGGCGCGATCTCTTTCGTGAAGCGTTCGACCGAAGCGCGATCCGCGCCGCGCACGCCGACGCGCAGTTGCACTTCGGGCAAATCGGCCGCAGGCTCGCCCGCCAGCCGCCCGTGCGTCGCGTTCGCGCCGACGAACTCCGTCAGAATTTGATCGAAGCGCAGGCCGAGGCGTTCGAGCCGCGCGCGCAGGACTTTGTCCGCCGCGCGCGCCTTGGCGTAGGCGTCGGGCCACGAGTAGACGAGCGTGCCGACGGCCTTGAAGCCGGCCGAGTAGCTGATCGAGACTTTCAGGAATTCGGTCGCGGGCCGCCCCCCGATGCCGCTGACGCGGACGCGGTCGGGGCCGTCCTCCTCCAGCCGGACGGTCGTGAAGTCGGCCACGCAGTCGGGCGTGATGTACTGGGCGGGGTCGCCCATCTCGTAGACGAGCTGTTCCTTGACGGACGGGACGCTGACGCGCCCGCCCGTGCCCGCGTGCTTGGTGACGACGAACGTG
>DATCWB010000308.1:0-12789 GCA_036566625.1 Pyrinomonadaceae bacterium
TTGAGATAGGCCGCGTCCGTCCCGGCAGGCGAGCCGCGCCTGAGCGAAGGAAACTCCTTGCGCGCCACGTGGACGGTGAAGACGACCCAACCGATAACGAGCACGCACGCGACAACTAACGCCGCGAGTCTGAACGCGCCGACAGGTTTCGCGCGACGAAGCGCACGCACGCCGTCCGCGATGATCGCTGCGGCGGCCACACACAGCACCGCGTTGAAACGCCACGGAAACTGGATCGATTGGAGCGGCTTGACAAGCCGCCACACGAAACCGCTCATGGGCGTCATCAGCAAGAGACAGCCGAGCGACACGACGATCCAGAACATGTACTCGCGCTTGCCGGGGCGTTGCCCATCGTCGCCCGCTGCGTCAACGTTATCGTTGCGGCATGCGAGGACGGCAGCGCAGGCGATCATGGCGGCCGTCGTCAAAACGGCGAGCGTGATGCGCCCGTCCAACTCCGCGTGGTTGAGGTTGCTTAAGCGCGGCCACCTCTGGTGATAAAGCTCGGGCAGCAAGTCTCCGAGCGAGACGTATTCCTGAGTAGTGAGGGCGGGCAGCAGGTAGACGCAGGCGAGGCCGATGCCGAGCGACATGCCGCCGACGGTGAAGATCAGGCTGCGCAATCTCTGTCGCGGCGCACATACGAAAAGCGCGTAGCAGGGAGGGACGAGAGAGAAGATCAAAGTTGTCGGCAGGTGCGTTGCGATCAGCGCGGCGTAACTGAGAGCAAGCCCCGGCAGCGCGAAGGGGAATCCCGCGCCCGCCGTAAAAAGTCGCCGGACGAAATAGAGCACGAGCGGCATCCAGACGAAAGCCCACACCTCCGCGAACGCGCCGCGCGTATAAACGTCAACGCCCAGATGGTAGGGGGCGAGCATGTAGATGACGGCGGCTGCGGCGGCGGATGCCCGGCCGGTCGTCACTTTGAGCCAGAGATAAGCGGTCAGGCCGGAAGCGACGACGGCGAGCGAGAGCGACGCGCCGAGATGCGCCAGCCCATACGAGCCGCCGGGCAGAAAGGGCGTGAGGAGCGCGGTGATGTAGTAAGGCAGCGGCGCGTAGAAGAAGAAGACGGGGCTGCCGAGGCCGCCGTTCATGTCGAGCAACCAGCGCGGGTAGAGGTCGCCCGCCGAAAGCTGCGACGAGAAGTTCGTCTGCCACATGGCATGGAAGATCATGTCGCCGACGGCGGGCGCGCCGTAGAGCAGGAGAGGCGCGGTTAACAGAAGCCCGCTCGCGCAGACGATGAGCGGGGCGAGTAGTTTTCTCTTTTTCATCCGTCGTGCGCGTGTCGAAACCGGGCGAAGCTGTGATGCGAACTCGAACTCACTTTATCTTATTGCGGCCTGCATTTGAATGCTTGATGTTGCCGAGGCGCGCGCCGGGTTGTTAGTATCTGCGGGTCCCGGCAAATCCTCGGAACGACATGCTACTCGAAACAGACTTCATCGTCGTCGGCAGCGGCATCGCGGGTCTGCGCGCCGCGCTCGAAATCGCGGCGACGGGCGCGCGCGTCGTCGTGCTGACGAAGGAGCGCGCTGCCGAGTCGAACACGGAGTATGCGCAGGGCGGCGTGGCCGTCGCGCTCTCGGAGGACGACGAAACCGCTCTGCACGAAGACGACACGCAGGCGGCGGGCGCGGGGCTGTGCGACGAGCGCGCCGTGCGCGTGCTGGTGGAAGACGGGCGGCGTTACATGAGCGAGTTGATTGAGTGGGGCGCGGAGTTCGACCGCGAGGGCGGCCGGCTCCTCTTCACGCAGGAGGCCGCCCACTCGCGCCGTCGCATACTTCACGCCGGGGGCGATGCCACGGGGCACGAGATCGTCCGCGCGCTGCTGGCGCGGGCGCGTGCCGATGCGGGCATCCAGTTTCTCGCGCATGCGGCGACCGAAGAGTTGATCATGGAAGACGGGCGATGTCGCGGCGTGCGCTATCTCGACCCGCTGGTGCGCGCGTCGCGGAGCTTGCGCGCCCGCGCCGTCGTCCTGGCATCGGGCGGGGCGGGGCAGTTGTACCTGCACACGACCAACCCGCAGGTCGCCACGGGCGACGGCATGGCGATGGCCTACGCGGCGGGCGCGGAGTTGGCCGACATGGAGTTCGTGCAATTTCACCCGACGGCTTTGAACGTGGAGGGCGCGCCGCGATTCCTGCTCTCCGAAGCGATGCGCGGCGAGGGCGGTGTGCTGCGCAACGCCGAGGGCAAACGCTTCATGCCGCGCTATCACGAGCGCGCCGAACTCGCGCCGCGCGACATCGTGAGCCGCGCCATCGTCGCCGAACTCGAACGCACCGCCACGCGCACCGCCTTCATCGACATGACCGCGCTCGACGCGCGTTACCTGCGCCGCCGCTTCCCGAAAATTTACGACACCTGTTTGCGTCACGGCCTCGACATCACGCGCGAACCCGTGCCCGTCTCGCCCGCCGCGCACTACATCATGGGCGGCGTCCGCACAGACCTCGACGGGCGCACCACCCTCGGCGGACTCTACGCGGCGGGCGAAGTGGCCTGCACGGGCGTCCACGGCGCGAACCGTCTCGCGTCAAACTCGCTGCTCGAAGGTCTGGTCTTCGGCGCGCGCGCCGGACGCGCCGCCACGGCCGATCACGCCGGAGACATGCTCGCCCCTCCGCACGAAGATTCAAACGGGGACGGCGCGGCAGGGCAATCGGCGATGTCGGACGCGGGCGCGGGCGAGATCGCGCTCGCCGTGCGCAAGCGCGTGCGGCGTCTGATGTGGGAGCGCGTCGGGATATTGCGCTCGCGGCAATCGCTCGTGCGCGCGCTCGGCGAGTTTGAACAGATCGAGCGGGCGCGAAGTTTACGCGCGCCCTCGCGCAACTTCGCCACGGTCGCCCTGCTCGTTGCGCGCGCCGCCCTCTGGCGCGAAGAGTCGCGCGGCGCGCACTTCCGCCACGACTTCCCCGAGCGCGACGATGCGCGCTGGCGCGTCCATTCAATCGCACGCAAAGGCGCGCCCGTCGCCGGGAGCGAAACGGTGGAACACTTGGCGGCGATTAAAAGTTGAACGAGGGCGGCGGCGCGTGGCCGCCTATTACGAAGGAATCAAAGGCGAGGTGTAATGGCGACTTATCAACGACTACACGATTGGAAGATGACGCCGCGCGAGGCGGTAGAACTGCAAAAGAGTTTGCGAGAGCGCGTCCGCGTCGTCGCGCACGCAGGCCGGAAGATCGAGACGGTGGCGGGCGCGGACATCTCGTTCAACAAGTTCTCGCCCGTCATCTACACGGGGATCGTGGTGCTTCGTCTGCCGTCGCTCGAAGTGGTGGAGGAAGTGGGCGTGGTGGGCGAGACGCAGTTTCCATACGTGCCGGGGCTGCTGTCGTTTCGCGAAGCGCCGTCGGTGTTGGAAGCATGGTCGAAACTCAAGACCGAGCCTGACGCGGTGATGTTCGACGGGCAGGGCATCGCGCACCCGCGCCGCGTCGGCATCGCCTCGCACGTCGGTCTGTTTCTGAACCGCCCGACGCTCGGCTGCGCCAAGTCGGTGCTGGTTGGCCGCCACGCGGAGTTGGCGGAGGAGCGCGGCAGTTGGCAGCCGCTCATCGACCCGAAAAACGACGAGACGGTCGGCGCAGCCCTGCGGACGAAAACGCGCGTCCAGCCGATCTACGTCTCGCCCGGCCATTTGATCGATCTCGCCGGAGCGATTGAACTGACGCTCCGCTCGGACGGCGGCTACCGCCAGCCCGAACCGACGCGCCGCGCGCACCTGCTCGTCAACGCGCTGCGCCGCGGCGAAAGAGAGGCGACTTAAAGCGTGGCAACTTAAAGCGCGGCGTACTCGCAGCGCGGCCGTTCAATCAACCCGCGCAAACGAAGAGCGGCGGCAAGTTGTGGAAACTTGCCGCCGCTCTTCGTTTGTTCCAGGTCTCGCCGTTACTGGACGAGCGTGAATTTCTCGGAAGGCGAGAGCGATTGACCGGAGACGCGGTCTTTGATGCGCACCATGAGTTCGTATTCGCCGGGGGCAAGTTGGTCGCTCGTGATCATGCGGGCGAGCGTCAGGCGTTGACCGGCATCGCTCATGCCGCGCCAGTCTTCGGCCATCTTGCCGAGTTCCTTGCCGTCCTTTAAGAGCACGTAGTCAACGTCCACCGAGGGGCGGAGCGTCGTCTGGTCAATGCCCGCGTTGTAGACCTGCATGTAGATGCCGATGGGTTCGCCCTTGCGGTAGGTGCGCGCGACGTTCGGGATCACCTTGAACTGGCCGATGGTGAACTGGCCGACCGCGGGCTGATCCGACATGTTCTGCAACTTGGCCGCGAGCACGAGCGTCGAGGTCGAGAGTTGCTTGGCGTCGTACTTCGGCACGGTGAAGCCGAGGTGTTTGACCTGCGTCGCGCCGGAGTTGATGTCGCGCACGATCACGTCCACGCGGTAAGTGCCCGGCGCGAGCGGGACGGTCTTGCCGTAGGCCGACTTGCGATTCTTCATGTCGAGCAGTTCCGCGCTGCTGGCCGTGGCAGTCACGGCGTCCTCGAAGACGCCGATGCGGCGACCGGCGACCGAAGTGATGCGCCCGAAGATGTTCATGCGCGCCGTCTGCACGCCGCCCACGTCGGCGAAGGTCAGTTCCTTGTTCTCGGCCTGGATGGTGAAGGCCGTCACGACGCGCTCGTCCGACTGGCGGAAGAAGTCTATGCGCATGTCGAAATTGAGCGGGTTGTCTTCAATCGTGCCCGAGCCGGTGAGAAGCGAGGCGAGTTCGGCGTTCTTGATGACGGGCGGGCGCGAGAGGTCTGCGAGCAGTTGGAGGCGCGCGAAGGGGCTGTCCTGCTCGCGCTGGTAGTTGAAGCCGGTGCCGTTGACGCGGTCGGCCTTGCTGCTGCGTCCGAGTTGTTCGCTCAGGGTCAGTCCCGCGCCGGGAACCATGGCGAGCGCGTCCTTCTCGTCGGGCGAGCGGGCGAGGCGGTATTCGCCCGTGCCGGTCGGGTCAACGAACTCGATCTCGATGCCCGAGCCGATGCCTTCGATGTAGCGATAGAACCAGATTTCAAACGGGAAGGTCGTCGTCTGGCCGCCGCCCTGATAGCTCGGCCGGTCGTAGGAGCCGCCCGTCGGGTGCGACTCGACGGAATCGGGCTTGCCGAAGGTGATGTAGATGCGGCCGCGATCCGTCTTCCAGCCGGGGATGCCGGAGGCGTAGTGCTCGTTGGCGTAGGCGATGCGCTCGTAATACTGTTCCTTGTATTCGTTCTCTTCCGTGTCGGGGTCGGGATCACGACGCTGCCAGAAGCCCTCGATGAACTGCTCGCGCTCCTCGTCCGTGGCGAGTTTCTTAAACGCGGAGCGTTCCGCGCCCGTGATGATGTAGGCCACGTCCTTCTCCGGCCACTCGCGGTAAATCTTCTTCACCTCTTCCTTCTGCTTGCGCGGGCGTTCCATCACATCCTGCGTGTCCGAGTTTTTCTTTTTATCTTTTTGCGCGAAGGCGACGGGCGCCGAGGCGGCGAGCGCGAAGATGAAGAGGGCGAGAATGAGCGTGCTTCGTAGACTGATGATACGAGACATCGTGTTACTACTCCTGTTGCGTATTCGACCGTAAACTTTGTTTCGCGAGTCGCGCCGGGCTGAACGCCTGTGGGCGCGTGCAAGTTTGAAAGAAAACCCTTGTGATAGATTTCGACCGGAGGCCATGAAAACGGCGACGCCGAAAGGTCAACACCGCCTTCCCAACCGGGGCCTGACCGCCGAACATCGCCAAACTTTCTGGGTGCGATTGTAGAGCCTCGATTGGACTAGGTCAAGATGCGCCAAAGGCGCGTTCAGGTTGCCTGTAGCAGGCCGGTCAATCAACTCCCGACCAGTGAAAATGCACGACTCCGGTGGCCTCATCGTAAATTAAAAAAGCCTGGCTGAAGGCGAAACTGTCGTCGAAATGGTCAGCCCGGAAGTAACGCGTGGACGCGGTCGGGACGGGCTTCCAGTAGTCGGGCGTCGGGGTCGGAAAGGAGATCGCCCCGGCATGTACTCGAAAGCGTTGGCCGACGATCCTCTCGACCGTGGGCTTGCCCGCTTTGAAGCGCAGGTAAGTTTCGCCCGCGTCTCCGAAAACCACTTTCCTGCCTTTAAGCTCCGTCACGTCGGAGGGCGGGCTGAAGCCGAAGCTCGATTTGAAGACGCTGCCGGGGAAGAAGTTACCGGCGAAATTGAGTGCGACGAGTATGGCGACGGGAATGAGCAGAGCCGCGACCGCGGCGACGAAAACTCTCTTCAACAATTTCGCGCGTTGGGAGCGGCGGCCTGCCCACGAGAGGCCGAGGTAGGCGGCGAGAAGAAGCATCGCCGCCACAGCCCAGAACAAGATGACCAGTCCGATCCCCATAACCCGGTTGCACGCGGAAGCGTCTCACCCCGTCGTGGTGCGCGGGCGGCCGAAAATCCACGCGACGAAGATGGAGATGATGTAGAGGACGAGCATCGGCGCGGCGAAGAGCATCATGTTGGGCACGTCGCTCGTCGGCGAGATGATGGCCGCGGCCACGAGTATGACGACGAGCGCGGTCTTCCAGATGCGCACGAGCAGCCACGCCGTCACCAGCCCGATGCGCGAGAGGATGTAGGTGACGGCGGGCATCTGGAAGACGAGCCCCATGCCGAGCATGACGAAGATGATGAAGTCGAAATAGTCGTCGGCCCTGAGCAGCAGGCGGAAGTCCTGTCCGATACCGAGCAGGTAGCGCGCCGCCGGGGGGAAGATGACGTAGTAAGCGAACGCCCCGCCGCCGACGAAGAAGAGCGAGGAGAGCACGACGAAGGGCAGGGCGTAGCCGCGTTCGTGCGGGTAGAGACCGGGCGCGACGAACGCCCAGATTTGCCACAGCAGGAACGGCACGGACAGGCACACCGCCGCGTAGAGCGAAACTTTGACGTAGAGCGAGAAGGGTTCGAGGGCGCTGCCGACGACGAGGCGGTCGTCTATGCCGGGCAAAGCTTCGGGTTGTGCGTTGAGGTCGAAGGGCAGGCGCACGCCCTTCGGGATGATCGTGCCTCCGGCGTAGATGGGTTCGTCCGTGAAGAGGCCCAGTTGCCCGGAGGCGTCGCGTGCGACGCGCGCCGAGACGGACGTGCCGACGGGGATCACGCTCTGGCCGAGTTTCGTCGTATCGGCGAAGACGTAGCGGCCGGTGTCGTTCTCGCGGGCTGAACTGAGCGGGAGCGCGGCCTCGTTGCCGGTGAGGCCGCCCAGGGGGAGTTGGCGTCGTTGCGCATCGGCCAGCGCGGCGCGCACGGGGCGCGCGAGAAAGTTATAGACGTAGTCGGAGACGAACCAGCAGGCCATGAAGACGACGAAGACGAAGATGATCGAGCGGACGAGGCGGCGGCGCAGTTCGTCCAGATGATCGAGGAAGGACATCTGGCCGCCGAGCCGCGAATCTTGCTCGTCGCCGTCGGTGTCGCCTGCTTCTAGGAGTGTGGATGCCATTCGCTTTCGGGCGGGCTGATTCGTCCGTTCGCTCTACAACCAATCGGTCTTGCGCGAGGGTTGTTGCTCCGGCGTCTCTTGTGTCTCGGGGGTGGCGGCGGTCGTCGCGGGGGCAGGAGTTTCCACCTGTGCGCCGCGAGCGATGTTCGCACCCTGTACGGGAGCGTAGGCGGCTGCGGTAATGTCGCGGGGGGCTTCTTGCGGCGCGGCGGCGTTCTCGCCCGTCGCAAACTGATCCGGTTCGGCAACCATCGCGCGGTCGATGGCAGCCTCGCGCTCCACGCTCTCCAACGCCACCTCGCGCTCCCACGTGCGCTTGAAATCGTCGCCCGCGCGCTTGAACTCGTTCAGGCTCTTGCCGAACTTACGCGTCATCTCCGGCAGTTTGCGCGGCCCGAACAGGACGAGCGCGACCACCAGAATAACGAGCAACTCCGTCGTGCCGAGCGATTCGAGAAATAAGAGAACCATAAAGTAGTCAATCGCCGTTTGTCCGTTGTCGAGAGGTTTGAGGCATTCAAACGTTACCTTCGCGGGTCAGCCCTCGCCGGCAATTCGATTGTCCGGCCGAGACCCCGGCCTTGGTTTTTAAGTTTAGGAGGTTTCCTCCTGAGCAGCTTGCGCCAGAGCAGCGTGACGCTCCCGTCCTCCGCCTGGCTCACGACGCGAAACGCCACAAGTACGTCCGACGGGTCTGCTTGGATCGAAGATGGAGGGCGTAGTTCGTATCGGCTCCTGCCGTGGCGCGCTAATCTGTCCCCGCGCGGTGATTGTGAGACAGATCAACGCTAAGGCTAACGCCCCTGATCTCGATCCTGATATGGAGAACCTCATGAATCTCTCCCTACATATTGGCTGCCGTCCGTCAGCATGCATCCTGCCGGCTAATTATCCTGACCGTAATCCGGCGGGTAATAGATCACTTCGATGACCTGCCCGCCGACGCCTTTGGTGTAGAAGGAGACGGTGCGGTCGCGGTGCTCCTTGAGCGGGCGGCCTTCGCGCGCGGCGGCCTGTTCGAGTTCTTCGCGCGTCTCGACGCGCAAGCCCAGATGCGGCGGGTGCTTCGAATCGGGCGGCAAGAGCGCGACGCCGAAGCCGCGCCCGTCGCGCAACATCGCCCAGTCCTCGTACATCGTCTCCACGCGAAACCCGATGCGCTCATACTCGCGCACGTCGCGCCCCAAATCCTCGCAGCGCACCGCGATGTGATCCACCACCCCGCCGAAACGCGCTTCTTGCTGTTCCGTCATAAATCAACTCCAAAAACAGATGATGAACGCCGAGATAGATTGATTCATTTCTTCATTGAATCAATGAGTCAATGAAGAAATGAATCAATCTATCTCACTTCATCCTTCATCGTTACTCTTCCAGGCTTCGCCGTAACGCTCGCCGTAGACGACGCGTTCGAGTGGGAAGCGACCGGGGTAGACTCTGTCCGGCGACTCGGCGCGCCCGATGGCTAAGAGCGCGACCACTTCGGCCTCGTCGGGCAGGCCGAACTCGCGCTTGATTGCCGCCGCGTCGAAGCCCTCCATCGGCGCGGTGTCGAAACCGTAGGCTTCCGCCGCGTACATCAAAGTCGTGAAGGCGATCATCGTGTGGCGGTTGACCCACACGTCCATCGGCATGTGCGAGAGAAACTGCAACGCGCCCTGCTTGTATTGCTCCACCGTGTCGGGACTGCCCGCGCCGCGCTCTGCGCCCTCACGAAACACTTCGTCCGCCGTTCGCTTCCACTCTTCTTTCATCCCGACGGCGATAACGACGACCGGCGCTTGCCCGATCTTCGCCTGATTGAAGGCCACAGCTTGCAGACGCGCGCGATTCTCGGCATCGCGCACGACGATGAAACGCCACGGCTGGAGGTTGAAGCCCGAGGGGGCTTGCAGCCCGAGTCGGAGGATGGCGTTTAAAGTCTCCTCCGGCACTTCGTCCGGCGTAAATTTGTTGGTGGCGCGGCGTTCGAGGATGGCCTGCGTGAACGGTTTCAGCGGCTCGCCGCCCGGCTGCGTCGTCGGTAGATTCGTCGGTTTGTCCTGCATCGAAGCGTCACCTCTTGAACGTGTTTGCCAAAGCTGTCGGAGGCGCGATTGTAGCGCGATAAGCGGGCAAAGGGAAAAGCCGCGAGGCGTGAAACTTGACAGCGGAGACCTCCGCGCGCGAACCTCTCGGGCGAAGATAACTCAGACGGGGAAGATAAATTTTTTGATGAACACAACGCACACGCCGCGCATCGTCTCGCTGCTGCCTTCGGCCACGGAGATCGTCTGCGCTCTCGGACTCGAAGACGCGCTCGTCGGCGTCACGCACGAATGCGACTACCCGGCCGCCGTTGTCGGTAAGCCGCAACTGACCGCCAGCCGCATCTCGCACCGGACGATGACGAGCGCGGAGATCGACCACGCCGTCCGCTCTCAACTCGACGGCCACGGCTCGATCTACGATCTCGACGAAGAACGTTTGCGCGCGCTCCGACCCGATCTCGTCATCACGCAGGAACTCTGCGACGTGTGCGCCGTCAGTTACAAACAGGTCGAGCAGGCCGCGCGTCTCTTCGAGACGGATGTCCGCGTCGTCTCGCTCGAACCCAATACCATCGCCGACATCTTCTCGAACATACGCACCGTCGGCGGCCTGACGGGAAGGGAAGCCGAGGCCGAACAGGTAGTCGCCGAATTAGCCACGCGCCTCGACGCGCTCGCGCTCGCCCTCCCGGAAATCCCGACGCGCCCCCGCACCTTCGTCCTCGAATGGCTTGAGCCGCCCTATGCGCCCGGCCACTGGGTTCCCGAACAGGTCGCGCTGGCCGGAGGCGATCACGCCTTCGGCCACGCGGGCAAGCCCTCAACCACGACCACCCCGGAAGCGATTCGCGCCTACGCGCCCGAGGTGATCGTGCTCGCGCCGTGCGGCTATTACAAAGAGGATACGCTCGACGCGCTCGAAGGCGCGCGGCTGCCCGCCGGCTGGCAGGAGCTTCCGGCGGTCGTGCGCGGCGAAGTCTGGGCGGTGGATGCGACGGCCTATTTCAGTCGCCCCGGCCCGCGCGTCGTGGCCGGCGCGGAGATTCTCGCGCGCATCATCCACCCCGAACTTTTCGGCGCGCCCGAAGAGCACGAAGCCGTGCGCGTGCCCGGGGAGTTGATGAGGGCGGCCACGATTTAATCACCGTCAGACGCCGGGGAGGATGTATGAGGAAGTTATCTCTCGCGACGACAGCCACGCTGCTTTTACTGGCCGCTCTCGGAAACAGTTTCGCGCAGCAGTCGCAGCCGCAACTGTTCACAGACATCGAGCGGGTGTTCAGTGAGAAAGAGCCGCGTTGGAAAACCGAGCGAGTTTCCGTCAAGACAGACCCGCTCGGTCTGGACATCGTGCTCAGAGCCGGTAAGCAACAGGCTGCGATAGGGATCAATCTCTGGACGAGAGAGAAAGACGCGCAGGATGTCTTTGCGGCTCACGCGGCGGCCATGAGCAATATGAGAAAAGGTAGCAGGAGAAGCCGCCTGCCGAATCTGGGCGTCGAGAATTACATCTGGACGAACCCCGGCAGCACGGCGTGGCCGACCATTCAGTTCCGCCAGTCACGCGCCCACGTCATCGTGTTCGCGCCCACGATAACGGTGGCTGAGAGATTTGCGCGACACGTTCTGGCACAGGTAAAGGCCAATCAGGACTGAGCGGGATTATGGCGCGCAACAGAAAACCAACCCCTGAACAAACCACGACGGCCACCCTCACGGGCGGCGCGCTCGCGGAGTTTGCGCGGACGGCCGAAGCGGTCGCCGGGACGACGAAGAAACTCGAAAAGGCCGCGTTGCTCGGCTCGTATTTTCACACGCTCGACGACCGAGACCTCGTGCGCGCCGCCCGCTATTTCGCCGGACACCAGTTCGCCTTAAACGACGCGCGCACCACCAACGTCGGCACGAATCTTTTGCGCGACGTGCTCTCGGACGTGACCGGCCTCGACACGGAGAATTTGCGCCCGCGCTACGTGCGCCTCGGCGACTCCGGCGAGGTCGCCTACGAAGCGTTCCGCGAAGCCGGGCGCGACGAAGTGAACCAGACGCCCTTTACACTCGCCGCCGTCGAAAGCCTCATCGCCGCCTTGAGCGACACGCGCGGCACGAAGAACAAGCGGGCGATGCTTGCCGAAGCCTTCTCGCGCGCCAATGCTCTCGAAGCGAAGTATCTCGTCAAGCTGCTCGTCGGCGATCTGCGCATCGGTCTGAAAGAGGGTTTGGTAGAGGACGCACTCGCACGCGCCTTCGAGCGGCCGCTCGCGGACGTGGCGCGCGTCAACATGCTCACGGGCGACATCGGCGAGACGGCCGTGCGCGCGCGCCGGGGCGATCTCGCAGGCGTCTCGATGCGCCTCTTCCACCCGATCAAGTTCATGCTCGCCACGGCGGGCGAAGACCTCGCCGACATCGCGCGCACGATGCCCGCGGAGTTTTACGTCGAAGACAAATTCGACGGCATCCGCGCGCAGGCGCATGTGGAAGGCGGGCGCGTCGCACTCTACACGCGCACGCTCGACGAGGTGACGCACCGCTTCCCCGAACTGGTCGGGCCGCTGGGCCGACTGCCCTCGGACGCGATCCTCGACGGCGAAATCCTGCCCGCGCGCGGCCCGGTTGTTCTGCCCTTCGCCGAGTTGCAGAAGCGGCTCGGCCGCAAGACGGTCGGCGACGATCTGCTCGCGGAAGTGCCCGTCGTCTTCGTCGCCTACGATCTGCTCTACGCGCGCGGGCGCGTCCTCTTCGACGAGCCTTTGGGCGAGCGGCGGCGCGCGCTCGAAGAGTTGATCGTAGGCGACGAAGACGGCGGGGCGGAGAAGAACGCGGGGACGCTGCGGCTGTCCGAGGCGAAGTTGATCGGCGACGTTGCGGGGCTGGACGCGGAGTTCGACGCGGCGCGCGCGCGCGGCAACGAGGGGCTGATGATCAAAGACCCGCGCGCGACCTACAAGCCGGGCAAGCGCGGCCGCGAGTGGCTGAAGCTGAAGCGCGCGCTCGCCACGCTCGACGTTGTGGTGACGGCCGTCGAAGTCGGCCACGGCAAGCGCCGCCACCTGCTCTCCGATTACACCTTCGCCGTGCGCCGCTCCGAGACGGAAGACGAGCTGCTCAACGTCGGCAAGGCTTATTCTGGTCTGACCGATTTGGAGCTGGCCGAGCTGACCGAGTGGTTTCGCGCGCACACGTTGCAGGAGTTCGCACACGGGCGCGTCAGAACCGTCGAGCCGCGGATCGTTCTGGAAGTCACCTTCGACCGCGTGCAGGAGTCGAAGCGACACAAGAGCGGCTACGCGCTGC
>DATCWB010000309.1:0-37185 GCA_036566625.1 Pyrinomonadaceae bacterium
TCATCCAACTCGGCACAGTGGCGAGAACTTGCTGAGGTCATCATCGCCGAGTTAAAGATTGCTGCAGGGCGCACGACCATTTCCAGCGTGCCCGCATTCCTCGCCGAGCACCTACGCCGCCGCTTCTGGAAACTCGATAAGAAGCAGGCCGCGCAGGAAGGGAAAGAATTACCTGATCAAGTGACTGTTAAATCGAACGTCCCAGAAGGGAAAACGTGCCCAGATTGTTCAAACACTGGATGGTGGTATCCGAATGGTATCGACAAGGGGGTTGCTCGCTGCAAGCACGAGCACCTAACAACAAACTCATCAGGCGTCTAGAATATTTTATAGTACTCTACAACAATTGCGTGTAATGCGTCTTCATTAAGGCAGGCCTTCGTCTCCAATTTATGTCCGGAAGATTTATGATATATGCTTGATTAAGTATAGTTTCACGCTAAGTTTCACGCTCCCTAATTCATATTTATTTACAATTTAAAGGCTTAGACTACTTTTGCAGCATGTAATTCCGATAATTAAACTTTTGCGAAAGCAGCTTTGAAGTAGACGTATGAAGCCTCACGACCGCACGGGCCTAAACTACACGCAATGCCTCCACGCCGACCATTTCTTCGCAAGCCTCATCAGGCGGCGTGATCGGAACATGGCCGACGGGTTGCACCTCACTCAACAGGATAGTTAAGCAGATATGACACAGCATGAAATTCTCGCGCACCATCACCAAGCAGTTGACCCTTATCCTCCTGCTTTCCCTACCACTGCTCGCGCAGACGAAGACCTTGCCTTGCAAGGTCTTCACCGTGGCCGATGGCGACACAATCACCGTCCTCGATTCGGGCTACAGGCAACACCGCATCCGGCTTAACGGAATAGACGCGCCGGAGAGCCGCCAAGACTTCGGCGCCAAGGCCAAACAACACCTCTCCCGCCTGGTATTCGGAGAGCAGGGCACAGTCGAGTACGACAAGACCGACAGGTACGGGCGCATCCTTGGCAAGGTGCTGCTCGGCGATAGATACATCAACCGGGAAATGCTCAGGGCGGGCCTCGACTGGCATTACAAATTCTACGAGCGCGACCAGACTCCACAGGACCGGCAGGGATATAACTTAGAAGAGGCTCGGGCGCGCAAGCTCCAGTTCGGCCTCTAGTCGCAAATTGCGCCGATGGCGCCGTGGGACTTTCGCCGTGGCGAGAGTTGTCAAAGGGCTACGACAACAGTTCCAAGCTCAGAGAGTCGGGAGACGGTCACGCCCGCTGCCAGCATCGAGGCCGTCTATTCCACGCGCACCGGAGAGAAGTATCACCGCGATAGTTGCCGGCACCTGAGCCGGAGCAAGATTCCGATCTCGCTCGCGGACGCCAAGAGGGGTTACGGTGCTTGCAAGGTGTGCCGCCCTCCCCAGTAATCAATATAGACGCCTGCACCTCGACCTATGAAGCCGCACGACTGCACAGAACTGAACGACGCCCAGTGTCTGCACGCCGACCATTTCTTCGCGAGCCTTGCGCACTGGCGTGACAACCGCGGCCTGAGCGATCAGATGTGCATCCGGATCGCGCGCGGCAACGCCCAGCGCAAGTACCCGCTCGACGATGAGGAGAGTGCGGTGATAGACGAGTACCTGAGAGTGCGGGTCGAGGTGCGCAAGTGGACGGGCTCGTCCATCCAGCATTACGTCGAGCCGATAAAGTCATTGTTCGAGGTTCAATAAAGAAAGCTCTGTAAATTAAAGAAAGCTCCGTAAATTCATCAAGCGGTCAACCCAACATTAGCGAAAGGACGGCACTGTCTAGAGGCCGCGGCTGAGCGCAAGGCTTTACGGACACAGCCCTGGAATACTGTCACATGAAGAAAACACTCATCTCCGTTTTGTGCCTCATAGCCGCCCTCGCGGTGCTCGCCTTCCCCGCGCACGGCCAGCGCCGGCGCAGTCCCGGGCGCCCGACAACGCAGGCCAAGCCCCTCCCCCCGAAGGAATCCATCACTAACACCCTCCCGGACGGTGGCTCCGTCAAAGACGGAGTCTACACGAACGAGTACTTCGGGCTGGAGTTCATAGTGCCGGAGGGTTGGAGAGTCGCCGATGAGGAGTCGAGAAGGCAGCTCAACCGGCAGGCTAGCGAGGTCATGGCCGGCGATTCGAAGGATATGCAGAAACTGCTGCGACGGGCGGAGGGCCAGACCATCAATCTGTTCACCATCGCCAAGTTCCTCCCGCCGGAGAGCGACGGGAGGACTGTCACGATGCGCGGGGCAGCAGAGCCGGTACAAACATGGCTCTTCAAAACCGGGGAGGAATACCTCGGCCAGGTTCGCCGCATCCTCGAACGTACCGCGGTGAAGCCGGAGTACGATGGCCCGGTGACGAAGGAGATCATCGGGGGCGTGGAATTCGCGACCATGCACCTGCGGATGAATTATTACGGGGCCATCGTCAAGCAAAAACTCTCCGTCACTATTCGGAAGGGGCACGCCATTATCCTGACCAAGTCTTATCTGGACGAGGAGGGCGCGCAGGTTATCGAAGAGGTCGCGAAGACAATCAAATTCAAGTGAGTAAAAGCGCGAGCCGCAGATCGGTTCGTTAGCGGCGGATTATGTGGTGCGGTAGATCATGAAAGAACCAGAAGACGACCTGAACATCATCAAGCACCCAGATAAGGGTAACGGCCTGCGCCTGGTGCACTCCGAGAAGCGCGAGAGCTTGCTCCCCGCTCCCAAACTCCTGACGCTCATCGAGGAGATGAAGGGAAAGCAGAAGCGGGTCAGGCTGACAGGTGATGACGGGGCACAGGCTGCATAGAGGTATACCTGCGCGAGCGCGTCAAGTTGAGGAAGGGGGCGGGCTCGACAGCCCAGCATTAAATCGAGCCGGTAGAGTCGATGTTCGAAGTGCAGTGAGGGATAAAAAGCAGAGCAGATGAGACAGCACCTAAGATTAAGATAATGCAAATTTTACGAAGATTATAGTTGACGGTGTCTATCCAGAAGGTGAGTGAAAGCGAGCAAAAAGCGACTTGCGTGCCACCCGGAAGCCATTTCCCTCCGGCTATGAGCCTCTCCTCTTGCGATGCCTCCTTTGAACGTGCACGGTGTTGCCGCACAGTGCCCCGAGTTCACTACCCTGGCAGATATACCAATGTTTATCTGAGCGGCCCGCACCCCCTGTTCCGTTGGCGCATAGTTCCCTTACGGCTCCAGCGGACTCTTTACGCCCTGGCCGCCCTTGTTCGAGACGTGCGTGTAGATCATCGCCGTCGAAACGTCCGAGTGACCGAGCAACTCCTGAATGGTGCGAATGTCGTAGCCGTCTTCCAATAGGTGGGTGGGGAACGAGTGCCGCAGTGTGTGACATCCCGCACGCTTCACCATCTTCGCCGCAGACACCGCCGTCTTGACCGCCTTTTGCAACGAGTCTTCCGAGGCATGGTGCCTTCTCACAACGCCTGTGCGCGGGTCGGTTGAGAGCTTTGCCGCCGGAAAGAGCCACTGCCATCCTGTCTCAGACGCCGCAGTCTGGTACTTCCGCACCAGCGCATGCGAGAGATACACACGCCCGTAGCCTCACGCCAGGTCCTCTTCGTGCAGCAGCCGGACGCGCTCCAGTTGCCGGCGCAGGAGCTCGACTAAGGGTGCGGGCAGGACTGTGCGGCGATCACGCCCACCCTTGCCGTCCCTGACAGTGATCTGCATGTAGCCGAAGTCCACCTCCTTGACGCGCAGACGCACGCATTCCATCAGCCTCAGCCCGGAGTCGTAGAGGAGGGAAGCCATCAAGTGGTGCGTGCCGCCGAGACCTACGAGCAGGCGGCGCACCTCGGCGCGCGTCAGCACCGTGGGGACGCGCGCGGGACGTTTGGCGCGCTCGACCCCTGCGACGTAACCCAACTCCACGGCCAGCACCTTCCTGTAGAGGAAGAGGAGGGCTGAGGCCGCCTGATTCAGCGTCGAGGCGGCGACTCCTTCGTCAGAAGCGTGGTGGGAGAGGTACTGCCGTATCTCTTCGACGCCCATCGGCGCGGGATGGCGTTTCTGATGGAAGAGGATGAAACGCCGCACCTGAGAGACATAAGCCTCTTCGGTGCGGATGCTATAATGAAGCAGGCGGATGTGGTGGCGCAGGCGTTCGAGCAGCGGCTTTCCCTGCGTTGATGGCCGGGAGTCAGGCATGGGTGTGCTCCTGGAATGAGGTGGGTGGGTTAGTTAGTGACGCGGGCGACAGGATTATGACTGAGGGCGGCGGTAAAAGCCAGGCACTCACCGGATTAGACCGGAGAGTGCGGTAAAAATCGACAATTCATGGATGATGCCGATCAGGTCGGTAATTTGCATTTCCTCCGGGAACATTACCGCTATTGTCGGTCTACTATGCGTTAGATGCCTCGCCTCGGGTGACTCATGACTTTAGAGGAACTTGCTGATACGCTCCCGAATGGCTTGCATGATGCTCAGGTGAGCCGCATCAGCCTCGACTACCTCAAACGGGAGGCGAGGTTCACGCTTGACGTTTGGGTCGGAGACTCATCCTCCCAAGATGAGGAAATGCGCGAAGCTTATCGGAGCGGAGAGCTAAAGCTATCTGGCCTTCTGTATTGTGCAATTGAGCCGCCTGATGCCAGTTACCCTTATGCGAAGGCTGATAAGCTGTGGGTAGATGCCGGGGCTTTGGAGTCGGCTAATGTCAGGCCGACTGTGAAGTTACCGGAGCCGCTGCCTGAGGTCGCATTCGCGTGTTGGTTCTTCGTTCAAGGCTGGAACTCTTACATTTACGTAGGCGCGATGGAGGCGAGCCTCGCATGGGCGGAATGAATATGACCCGCGCCAGCCGGCATCTAACAACGGCATGCACCCGACGCCCCACCACGCTGCCTCCCATGTACGTTGCGCAGGGGCGCGGGTGATGCCGGGCGTTAGGCGTCAGTAACAGATAGCTATTGCTAAACAGAGAAGGTATGGGAATCCAAGCGATTGATAAAGCTCTGGGAGTAGTTGTTATTTCTCTGGGCCTTCTGCAATGCCTTTCTACTTCCTATTTCTTTCACCGCATCGAAGAGCCTGCCGCATGGTTCTTCGCCGGAGGCATGCTCCTCATGCTGGTAGGTGCGCTGACGCTACTTCGCATCAGATACGGTCTAATTGCTCCTGGTGTAAAGCATGTGTCGATTGCTGCCAATCTAATGGTGAGCCTGTTCTGGGTGGGCTTGTATTGGGGATTGTTTTACAAGTTCGTGCGGCATCCGGCTTCGTTCCTAGGGCTATTCGTGATCTTGTCGAGTACTACTGTCTCTGTTTTGCATGCTTATCGTCAAAATTGATTGCTGTGAAACGCAAGCGGCTCGTCCTTTGTAGGTGGTTGAGATAAGACGCAGTTATGTTTACAACGTTGTAGCAAGTGGCCGCCGCCTAACAACGGCATGCACCCGACCGCCGACACGACGGTTGTCATCAACTCTCAGAGGTACGGAGCGGCGGGTGATGCCAGGCGTTATGTGGCTTGGTGAATGATGAGAAAGTATATATGGGCATCAATTCTGGGTGCGGTATTATTGGGGTGCAATTCCTGTATCTCTGTCCGCTTTACCATGCCTGCTTCTGCAAAGCATGATCCAGATCTGGCGGCCACCGCCGCCATCCTCTTCGCCAAAGAAGCATTTATTGATCTGAACCAGCCCGAGGCTTATGACTTCTTATCAGATGGTATGCGGCGGCATGCCTCATTGGAGCAGTACATAAATATGATAGCCCGGATGCACCCTGACGGATTCCCGGACGAAGTAACGGCCGCAGAGTACGAAGCGGCACCCGGCGAAGATGCCATGTTTATCTGGCTCTTCAGGAAGGGCAGGGAGGAGAGTTTCTATTACCGGCTGAGGATGGAGGTGACCGCCGAGATGAGATACAAAGTCGCAGAGGTGGAGCGCGTGGACAAGCTACCTGCCTCACAGTCGAGGAAGCCGCTGCCAGCCAGGAGGAGCACCGCCGGCTTGAGGTAAGGTGTCGACACATAACAACGGCATGCACCCGACCGCGAATAGCAGGGCTTTCATCCGCGGGACTTGCTTCAATTCTGCGGTTCGTCGCGGCGGGTGATGCCGGGCGTTCGGCAGCTATTGAGAGTTATGGCTAGGTACAAAGTCCTAAAAAGCGTTGCCCATAGTCTCGGCCATTCTTTCACCAGCACGCTTACCTGGGACTCGGGCGATTACGTCATGTGGCGCCTCCTGCGCCGCGCTCGTGTGGTGGGTGAAGGGTCTCTGAAGGTTGACTTGATGAGTGGGAGGGTCACGCCTTCGTCTTTACTCATCCCGCCCGTCGGAAGAGCAGCTCAAAGGTTCGCGGGTTGGCTGCCGGAGCTTGTTGCGTCCCATGGCTCGGACATGCGGTATGTCCGCTCCGCCTTCATGACCGTGTCTTATGACCTACAGACCAGACGCCCAAACACTTACTCCCCGTCTGAACTTGAGTCGCCTTATGTGTGCCGGGTAGAAATAACCGATGATCGAGGGAAGGTTTGGGCATCTGAGCCACGCGATTGGTGGGTGCCTGAACCAGAGCCTCCTAGCCGCCGTCGCTGGTGGCAGCTGTGGAAACCCGCTGCCTAACAACGGCATGCAGCGGACGCGTAATTAGCTATCTTCTCATGCGGGGCTCGCCGCTGGCGCAGGCCCGTGCGCGCGCTGATGCCGGGCGTTAAGCGGCCACGAGTTCTTTGTGTAGTAGCAACTGAATTTTGCAGGTATGAGTCATGCGGCTAAAAGTTTGTTTGTCTTCGGAATTTACCTCTGCGGTTTAGGCCTACTTTTGCTGTTCGTACCGAATCTGATTTTGCCGCTTTTCGGAGTGCCGCCGACGAACGAAGTCTGGATCAGGATTAACGGAATGTTTGTGCTTTGCCTGAGCTTCTATTATGTTCTGGCCGCGCGACATGGGTTAACAGTTTTTATTTGTTGGACGGTTTGGACACGCGTCGCGGTTATCATTTACTTCGCCGCTTTCGTGCTACTGGTCTCAGCCCCGAAAGCGTTGCTGTTGTTCGGGCTGATTGATCTGCTAGCGGGGATTTGGACGTGTTTTGCCTTGAAGAAAGATGGAAGGCCATCGAAGAAACTATCCTGAGACGCGCGAGTAATAATGCGCCGCCTAACAATGGCATGCACCCGACCCGCAATGGCGCGGCTCTCATCATTATCGGCAATGGCGGGCGGGTGATGCCGGGCGTTAGAAACCGCCTGATGTTGCGACACGAAGCAAGCAGAAGTAATCTGCTGGCGCTCGTGCCGCAACCAAGAGGCGGTCTAACAAGCGAATCAACCGGACTCGCGCGCAGCAAGCCTCCCATGTATCTTGTGTGTGCTCGCCGGTTATTCGCAGCGTTGGGCGGCTTCGCGTAGCAGCGTTATAGAACCGGATGCTGTGGGACAAGATTAGAGGGATAGCAGCAAAGCTGCTCGGCCGGTCGCTGGCGGAATCGGGCGGCAGGGATCAGATTTGGTGCGTCGTGGCTAACGTCGTAGCCGAGCACCCATTGGGCGAGAATAGAGAGATCAGAAGCGGAACGAAGCATTTTTCCGCGGGCACGAAAGTTTATTGCTACCCGCCGTTGTGGGGCGATGGCTATGAGAACATTAAAGTCATCGGGAGGCATCGCGGCTCGCGGAGGCCGGTGGAGATGGTGATGCCCTCGAAGCGGCTCACGAATTGGAGGGTGAAGATGGTGTACTCGCCCTTCGTCGTGGGTCGCATGATGGGTGAGTGGAATGGCTCTAGGGAGTCGCGGAAGAAGGCTGATTCAATCGTGAAGGAGATGCGGCGGCGGGTGAGAAGTGGATAGTTTTAATCGTGCGGGCCGCCCAACAACGGCATGCACCCGACCGCGAATCAGCGTCCTTCTCATCGTAAGCTTGAATGGTTTCGAGGTTGAATGCGCGGCGGGTGATGCCGGGCGTTCTGCCGCTTCGCTGTGCCAGCCGAAGAAGAGGCTGATTGTTTGAAGTGTGTACTGAAAAGGTAACAGAAGATGAAGAAACACTCGGGATCTAAAAATTCATGGGCTCACACAAACTTTATGTGGCTTGTCCTGATGCTGTTCGTCCTTTCCCTTTCTTTAGTGTATGGACAACAATCGAACATTCTTATCGGCAAGGAACACAAGATTCAATCTCGCATACTCGGCGAAGAAAGGCGATATGTTGTCAATCTGCCGGGTTCTTACGAAAAGGACGATTTCTACATTCAGAAGAAGTATCCGGTTTTGGTTCTACTTGATGGAGACACCCATTTTCATTCTGCGAGCGGGATCATTCGGTATATGGGTGGGAACGAACAGATTCCAGAGATGATTGTCGTTGCCGTGTCTAATACGAATCGAACTCGAGATTTGACGCCCACCAAGTCAAAGTCGGGAATCGGCGCGAACGATGCACAGGCTTTCGCATCGAGCGGTGGAGGCGACAATTTCCTCCGTTTTTTTGAGACCGAACTGCTGCCGCAAATCGACAAAGACTATCGAACCTTACCTTATCGGCTATTAGTCGGTCACTCTCTGGGCGGTCTTTTTGCTGTCGATTCATTCCTAGATCAAAGAGTGTTCAATGCCTACATCGCTATTGACCCGAGTCTGGCGTGGGACGATCAGGTGATAGTCAAGAAGGCGAAGTCAATTCTGGCGAGCAACAGAACCTTCAAGTCATCTCTGTATATCGCTCAAGCGAACAACCCCTTCGACGAAGGCAGGAAAGCCGGTACAAGAGGTCAAGCCTTCCAAGCATTCATCACGAGTTTAGCGAGCAACAAATCCGAAGGGCTGAGACATAGCTACGCTTTCTTTGAGAATGAAGACCATTTCTCAGTGCCGTTGCTAAGTCTCTATCATGGGCTGTTGTTTATCTTCGAGGGCTACAAGTTTCCGCTCAACACTCTGGCGAACAAGAACGCTTCCGATGTGAGAAAGCATTATGAAATGTTTTCTCAGCGTTTAGGGGTCGACATACCGCCGCCCGGAAAACTCATAAACGGTGTCGGGTCATTCCTGCTGTACAGCGAGAAGAAGGTTGACAAAGCCATCGAGTTGTTCAAGCTCAACCAAGAGTATTACCCGGAATCATCCGTTACATACGATAGTCTCGGAGATGCGTATGGGATAAAAGGGAATAAAGAGATGGCCATAATCAACTACAGGAAGTCGCTAGCGATGAACCCCGACAATGAAAGAACCAAAAGGTCGATAAGAGAATTGACGCAAAACTGAGTCTTCAATCAATAATCAAGCTATATGCCAACAAGCAGCCTCATTCCACGAGTGGGCGGCAGAACAACTCCTTGCACCGGACGCGGTTCAGCGAGCTTCTCATCGCGGGACTTGCGTGTATTCGGCGTCCCGCCCGCGCCGGTGAAGTCGGGCGTTAGGCGGCTGATGTGTATGGGGAACCTATGACATTCCGCTTCCGAGTTACTGCCGTAGAATATGACGAGGGCTTCGGCGAGACAGTTCTCATCGGAGAGCTGGAGTCAGGGCGACTCGGCGGCGGCGCACATATCCGTATCCCTACGGCATCGGGCATTTTCGCATCGAGGGTCGTGAGCATGGAAGGGGGCAGTGTTGCAAGAATAGTAGCAGTCTCATAAATACCTAAACAGATGTAGAGGTCTCAATCTTCCTAATAAATAAGCTGTGTTTAAACGTGATCTGATATTTATGAGACAGCTTCTAGTCATTAAGGTATGATCCGTCCTTCAAGTTCACTCATCTGATCACATCGGGACTATTCATGAAGCTTAATTCCTCACCCTTTAAGTGGCGCCACTATTCGCCAGACGTCATCCTGCCCTGCGTTCGCTGGTACTGCCGCTATCAACTTTCTTATCGAGATGTTGAAGAGATGATGCGCGAGCGCGGTCTTGATGTAGACCACTCGCCTGTCTTTCGTTGGGTACAGAGGTATGCCCCGGAAATCAATAAACGCATCCGACCTCATTTGAAGATGAGTGGGACGTCCTACCGAGTTGACGAGACTTACATCAAAGTCGGGAAACAGTGTAAAGATCTGTATCGCGCGGTGGATAAACAAGGGCATACCGTTGAGTTCATGCTCTCAGCAAAACGCGACGTTTTGGCTGCAAAAAGGTTCTTCAAGAAGATGATGAGAGCCGAACATCGGAGGCTTCCGTTCTCCATCCCCGTTGATAAGAACGCTGCCTACCCGGAAGCTTTCAGCCTCTCACAAGAGGAGCGAGTGGTGCCACAGGATTGCCGACTTAGGCGCGTGAAGTACCTCAACAACGTGACCGAGCAGGATCACCGATTCATCAAGAAGAAGGTGCGAGCCTCACAATGCTTCAAGCGGTTTCATAGTGCTGAACGAACACTTGAAGGCATTGAGGCGATGAACATGATGAGGAAAGGGCAGGTTAAAAGATTGAGTGGAAGCGATGCGCAAGGTCAGGCGAAGTTCGTTACATCACTCTTTCAGATTGCCGCCTGAGAAAGAACAGTCAGTGACCTTGCGCGCATGAAAATAATCTTTGCAACACAACCCAGTAAGCCCCCTCACGCCGTTTTCGTCCCCTTCATGATGGGGCAACACTTCGGCGTGCTGTTTCACGGAGAATTACAGAGGCGGATCATTCTCGAAGCTCTCGACCATTTAGAAAAGGTCCAACAAAGCGGTGAAGTAAGATTTCTGGCCGCTACTTGGGCGCGGCCTCGCCGGGAAGGTAAAGCGATTGAAGAAATGATGAGAAATGATCTGAGAGCTTCAACAGGTGGTGAGGATGTCTGAGAAGATCAAAGTGGCCGTCATCCAGGCGAGCCCCGTGTACCTGGACTTGGAGGCCAGCCTTGTTAAAGCTGTGGGATTGATAGAGCAGGCTGCCCAGATGGGCGCCAAGTTGGTCGCCCTCGGCGAGACGTGGCTGCCTGGTTACCCGGCATGGCTCGACCACTGCCCTGGCGCAGCCCTCTGGAATCATGAGCCGACGAAGCAGGTCTTCGCGCGCCTTCGCCAAAACAGCGTGGTCGTGCCGGGTAGAGAAACGGAGCGGCTCGGCGAAGCAACTCGCAAGTACAACTTGGTTCTGGTGATCGGCGTCAACGAACGCGTCGCGCACGGTCTCGGAAACGGCACGCTCTATAACAGCCTGCTCACATTCGGCACTGATGGGAACCTGATTAACCATCACCGCAAGCTGGTGCCCACCTACACGGAGCGCCTCGTGTGGGGACAAGGGGACGCGGCGGGACTCGAAGCCGTTGATACGCCGCTCGGGCGGGTTGGCGCTCTGGTCTGCTGGGAGCACTGGATGCCGCTCGCCAGGCAGGCGCTCCACGTCTCGGGCGAGCACGTCCATGTGGCGGTCTGGCCGACTGTGCACGAGATGCATCAGATCGCCAGCCGCCATTATGCGTTCGAGGCTCGGTGTTTCGTGATTGCCGCTGGACTGATCATGAGGGTAAAGGATTTGCCTCAGGAACTCAGCGCGCCCCCGGAATTCGCCGGTAGGCCTGAGGAACTGTTGTTGCGCGGCGGGAGTTGTGTCATCGGCCCCGACGGGCGATACGTCGTCGGGCCGGTTTTCGATGAGGAGAAGATCTTAACTGCGGAGATTGACCTATCGCAGATAGATCAGGAGAAGATGGTGCTCGACGTTTCGGGGCATTACCACCGCCCTGACGTATTTGACCTCGGCATAAAGAGAAGCTCTCGGGAGTAAACGCGCAAGAAGAACTAGCTTTGAAAGAAGGATTAATGAATTTGTCAGAGAAGGTTGTTTATCTGAGTGGGGCGATGCTGGGCTGCACCGATGAGGAATGTCGTGACTGGCGCGAATACGCTAAGCAGCACCTCCGGTGCGCGACGCGCGTTCCGTGGCGCTGCGCGACACTTCGCCTGCCCTCGCGCGTCATTTCCAGCTAATCTTTTGACCTGACCTTTCCTCATCATGTTCGCCGCTTCTATGCCTTCCAGTGTTCGTTCAGCAGTATGGAATGACTTGAAGCATTGTGATGTTCGTACCTTCTTTTTGATGAATCTGTGGTCCTGCTCAATTATGTTATTGAGGTACTTCACTCGCCGCAGTGCGCAATCCTGTGGCAATACCTTCTCCTCTTGCGACGAAGTGAATGCCTCAGGGTAAGCGGCGTTCTTATCAACGGAGATAGAGAAAGGAAGCCTCCGGTGATCGGCTCGCATCAGCTTCTTGAAGAAGCGTTCGGCGGCGGAAACATCACGTTCCGCTGAGAGCATGAACTCAATGGTCTGCCCTGCTCTATCCCCGGCGCGGTAGAAATACTTACACGTCTTCCCGACCTTAATATAAGTTTCATCTTGCGTCGAGCGGTCGACCTATTCGTGCGCTGCTACAATGCACGGCAACTGAAGAAGCGCAAGTACCCGCGCTACCCTGCGCACCTTGCTGCTTTGATTTAGATACTCCCTGCCAAGCGACCGGGTTTGACAGGAGATGCGCGGGCCGAGTATAAGATTGGCTCTTCTTATGAAGTTAAATGATCACGAGCAAAATTTCACTATCGCCCATCATACCGGCGGAGCCTTGCATCATGGCACACATAGCCATGCAGGCGGCGCGCCGGCTTTTGTGTTTTTTCACAAAAAGAAGTGTGAGTAGGTAACAGACTTACATTTCGGTTTTGAGAAACCCGCTGCCAGCCCGTCGAGAGACAAATGGCAGCGGGTTTCTCTTTTTGTTTGAAAATTGTTCGGACGACAAAGGCACTTTATGGTTGAACCACTCTCTAAAATCCCGGATGGCATGAGGTACTACTTCGGTTCGGAGGCGCGGCTGCGGCGCGGCGTCGAAGATGCAGTCATGGCTGTGTTTGACGGTTGGTCGTATGAGGAGATCACGACGCCGTGTGTGGACTACCTCGCGCTGTTTGAGCGCGGGGTCGGGTACGAACAGGCTCAGCGGGCATTTCGTTTCACGGACACGGACGGGCGTATGCTCGCGCTCAGGCCGGACGTGACCTCTTCGGTGGCCCGCTCTGCCGCCACCCTCTTTGCCGACAGACCGCGCCCCCTGCGCTTCTGCTATGCGTCTGAGGTGTTTCGCCAGCAACAGTTGTCGCACGCCCTTTGGCGACGCGAGAGTAAACAACTCGGCTGCGAGCTGTTCGGCGTCGAAGGTTTAACTGCGGAGATCGAAATGCTCTGCGTTGCGACGGAAATTCTGACGGGCTTGAACCTCGATCACGACTTTCGTGTCACGATCAACAGCGTCGAAATCTTCAACGGCATCTGTGAACATCTCGCGCTCGACGATCCGCAGCGCGAACAGATGCAGCAACTTTTGGATAGGCGGGACGCGGCTGAACTGAGGAAATTTCTCGGAGTTTTCGCCACAACCGAAATCGAGCGCGCCTCTTTCGCGCGTTTGACGCAACTGTCCGGGAAGGGCGAGATATTGGAAGAGGCGCGACGCATCATCAACAATCCGCGCTCCGTCGCCGCCCTCGACGATCTCAAAGCCCTCTGGGGAATCATTCAAACGCTCGACCTGACCGACTTCTGCGACATAGACCTCGGCGATGTCTCAGGACTCGACTATTACACCGGCCTGACCTGCAAAATTTACGTGCGGGGCGCGGGCGCGCACGTCGGCAGCGGAGGCCGCTACGATCACCTGACGGCCAATTTCGGACGCCCCGAACCGGCTGTCGGGTTTGTCCTCGACCTTGACTCGTTGACCGACGTGCTCATGCGCAGAGAGATAGGCGTCACGCCTGCCGCTCCCGACGTTCCCGCCCCAACGGTTTGCGACACTGACCCGGCGACACTGTTTATCGAGGCGCGCAGGCGGCGCGGGCGGCGCGAGCGCGTTTCAATTGAGTGCGTGAGGTAAGAGACGAATGACGGAATTAATTATCGCGGTGGCGAAAGGGAGAATGCAGGAAGGGGCGTTGCGACTGCTGTCGGGCGTCGGTGTCCGTGTGAGCCAGGAGGCGCTCAGGTCGAGGCGGCTGGCGATTGAAGATGAAAGCGGCGCGCATCGCTTAATCTTCGTCAAGCCTTCCGATGTGCCCGTGTACGTGGAGCATGGGATCGCGGATTGCGGCATCGTGGGGCGCGACGTGCTGCTCGAATCCGGCGCAGACCTATTGCAACCGCTCGACCTGCGCATTGGATATTGCCGCATCGCCGTGGCGAGCCGCGCCGGTGAACTTCACAAGGCGACGGGCGCGCTGCGCGTAGCCACCAAGTATCCGCGAATCGCCGCCACGCACTTCGGCGCGCGCGGCGTGCCGGTCGAGATCATTCAACTGTCTGGGTCGGTCGAACTCGCGGCCGTACTCGGTCTCGCAAACTGCATCGTCGATCTGGTGGAGACCGGACAGACGCTCTCCGAGAACGGATTGGAAGTCGTGGAAGTGATCACGGAATCGTCGGCGCGTCTGGTGGTCAACCGCGCGAGTTATCAACTGAAAGCGGCTGCCGTGTCGCGTCTGGTCGGTTCGCTGAGAGATGAGACGGAAATGGAAGGGGCGAAATGATCGAAGTGATCCGCAGGGAAGAAGGGCAGCGGCGCGAAGCTACTCTGGCGCGCGTCGCGGCGCGTAACGTCGCGCTCGACGGCGAACTGATGCGCGCTGTGGCCGTTGTGCTCGAAGATGTCAGGACGCGCGGCGACGCGGCGGTCATCGAATACACGGAGCGTTTCGATGGAGTCAGGCTTGAGCGCGGCGAACTACGGATCGGCGAGCGGCAGTTGCGCGAGTCTGCGGAGCGCGCCGATGCGCATGTGCGGGAGGCGTTGCGCGAAGCGATCAAAAGGGTACGCGCGTTCCACGAACGGGAGCGCGAAGAATCTTGGGAGATGGTGACAACCGACGGCGTTCGTCTCGGCCAGCGAATCGCGCCTATCGAGCGCGCGGGGTTGTATGTTCCGGGCGGGACGGCGAGCTACCCTTCGTCGGTCGTGATGAACGTCGTGCCCGCGCAGGTGGCCGGGGTCGAGCGCATCGTGGTGGCGACGCCGCCCCGCACGCTGGGGGAGAATCCGGCGGTGGCCGCGGCTCTCGTCGAGTTGAACGTGACGGAGGTTTACGCCGTCGGCGGCGCGCAGGCCATCGCCGCGCTCGCTTACGGGACGCAGACCATACCGCGCGTGGACAAGATCACGGGGCCGGGAAACCGCTACGTTGCGGCGGCGAAGAAACTCGTCTTCGGGGTCGTCGGCATTGATTCGATTGCCGGGCCGAGCGAGGTTGTCATCGTGGCCGACGAGACGGCTCGCGCGCCGTTTGTCGCCGCAGACCTGCTCGCGCAGTCCGAACACGGCGAGGACGCTTCGGCGATTCTCATCACGACGGATGAAAAACTCGCCGTCGCCGTCGCCGCCGAAGTCGAGAGGCAGGCGCGGAAGCTGAGCCGTCTTTCTTTAATTGAAAAATCGCTCGCAGACTACGGTGCGATCATCCTGGTGGACGATTTGGACGAGGCGTGTGAGTTGGTGAACAGACTCGCGCCCGAACATCTGGAAGTCGTGACGCGCGACGCGGAAGCGTTTGCCTCGCGTGTGCGTCATGCGGGCGCGATCTTTCTGGGCGAGCACACGCCCGAAGCGGTCGGCGATTACATCGCGGGGCCGAATCACGTCTTGCCGACCGGCGGCGCGGCGCGCTTTTCGTCCGCACTGGGCGTCTATGATTTCGTCAAACGCACGAGCCTCCTGCGTTATTCGTCCGCCGAACTCGGAAACACGGCGCACCTGATCGCCGCGCTGGCTCGCGCCGAAGGGTTGGACGCACACGCGCGCTCCGCGCTCATCCGTTTGGAAGATGGTGTCGCGTCTTGACGGCTTCACGCCGCCGCTTGTTTGTCTGTAGAGACTGCGGGAGTATCAAATGCTCGACGTAACAGAGAAGATCAAACCGCGCGTGCGAGAACTGCGCGCTTACGCGCTCACGCCCGAACGCGCCGCCATAAAACTCAACCAGAACGAGAACCCCTGGGACGCGTCGGAGCGGATCAAGCGCGAGAGCCTGCGGCGTTTGCAGGAGCGTTCGTGGTCGCGTTACCCCGATTTCGTGCCCGCGAGTTTGCACACGCGGCTCGCCGAGTTCACGGGCTGGCAAACGGATGGCATCATCGCCGGTAACGGTTCGAACGAGTTGATTCAGGCCCTGTTGATGGTGACGATTGGCGAGGGCAGGCGCGTGCTCATCTGCGAGCCGACGTTTGCGCTCTACAGGCAGATCACGACCGTGCTCGGCGGCGAGGTGTCGAGCGTGCCGCTCGACGCCGGGCTGCAATACGACGTTGCGGCCGTCAGGGAGAAGATGCAAACAATCGAACCGGACGTGACGATCATCTGTGCGCCGAACAACCCGACCGGGTGCGGCATCGACACGCCCGCTCTCGTCTCGCTGCTGGAAGCGACGGACGGACTCGTCGCCATTGACGAAGCCTACTTCGAGTTCGCCGCGTGGACACACGCGCCACTTTTAGGGCGACACAAAAACCTCGTCGTCTTTCGCACCTTTTCGAAAGCGATGGGGCTGGCGGCGTTGCGCGTCGGCTATTTGCTGGCCGCGCCGGAGATCGCGCGCCAGACGGCCAAGGCCGTGCTGCCCTATAACCTCAACGCCGTCTCGCAAACAATCGCGGAGGTCGCCCTCGAACTCTACGACTCGGAACTGCGGCCACAGGTGGAGCGCATCGTCGCCGAGCGCGAAAGGCTCTACCGAGGGTTACAAATGATCGAGGGACTTGAAGCCGTGCGGTCTGAGGCGAACTTCATGGTCGTCCGCTCGACGATCAGGCCCTGCCACGTTTTTGAAGAGTTGCTCCGGCGCGACATCCTGATCCGCGACGTGAGCGGCTACCCTCTGCTGCGAGACTATTTTCGCGTGAGCGTCGGGACGCCCGGCGAGAACGATCTGCTCCTGTCAGCCTTACAAGAGATTTTCGCCTGAGCGGCGCGAACCGTCTTTCGACGGCGGCCAGCGAAGTCGCAACCCGTGAATTTTGTTAGCGAGAGAGGAATTTATGAGCACACAACTGCAAACGCGCGCGGCTGAAGTTCGACGACGGACAAAGGAGACGGACGTGAGAGTCTCTTTGAATCTGGACGGGGGAGGCCAGGCGCGCATCTCGACGGGTGTGCCGTTTCTGGATCACATGCTCGAACTGTTAGCGCGTCACGGCCTCTTCGATCTGGAAGTGGAGTGTCGCGGCGACCTGGAGATAGACGATCATCATTCGGTGGAAGACGTTGCTATCTCTTTGGGCGAGGCGTTCGCGCGCGCGCTCGGCGACAAGCGCGGCATCACGCGTTATGGCTCGGCTCTCGTCCCAATGGACGAGGCCCTGTGCCGCGCCGTTGTCGATCTGTCGGGACGCTTCTACCTCGTCTATGAAGTTGAAACGCGGCGGCAGATGATCGGTAATTTTTCGGTCGAGTTGGCCGAACACTTCTGGCGTTCTTTTGCCGAAGCCGCGCGGTGTAGCCTGCACCTCGATCTGCTGCGCGGGCGCAACACGCATCACATTCTGGAAGGAACGTTTAAGGCGACGGCGCGCGCTCTTCGGCAGGCGGTGGAACTCGACCGGCGCGTCGAGGGAATCCCGAGCACGAAGGGGGTGTTGTGAGCGTGCGCCCGGAAGTGGCGATTATTGACTACGGCGTCGGCAATCTGCGCTCGGTCGCAAAGGCTTTCGCGGCGACGGGGTGTGAGGCGGTAGTCAGCGGAGAGGGCGATGTGCTGCGCGCGGCGAAGCGTTTGGTGCTGCCGGGCGTCGGCGCGTTCGGAGCGTGCATGAAGGCTCTACGCGAGCGCGGCTTCGACGAAGTGGTGCGCGAACGCGCGGCTTTCGGCACGCCGCTCCTCGGCGTGTGCGTCGGGATGCAGATGCTGTTTGAAGAGTCGGAAGAATTCGGGCATACGCGCGGGTTGGGATTGCTCGGCGGGCGCGTGCGCCGCTTTTCGCAGGAGCTGCTGGTGCCGCAGACGGGTTGGAATCAGGTTTCGACGCACGGCTCGCACCCGTTGCTTGAGGGAATTGAAGAGGGGACGTTTTTCTATTTCGTTCACTCGTTTTACTGCGAGCCGGAAGAGCGCGAAGTCGTGCGTGCGGAGACGGAATACGGCGCGCGTTATGCTTCCGTCGTCGCGCGCGCGCGCGTCTGCGGCGTTCAGTTTCACCCTGAGAAGAGTCAGGCGGCGGGGCTGCGTCTGTTGCGAAATTTCGCCTCGCTCGCCGCCGGGTAAGTCATCAATGCTGGCAAAACGCATCATTCCATGTCTCGACGTAGATCACGGCCGCGTGGTCAAAGGGATTCGCTTTTTGTCGCTCGTCGATGCGGGCGACCCCGTAGAACAGGCGCGACGCTACGACGCGGAGGGCGCGGACGAGTTGACGTTTCTCGACATCACGGCCTCTTCGGATAGGCGCGCTATCGTCTCCGAACTCGTGCGCCGAGTGGCCGACCAAGTCTTCATCCCATTCACCGTCGGCGGCGGCCTCAGAAGCCTCGAAGACATACGCGCGGTGCTGCGCGCCGGGGCGGACAAGGTGACTTTGAACACGGCAGCGTTCGAGCATCCCGAAGTGATCGGCGAAGCGGCGGAGACTTTCGGCAGTCAGTGTATGGTCGTCGCCATTGACGCGCGGCGCAGGGATGAGTGTAAGGGCGCAGGCGGTTGGGAAGTGTTCACGCACGGCGGGCGACGCGCCGCGAACGTTGACGCCGTCGAGTGGGCGGCGCGCGTCGAAACGCTGGGCGCGGGTGAGATACTCCTGACGAGTATGGACGCCGACGGGACGCGCGACGGCTTCGATATCGAACTGACGCGCGCCGTGGCGGATGCCGTGCGGATTCCCGTCGTCGCTTCGGGCGGCGCGGGCAAATTCGAACATTTTTATGACGCGCTCGTGGAGGGGCGCGCCAGCGCGGTGCTCGCTGCGTCGCTCTTTCATTTCGGCGAATACAAGGTTTCCGAAGTCAAAGATTATTTGCGCGGGAGGGGAGTGGTGGTGCGATGACAAAGTTCGCTGTTGACGAATTGAGATACGACGAGCGCGGCCTTCTGCCCGTCGTCGTGCAGGACGCGGCGACGCGCGAAGTGCTCACCGTCGCCTACATGAACTCGGAGAGCCTGCGACGCACGCTCGTCGAAGGCGTGACGTGGTTCTGGTCCCGCTCGCGCGCGAAGCTCTGGCACAAGGGCGAGACTTCCGGCCACACGCAGCGCGTCGTCGGCGTGGCGGTTGATTGCGACCGCGACGCGCTCGTCATGCTCGTCGCGCCGCGCGGCGCGGCCTGTCACACGGGCGCGCGCTCCTGTTTTCAACACGAGCTTGAAGGGGCGCGACCGTTCGACGAGGTGGGAGATCGGGCGCAGGCGGGAAAGCCGCGCCCGCTCGGCCAGACGCTCGCCGAACTTTACGCCGTCATCGAGAGGAGGCGGCGGGAGATGCCCGAAGGCTCATACACGACATATCTCTTCGAGCAGGGGCTGGATAAGATTCTGAAAAAAGTTGGCGAGGAAGCGGCGGAGACGATCATCGCGGCGAAGAACGACGACACAGGCGCTTTCGTCGGCGAAGTCTCAGACCTTCTCTACCACCTGCTCGTGCTGATGGCCGAACGCGGCACGCCCCCCGGAGAGGTTGAGACCGAACTCGCGCGGCGCGAAGGAAAAGGAGCGGCGAAATGAATCGTGACAAACCGGAGCTTGAAGAGTTGTTGGATTTCGCCGTCGGACTCGCGCGCACTGCCGGCGAGATCACGCTGCGCCACTTCCGGCAGACCTTCACCCCCGAACGCAAGGCCGACGGCTCGTTCGTGACGGCGGCCGACCGCGAAGCCGAAAGATTCATTCGCGCGAGGGTAGAAGAAAGATTCCCGCGCGACTCCGTGTTGGGCGAAGAAGAAGGGGCGCGTCTGGGCGCGACAGGCAGGCGTTGGATCATTGACCCGATTGACGGCACTTACTCGTTCGTCCACGGCGTGCCGCTCTACGGCGTCCTCGTCGCGTTGGAGATCGAGGGGGAGATAGTTCTGGGCGTCGTCAACCTTCCCGCGCTCGGCGATCTAGTCTGCGCGGCGCGCGGGCACGGCTGCTTCTGGAACGACGCGCGGGCGCGTGTCTCCAATGTATCTTCTATGGGCGACGGCTTGCTGCTCTCGACCGACTTCGGGACGTGCGAGCGTTACGGCTTCGGCGCGGCGGCGCGCAGGCTGGAACAAGCGGCGGGCGCACGGCGCACTTGGGGTGACTGCTACGGCCACATTCTCGTCGCCACCGGACGAGCCGAAGTGATGCTCGATCCGGTGATGAACGTCTGGGACTGCGCCCCGCTGTTGCCGATTCTCGAAGAGGCTGGAGGCACTTTCACAGATTGGCGCGGCCGGCGGACGATTCAAGGGGGCAACGCGATCTCAACTAACGGCCTGCTCTTCGACCCGGTGCTCGAACTCGTCGGGCGTGAAGAATAGCTGCACTTCACACTCTAATGACACGTCGGTTTCTCAGAGATGGAACACGCCGGTCTCTCGAAGATCAGTAAAGTTGCCAAGAAGGGCAAGAAATTTTGATGCAGATAATTCCCGCCATTGATTTGAGAAACGGGCGGTGCGTGCGGCTGATGCAGGGTCGGCGGGCGGAGGCCACAATCTACGACGGCGATCCGGTCGAGATCGCGCGGGGGTTCGCAGAAGCGGGCGCGAGGCTGCTGCACGTGGTTGATCTGGACGGGGCTTTTGCCGAAACAAGCTCGCCGAATCGTGAGGTTGCGCGCCGCATCATCGAAACCGTCGGGATACCCGTGCAGTTCGGCGGCGGGTTACGCGAACTCTCAGACGTGCGTGAACTCATTGAGAGCGGCGCGGCGCGCATCGTCGTCGGCACGCTGGCGTTGGAGACTGCCGAAAAGCTGACGCGGCTCGTCGAGTTGTTCGGCGCTCGGGTCGCCGTCGGCATTGATGCGCGCGGCGGTCGTGTCGTCACGCGCGGTTGGGAAAAACAGGAGGATGTCACGGCGGGCGAACTGGCCGCACGGGTGGCCGCGCTCGGCGTCTCGCGGATCATTTATACGGACGTGGCGCGCGACGGGACTCTGGAGGGCGTGAACGCGGAGCAGACATGCGCCGTCGCGCTCGCGTCCGGTTTGCCGGTCACAGCTTCGGGCGGCGTGTCTTCGCTCGCCGACATAGAGCGTTTGAAGACTGCCTGCGGAACTCGCATTGATAGCGTCATCGTCGGAAAAGCACTCTATGAAAAACGCTTCACTTTAGAGGAAGCGGTGCGCGCCGGAACATAATCACACAGACGGCCGAAGGCGTAACGACAGGCGAAGGGCACACAGCCCGAAGCCGAGCAGGGCGACGACGAGATGCGTGTGCGCCAGGGCGATGGAAGTGAAGAAGAGAATAATCGCCGTGCCCACGAAGCCCGCCCAGAAGTTCGACGGCCGGCGCGTCACGGTCATGCGGCAGGCGACGAGGGCTGTTAGGAACCAGCCGATGAAGTTGGTGAAAGGTATGCCGTAGTAGCTTCCCCGGTCGGCCCACGTCCAGTAAGTCTCGGCGAAACGCGACGTTTTTGCTGCAAAAAGATTCTTTAAGAAGATGATGAGGGCAGAGCAACGCCGCCTGCCGTTCTCCATCTCTGTGGATAAGAATGCGGCTTATCCGGAAGCCTTCAGCGATTCACAAGACGAGTGAATCGTACCTAAGGATTGCCAACTCAGGCGCGTGAAATATCTCAATAATGTGACCGAACAAGATCACCGTTTCATCAAAAAGAAGGTGCGGGCATCGCTATGCTGCAAGCGGTTTCACACCGCTGAACGAACGCTGGAAGGAATTGAAGCTGTGAATATGATGAGGAAAGGTCAGGTCAAAAGATTAGCCGGGAATGATGCGCGAGGGCAGGCGAAGTTCGTCGCTTCGCTCTTTCAGATTGCCACCTGAGAATGAGTCGCTCGTGATCTTCTACGCTCTACAATAATTTTTGCAACACTGCCGAGCAAAGTCCATTCTCAAACTCGGACTCAACTGCCCCACTTCCAATGTCAACTCGGATTTAGGCACTCCCCTGTAGAAAAGTATTGACAGTCAGAGTGATGTGCCGTAGCCTGCCCATGCTTACTTATCATGTCGGTGAAAGTTCACCCTTTCCCGGCTCTCACGCTAACCCTTAAACCAGATAGCATTTATGCTTTGCGCCTCAGCTTCCTCACATACCAAGAAGCAGATTCACTATCTTCCGACTGTCAAATTGTTAACGCACCTCCGGCGTCGTAGTGAAGCTTTGTATCCTTGGATTTGAGCGGCCCCTGGAGTTTCACATGAGAAGAATATTCCTCCTTCTGGCCATCGCCGGCATTTCTATTGTAATTCTGTCGTCAATTACTTCACTGCCGAGTGCTCAAGCTCAACAGCAGCAGATATTCCTTCTTCTGGAACGCGTGACCTCATTGCGAATACAAGTCACCAACGGGCCAGCCAATAGTACCGTTTCCTTTAACGTCACCCAGAGTAACGCCGGCGTTTTAGGTTATAGCCTCACCTCAGCGGGGCCTTTCACGGAGACAATTACCGTTCCGGTCACGCTTGATGCTAATGGGAACGGCTTTAGTAATGATTTCTTTGTCAGAGGCGTGACGGTGGGACAATCCACTTACAATTCATGCTCCCCTCAGGTGGGCTGCACTAATACGATAGACTTTACGGTGGTGACTGTTGAGAGGGTCGAATTTCAGGCCATAGACAGTCCGATGGATACCAATCCTAACGCGGGCGGGGGATCAAGAATATTCCCTGACAGGCAGTCGGCGGCCGATACGGTCAACAGAAGAAGGATCCGGATACGTGCCACCTTGTCTTCTCCGGTGGCGGGCTTCACTGTTTTCTTCAGGTCGTTTGACCTCGACGACCCTTCGACGGACGCAAGTCCGGTTGATCCCAATAGTTCTAATGGTGACGATAATCGTGGGACGCCTGCGAGAGGTGTGTTATCACAGATTAATACGACGGGAACTTCAAATATCCTTTCCGCGCAGACGGACGCTAACGGGGTGGCGGAGGGCGACTTTACCGTGACGATGCAACCGGGCGACAACTTTATGGTGGCGGCCAGCCATGATGTGCCGTTCATGAACGGACTGGTGGTCAACGGGATCACACTGAGGGACTCGGCGGGCAACGCACTTCCGCGGCCGTTGGGCAAAGCCTCGGCCATGCTCACCGTCTGGCGGAGGGTGCACATCGAACACGACTCGATGGGGAATGTCGCGGGAAACAACGTCACCGGGCTTGTCCTCAGCGCGGTCCCAAATCCCGCACTGGGTCGCTCTGATCTGGTCGTTAATCAAGCTCTTGAAAACGGCAGGTTCGAGAACGGCGTCATAAGTATCACAGGCGCGGGCAACTTCACCGTCGTCACTAACACCGGCGGCTTGGTCACGGTGCAGGGACTCGTCCCGGTCGTACCGCCTACGGGCACAGCATTCACCATAGTCGATGACGACGACTTCAACAGCGATGACGGCACCAATCGTGACGGCGATAGCGGCGAGAACGTGACGCCCGCCATCACGACACTGCTTCAGGATAGTGACACTCCCGCACAAAACGTTTTCGCTCTCGCTTACGTCCGCCCCATCTACGACATCGGTGACAATAATGACTTCGTTTCGTTTGTGCTCAACTCGCCGACTGCTGCGGCCGGGCTGAGAGCCACCTACGACTTCGACACCGTCGGCACGGCGGCAGACGCCGGGTTCTGGACTGTCTACCTTTTAAGCGCATACCAGTCTGAAGCTGCGGCCGACGCGGATCCCTCAACCGAGGGCGCGATACTGGGCCAAGTCGATGACATCAATGGTCAAGGGGCGAACGTGTACAACGAGGTCTTACGGCCGGGCGAGTTAACTATCACCGCCGCCGTCAATAACGCCGCGACAACCGCCCACGAGATAGGGCATCTGTTTAATGGCATGCATACCGACGGGGGGCTGATGGCGCAGTCAACTACTAGAACCACAACGGCGTTCTCTGACCAGACCTTGGCGCGAATTAGAAGTATTAGCAGTCCGTGAAAGTTAGATACCGCAATTCAATGCCACAGCGTGAAAATCATTAAACGAGCAGGAGAGAAGCATGAAAGTAAAGAGCATTTGCCGCACCCTGAGCCTGTCACTGGCTTTATTGTTTAGCCCCTCGACTTCTCCCGGTCAGGTGAAGAACACTGCCGAGCCCTTCCACGACCAACTGGCTCTGCAAGTACGCACGGAAAAGAGGAGTTATATTCCGGGCGAACCGATTATCCTGAAATTCACGGTGCTCAATAAGGCTGATGCTCCCATCGTCCTTCACGGGGGGGCGGATGTCTGGCGCGGACAACTCAAGGTTTTTATCGCTCGACCCGGAGAGGGATTCAAAGTGTATCTCGGGCCTCAGTGGGGCATTAAAGATGTTGCCGGGGGAGGCGTGACTATCGCGCCTGGCGGGGTCTATGAAACGGAAGCCGCCATTTTGTATAACCACCGCACGGAAACTTCACATTTAAGTGAGTTGTACGCGGCTCAGGCCAATTCCGAGCGTGTTGGAACTGAGTACGCCGTGACCAAACAGGGCAGGTATCGTATCAAAGCAATTCTGCACGTCGATGAATTGAATGCTCAAATAGAGTCGACGCCGATTAGAGTAAGTGTGGATGAGCCGAAAGGGGCTGACCTTAGAATTTGGAATGAGATTAAGGATGACGCCACATACGGGTATTTCATCCAGACCGGGGACATCAAAGCGCACCCGAATTCTTCTAAGGCCAAGCGGGTGCTGGAGAAATTAGAGTCACTTGTGACTACTTACCCCGGCAGTCAGTATAGTGCTTACATTCGCTCAAGCCTTGATAAATTCAAATCCACCCTCACCGAGCTGAAAAAGCAGGGGATCGTCAAACAGCACTGACATGGAACGGTAGTGTTGCAAAAAATATATTAGCCTCTATATGCTGCGTATGAGGTAGTTCATCTACCACAATATACTGAGCTGCATAGAGGTTTTTGCAACACTACCGCGGCAGTACCATCTGACGCAGAGCAGGATGACATCCGGGGCATAGTGCCGCCATTTGAAGGGCGAGGAGTTACGCTTCATGAATAGACCTGATGGCACAGCTTAAGAGAACGTGAGGGAGGCATAATAGCTGAAAGGCTATTTTTGCAACACTGCCGTTTCTTGTTGATGGTACGAATAATAAGGCGGCCCCAGTTTGTAATTACTCCGGGGCCGCCTTGTTGAATTTCCGCGTCCGAGATCAGGGTTGACCGAACCTGAGGCGGTATTCAGTTGAGTTGATGAACCCATCCACCATCTGCCGGAAGTTCTGCGGGTTGGCCTCAAGGAGCATCACCCAGTTCGTGTACCCCGGCTCCTCCGGGTCTCTCCGCAAATAACCGAAGTACTGCGTGGCCACGAACGCCCGGGTGAAGTGCGCCCTCGCCACCTCCCGGCTCTCCACCACTTCGCGCAAGACGGCGTGGCGCGTGCGGCTCCCGTCGGAGAGTTCGGCGCGCGTCAACTGTGTCCCGTCCCTGCGCGTTATCGCCGGGCGGTCGCCGATCTCCGCCGTCTGGAACAATTCATTGACGTAGTCCGTGTTCGAGAGCGCGTCGTACCTCGTGCGGAACTCGGCGCGCTCCGTGAACTCTACTGCATAGGCGGCCTGCCGCGCGATAGTGTCCTCGGCCGTCTCTCCCGTCACGCGCTGCAGGTCGCCGACGAACTCCTGATAAGTGGGGCGGCGTCCGAATGCCGTTTCGTAGAAGCGGTAGACGTAGTAGCCCTTGAAGCGCATGAACTCAATAGACCAGAAGAAACTCGTCGAGGTGATGATGCGGTCGCACGCCGGGTCGCGCCCGCGGTCGCCTGAGCCCGCCCCGCAGTTATTGAGCACGCCGAGCCAGGCGTTGAAGCCGGTGAGTTCGGGGGCACGTGCGAGGAAGTCCACGTAGTGCTGGCGGGTGAAGAAGCCGGGGGCGTCAATGGGATTAGACGCGGCTGCGGCGGTGTCGTTGTCGATGATGGTGACGGAGGCCATCGACTGCCCCCCGAGCGGCACGCCGACGGGGTTTTCTAAGACGAGTTGGAATGTCTCGTTGCCCTCTACATGCGAGTCGTCGGTGATGAAGAGGGAGATGGTCTTACTGCTCTCGCCCGCCGAGAAGCGCAGCGTGCCGCGCGTGGTCGAGTAGTCGCAGCGATGATAGGCGGTGCCTGTGGCCGCGTCGCAGCGCACGGCGTCGGGCAGATCGACGGTGCGATACTCGACCGAGGCCGCAGCCGTTGTGTCGCCGGAGCGCGTGACGGTGACGACGAGCGAGGCCGGTTCAGTCGTGCGCTCCGCGCCCTCGGTGACGGTGTAGGTCGCCTCCGCGAACTGAATGGCGTTTGACGAAGGGGTAGGCGCAGGGGTCGGCGTCGCCGTAGGAGTTGGTGTGGGTGTCGGCGTTGGAGTTGCCGTCGGCGTCGGTGTTGGAGTGGGTGTCGATGAGGTTGCGGTCCCTGCCCAGCTTGGGTCATCGTCGGGTCCCGGGCTAGTGGTGAGGCGTGTCGGGCTCTGGCCGTCGGCGTTCATCACGTAAATTTCCGACTCTCCGTCGCGTGTGCTATCGAATGCGATGCGCGTGCCGTCGGGCGAAAAACTCGGTCGGTCATCGCGCGCCGGGTTGTTGGTCAGTCGCGTTTGGTTCGAGCCGTCCGCGTTCATCACATAGATCTCGGAGTTGCCGTCGCGGTCACTGCTGAAGACGATGCGCGTGCCGTCGGGCGAAAAACTCGGCTTGGCATCGTATGCAGGGCTGTTGGTGAGCCGCGTCAGATTCGAGCCGTCAGCGTTCACCACGTAGATGTCATAGAAGCCGTTGTCACTACCACTGGCCAACCGGCTGAACGCGATGCGCGTGCCGTCGGGCGAGAAACTCGGATCCCCGTCAAAAGAGCCTGTGGTGAGGCTCGTCTCGTTCGAGCCATCAGCGTTAATCAGGTAAAGCCCCGTAAAGCCTCGCCTGAAAGCGATACGCGTTCCGTCGAAGGAGAAAGCCGGCTCCCGGTCGTCCGCCGAGTTGTTGGTCAGGCGAGTTTGATTCGAGCCGTCCGCCGCGTTCATCACATAGATCTCGGAGTTGCCGTCGCGGAAGCTACGGAATGCGACGAGCGTTCCGTCGCCCGATAAACTCGGCTGTTGGTCGTTTGCCGAATTGACGGTGAGACGGGTTTGATCGGCGCCCGTCGGTCGCATGACGTAGATTTCGTTATTGCCGTCGCGCTCGCTCGTGAAGGCAATCTTTTCGCCTAAGAGCGGCGTCGGCGGCGGGGGCGGCGGGGGGCAGTCGCCGTCGGAGTAGCGCACGAGCGCGATCTCGAAATCGCTGCTGATGTTTGTGGGCGCGTGGGTAGTTCCGGCGGCGACGATTTTGCCGTCCGGTTGGATGATAAGAGCGGAGGCCTCATCAACATTATTACCCCCCAGATTATTGTTGGTGTTGATGAAATTTACTGTGACCAGCCCGCCCGTGCCGAAGCCGGTGTCGAGCGCGCCTGTAGAGTTGTAGCGCACGAGCGCGATGTCGGTAGAGCAGTCTCCGGCCGAACCGGCGAGGACGATTTTGCCGTCCGTTTGGAGCGCAACATCATAAGCGAAGTCTCTGCTCCCGAAATCGGTCGTCACCTTGCCGTCGGAGTCGAAATTCGCGTCGAGCGAGCCGTCCGGATTGTAGCGCGCGAGCGCGAAGTCGGAGGAAGTTCCGCCGCCCGTGGTGCTGAGCTTTCTACTTCCGACGGCGACGACGCGCCCGTCCGCTTGAAGGGCGGCGGAGAATGCCTCGTCCCTGCCGCCGAAGTCGGTGGTCAGCTTGCCGTCGGAATCGAAATGGGAATCGAGCGAGCCGTCGGCGTTGTAACGTGCTAAGGCGAAATCGAGGTCGGCAAACTGATCTGCGCCCGTTTGAGCAGAGCCAGCCGCCACGAGTTTGCCGTCCGGCTGTAGAACGACGGCATATGCGATGTCTTGTCCGCTGAGGAAATCAGTCGTTACTTTGCCGTCGCCGTCCGCGCCGCCCGCGCCGAAGCTCGCGTCGAGCGTGCCGTTGGGATTGTAGCGCGCCAGCGCGAAGTTAGCCGGCGAGAGGTTCTCGACTGGAATCGGGCTTCCGACCGTCACGGTACTTGTCCTTCCGATTGCGACGATCTTGCCGTCCGGCTGAAGCGTGACATCGCCAGCGCCGTCGGCGCTGTTGTTGGAGAAATCGGTTATTACTTTACCGTCGCCGTTTGGGCCGAAAGTCGTGTCGAGCGAGCCGTCCGGGTTATAGCGCGCCAGCGCAAAGTCGTCTCTCGAGCTGTTTTGGTTTCCTGTGCTTCCGGCTACCACGATTTTGCCGTCCGGTTGAATGACGACGGCGGAGCCGGACGCTCGATTATTAAAGGCTGTCGTCACCGTCCCGTTCATGCCGAAACTGGTATCGCGTGAGCCATCCGCGTTGTAACGCTGCAGCACGAGGCTGCTGAAATTGCTGCCATTGGTTTCCAGGTCGCTGCTGCCGACAACGACGATCTTGCCGTCCGGCTGAAGGGCGGCATCGTTCGCCCCCGTGCTTGCGGAGCTTCTAACTCTGCCGTCGCCGCTGAAGGTGGCGTCGAGACACGCATTGGCGGGCGTACAGGGTGTCGGCGTGGGCGACGGTGTCGGAGTCGGCGTCGCGGTCGGGGCGACGGTGAAATCCGCATTCGTCACTTCAGCGCCGATGTTGCCGCCGTAGAAGCGGCTCCGCGGATCGAAGGTTAAGCCCGGCGCGGAGGGTGTGACGGTATACTCGCCGACCTCCTGTAAGCCGAAGAAGATGTATCTGCCGTTGTCGTCGGTCGTGGTGGTTGCCGATGCGGAACCGCTCAGCGTGATCGTCACGTTCGGGATGGGGTTGCCGTTTGCATCCGTCACGCGACCGCCGATGCGCGAGCCGCTCGGTGTGGGCGTCGGCGTCGGCGACGTGTTGTTGCAATTGGCGAGATAACGCGCCAGCACGAAATTTTCGCCTGTGTTGCTATTGGAATTGAAAGTCCCCCCCGCCGCCACAACGCGATTATCCGGTTGAATGGCAACGCCGTAAGCCATGTCGTCTCCGCCGAAGAAGTCTGTGGTGAGTGTGCCGTTCGTGCCAAAAGAGGCATCGGGCGAGCCGTCCGCATTGTAGCGCGCTAAGGCAAAATCATCTCTGGTTGTCGCGGAGCGGGCGGTTCCGGCTGCCACAATCTTGCCGTCTGCGCCGATGGCGAGAGCGGCGGCCGAGCCGCCGTTGCCGGAGAAGTCGTTTGTGATTCTGCCGTCCGTGTCGAAACTCGTATCGAGCGAGCCGTCCACGTTGTAACGCGCTAAGGCGAAGCGATTGATTCCGGTTTGAGTTTGAAAAGCACTGCCCGCCGCGACGATTTTGCCGTCCGCTTGAATAGCGACAGCTTCAGCCGACGCGCTGCTATTGGCGAAGTCCGTGATCAGCGAACCGTCCGCGTCGAACGAGGTATCGAGCGAGCCGTTCGGGTTGTAGCGCACGAGCGCGAAGCTGCTGTTTGAGGAGATGATAGCCGAGCCGGCGACGACGATGCGATTGTCCGATTGAACAACGACGCCGCGCGCAGAACTTGCTCTGCCGATGCTCATTGTCAGCTTGCCGTCCGCATCGAAACTCGTATCGAGCGAGCCGTCCGGGTTGTAGCGCGCGAGCGCGAAGTGATTGTCACTGTCGCCCGCCGCGACGATCTTGCCGTCCGGTTGGAGCGCGACGGCGCGAGCGAGGGTGTTGCTGCCAAACATCGTCGTCACCTTGCCATCCGCGTCAAAGCTCGTGTCGAGCGAGCCGTCCGCGTTGTAGCGTGCCAACGCGAAGACGCTGCTTGAGCCGATGCTGGCGAATCCTGCCACGACGATCTTGCCGTCCGGCTGAATGACAACAGCCAACGCAGCATCGGAGCTGCCGGAGAAGTCTGTCGTGACCTTGCCGTCCGTATCGAACGTGGTATCGAGCGAGCCGTTCGAGTTATAGCGCGCGAGCGCGAAGTTTTGGGTGCTGAAACTACTGCTCACGCGCGAGTCCCCGGCAACCACGATGCGCCCGTCCGGTTGCAGGGCGACGGCGCGCACGGCGTCGCCGCTGCCGGTAAAATCGGTCGTCACTCTGCCGTCCGCGTCGAAGCTCGCGTCAACGCAAGGTTGTAGCGGCTCAGGCGTCGGCGTAGGGGTCGGCGTGGGGTCGGGTCCGGCGGCGTAGCGCGCGAGCGCAAAGTCGGTCGTCGCGCCGACGGTCGCAGCACCCGCGACGATTAACTTGCCGTCCGCTTGCAGCGCGACTGCATTCGCGGCCTCGTTGCCCGAAGCGGCAAAGTCCGTGACCATCATGCCGCCCGCGCCGAAGGTCGGGTCGAGCGCGCCCGCAGGAGTGTACTGCGCCAACAGGAAAGCGTCATCCCCGCCGACGGCAGTGATCTTGCCGTTCGGCTGAACGAGGACATCTCGCGCGCCGGCACTGAACCCGTTAAACCCGGTCGCCACTTTGCCGTCCCCGTCAAACGACGTGTCGAGCGAGCCGTTCGGGTTGTAACGCACGAGCGCAAACAGGTTGCCGGTCGCCCCGGCGGCGACGATCTTGCCGTCCGCTTGCAGGGCGACGGCATCCGCGGAGTTCGCGCCGAAGACGTTGGTCGTCACCTTGCCGTCAGAGTCAAAGGATGTGTCGAGTGCGCCGTCCGGGTTATAACGCGCGAGCGCGATTTCGCTGTTATTGGAGGTAAAAGTTGTTCCGGCGGCGACGATTTTACCGTCGGTTTGAATAACCACGTCGTTGCCAAAGTCATTAGAGTTGAAATTAGTCGTCACTTTGCCGTCGGAGTCGAACGAGGTGTCGAGCGCGCCGTTCGTGTCGTAACGCGCGAGCGCGAACGTGAAGACGCCGCTACCGGGCGCGCTCTGCGCCTGCCCGACGACGACGATCCGCCCGTCCGTGGCAATCGCGACGGCGAAGCCGCGATCATTGCCGCCGTTGAAATCCGTGTTGACCCTGCCGTCCGAATCGAACGAAGTGTCAGGCGAGCCGTCCGCGTTGTAACGCATGAGCACAACATCAGTTCTGTTGTTGACTATCGCATCGCCCACCACAATGATTTTGCCGTCCGCTTGCAGGGCGACACCTTGCGCTGTGCCGCTGGATACGGTGGTCGTCACTCTGCCGTCCGCGTCGAACGTGGTATCGAGCGAGCCGTCCGGGTTGTAGCGCGCCAATTTGAAAGCGCCGCTGCCGCCGACTGCGACGATCTTGCCGTCCGGTTGGACGACGACATCGTTCGCTTCATCAAAGCCCGCGTTAAAGTCGGTGATTACTTTGCCGTCGCCGTCAAAGGTCGGGTCGAGGATGCCGCCGTCGGCGGCGCTCGTCCGGTGCGGAGCAAAATGTGCGGCGACAACAACGACGAACAGCACAGACGTAACGAACAAAACGATCCGCGCCGGTCGAGGCGTAATTCGTCTGCGGCGAGTGGTGAACGACAGGGACGGTCGCGACTGACGGTTCATTTTCGAGTCTCCTTGTTGTGGACGAATAGCTACAGGCTTGGTGAATTTCTCTCCCCGCGTTGGAACAAAAATTTCGTTGGCGCGGGCGGAGACCTCTTCTAGCGGGTGGAAACTTTTTCTTAAGTTGCCTTCACTTCATTACAAGCGAGAAAGGGCGGGGGAAACGGACACAGTTGCCGATTTTCTTTTGGAGTGAAGGCTTTCCGCGTTAATACGTCGGCGGAAAAATCCCTGCAACCGCCAGAGGGAGCGGCAGAAGCGCTGGATGAGCGGTGAACTGCAACATAACGAGACACGGATTCTGCATGATTGGACTGACGGCGACCAGAAGGGATGTAACTGCGGCGCAGGTTACGAGAGTGGTATCAGAGGCAGCTTAGCTAGCTTGATGAACTCCCTCACATAAACATAATTGTACTTGCCGTCCCTGAAAGTGATCGGCAGGTAGCCGAAGTCCACCTCCTTGACGCGCAGACGCACGCATTCCATCAGCCTCAGCCCGGAGCCGTAGAGGAGGGAAGCCATCAAGTAGTGGGTGCCGCCGAGACCTACGAGCAGGCGGCGCACCTCGGCGCGCGTCAGCACCGTGGGGACGCGCGCGGGACGTTTGGCTGCGTCCGCATTCGCGCTATATTTGGCAGGCCAGTCGTTTCTGTGGTTTAGTTTTTTACGTGATAGCTTCTGCCAGCGGAATAAGTTCGCGTAGGTTGCGTGTTCATCTCGCAGCGCAATCTAACAACGGCATGCACCCGAGCGCGAATAGCGCGGCTTTCATCCGCGAGACGCCGTGCCCGTTTAGTTGAATGCGCGGCGGGTGATGCCGGGCGTTAGACATCTGTTGAATGATAATGATGGTAGCGAGGTATTATGAAAGTACTTCTGAGAATAAGACCCCTGCTCATCGGCCTCTCGCTGTTCAGTCTCGCGTGGATGATAGTGCTGGAAGCGCGACTCTCCTCTGATGAAAGATTTGGCCCCAGCCTGAAGGGCCTTTATTACGATGAGATATTTTTTGCGACCCTGCTTGTCCTCGCCTCCGCAGCGCTACTGTCGCAAAGGCTTGGAAGCCTCGTAGCCGCAGTGGCACTTAGCGGCGGCGTGCTCTTAAATGTTTTGTGCCGAGACTTTCTCCTGCTGGCGAAAGCTGCCGAAGTGCCAAGGTTTACTTATAGGCATTTCAGCTTATGGTGGCCGAACTTGGGTGAGGGGCAGCTATTTCAAATCATCCTTGCCAGCACGATTCTAGCCTACTCTGTCGCATTACTATTTCGGCAAAGGAAAAGTGCGCATACCCCCTTACGATGTCTAACAACGGCATGCAGCGGACGCGCAACACATCGGCTTTCTTAAACTCTAAGATTCGTGCGCGCCGCTGATGCCAGGCGTTATGCCGCATCGTTAAGGGCGAGTAAAACTGAACAGTGCCTTACCTGATTCGCAAAGCTAACCAAAGTGATGTTCCACCTTTGGGGGAATTGCTGGAAGCCTACATGCGGGAGACATATCATGGCGTATGGGGAGGGAACATCCAGCTATTAGAGCAGCACCTGCTTGGTAATGAAGTGAAAATAATCGTGGCAGAAACCCTTAACCGGAAGGTTATCGGGTTTGTTGCTTGGGTAGCTTCCTATGACCTTCACTGGTGTCTGAAGGGCGGCGACGTTATCGACTTTTTCGTTCGTCCCTCCCATCGCGGTCGTGGAGCGGCAATATTGCTGATTACCAGACTTGCAGCGGACATTCAGGAACACGGAGGTGCATACCTTAAGGGCGGGGCCGTGGACAATGCTGTCGTCCGGCGGCTTTATCAAAAGATTGCCATGTGTTTGCCGGACGGTGAGAGCTATGTTTCCGGGCGTGCGTTCCGCTGCCTAGCCGAGTTGTCAGGAGAAAGTCTGCGTGACATCATCAAGAAGATGCCTGAAGCAGCTTGGAATTATGAGCCGTGAGCGGCATAACAACGGCATGCACCCGACCCGCAACGGCGCGGCCTTCATCTTCAAGGCAGCAGCGGGCGGGTGATGCCGGGCGTTGGGCGGCTGACGTTGCTTAATGGCGGAGGCTTTATGGGTGCTTGTCCACTTCGGAAACTAAGTTTAGTCATGATCCTTTCTCTATTCGCTTCGATAGCGATAGGCGAGGCGGCCATCGCCGCGCCTACCCGGCCGCAGACTTGCCAATCGGTAAGTGGACTCTCCGCGTTGCTCAAGCGGGGCAACATCCTACTTTTCGGGGAAATGCACGGAACGCAGGAGGTACCTGCTTTCATTGCAGACGTAGTCTGTATAACAGCGAAGAGTCGGGTCCCAGTAACTTTGGGGCTCGAAATTCCTTTTGGGGAGCAGGCGGCGGTTGATCGCTTTCTAAACTCCGGCGGGGGGGCAGCAGCCGAGGCACAACTGACTGAAGGTGCATTTTGGCGCCCCATCCGTCAGGACGGTCGCACCAGCGTGGCGATGCTGCGTCTGATTGGACGGGTCCGCATCCTGCGGGCCTCGGGCTACAAAGTGCGAATCGTTGCCTATGACAGTAAGCCGGGGACACCCTCCCAAGAGCGTGATCGGGTGATGGCGCAAAACTTGGCCGCCGAGGCGGGCCATGAGCCTAAGAGCTTACTTGTTGTGCTCTCTGGCAACGTGCACACCCGGCTAACGCGCGGCGTGTCGTGGAACAGTGAGTATGAGCCCATGGGTTATCTGCTGACAAAATCTATCCCCGGCTCGCGCATCACCAGTCTCAACATGTCGCACGAGGGCGGCGAGGCGTGGGGCTGCCGGTCGCCGTCGCCGGATTCCGAAGAGGTTACTTGCGCGCCTTATTCTTACCGGTCTCAAGTCGGTGCCACAGCATGGTCGGTGAAATTGGCCGTCGCGCAAGGCGCTCCTTTCAGTGGCGCTTATGGGGTCGGTCGAATAACGGCGTCACCGCCTGTGAAAGAGCAAAGTCGCTGAGATGGAGGGCCACTCTATCTTGCATGTCCATGCACGCTGCCCAACAACAGCATGCACCCGACGCCCTATCATCATGCCTCCCATCTCTCATCGCAGCAGGCGCGGGTGATGCAGGGCGTTAGGCTGCCGGACTTGAGTAATACAATGAACCTGAGAGAAATCGAACCACCCGCGCTCCATAAACTCGAAGGTTACTTAGAGGCCGTCAGCGACTTTATTAGAACCGGTGAATTGAAGTGGTATTTTGATGTTAGGTTATTCGAGATTGAGGGCGCGGTTTCCGATGTCAAGCAGCTTATCAAAGTAGCCTACCCGGACTGTAAGCCCGATAAGGCGGAGATTGGCGAGGGCACAATCCGTGATTTGCTGGACACGCTCAGATATGAACTGGGGCGTTCTCTCCCAGAGATGGAGAGCCTGAGAATCTTAACGCCAGTGGTAGAGCCGCATCTTGGGATGTGGCAGTATCTCGGAGAGTGTATAGGTTATGAGCAGGAGCGTTTCTTTGAATACATAACGAAAGAAAGTCTGGATGGCTTCGGCACTGGAGGCATTATCGGCAACTTCGCCTTTGTTATCTTGGATGAGTCTCAGCAACGATGCATGATGTTCAGCGGTGGGGATTGCGATTAATGTAAGTTGGGTGGCTGCGCTCGACAGCCTAACAACGGCATGCACCCGATGCCCCGCCACGGAGTCTCTCATGGAAGTAGAATGTGGGCGCGGGTGATGCTTGGCGTTATACAGCTTTACATATTGTTGGAGGGATGATGAAGCGCCCGGCTGTTTTCGTGATAGATATGTTGAACGATTGTTTCGGTCACGCCGAGCTTGGCCGGATGCGCACGGCACTCTGTTCGTCCATAAACCATCTGACGACTTTAGCGCGCGAAAAGGGCTTCCCCGTAATCTGGGTTCGCCAAGAGTTTGAGTCCGACCTAAACGACGCGTTTTTGGACATGAAAAGGGAGGACATCCGAATGTTCATCAAGGATACTCCCGGTGCCCAGATCCTCAACGAGTTGACGCGTTCCGATTCGGACATCGAGGTGGTCAAAAAGAGGTACAGCATGTTCTACGGGACGTCGATAGAGTCGCTGCTCCGGCGACTTGACGCAGAGCCGCTGATTCTTGCCGGGGTTAATACCCACGCCTGCATCCGCACCGCCGCAATAGATGCTTATCAGAGAGACTTTCAGGTTATTGTCGTCCGTGATTGCGTGGCATCCAAGGATTTGGAGCATCATGAGATGACTTTAGATTATTTAGACGGCGGAATAGCCCGCGTGCTGACGCTGAAAGAACTCCAAAAGCTGTATGCTACTGAAAGCGCCGTCTGACAGCGCGCTGTGGTTAATCTTCCGGCATCCGGAAATATGAACAGGAAACCAAAGTGCATCATTGTTACGGGCAGGGCGGGGGCGGGGAAAACCACGCTCGCCAAGAAACTTGGGGAGCGTTTGTGGATGCCGGTGATCAGCCGCGATGAAATCAAACAGGGCTACGTCAACACTTGGGGTGTCAAACACGACCAACTACCACTTGGCACCGACGGATTAGTCACCGACTTTTTCTTCTGCATAGTGAATCAATATCTTGCGGGTCACATCTCTGTTGTCATCGAGGCGGCGTTTCAGCACAAGGTTTGGGAGTCGAGAATGCCTGAGATTTTTGAATTAGCTTCACCGATGATAGTTCTATGCTCCGTTGATGGTACAGTTGCCGCAAGACGCCACCTTCAACGAGGTTTAGAGAATCCAAACAGAGAGCATTATCACGGCGACAACCGTGTTTCCCATTACAGGGAAACGGGCGTATTTTTACCTCCCGCCAGTTATGCAGCACCGAGGATCAATGTGCCTACAATCGAAGTCTCTACAGAAGGAGAATACGTTCCTTGTATTGATGAGATTGCGAAGCAGATTCAATCATCAGAGGCTTAACAAACCAGAAAGCGGTAGGTGCTGAAACCGCTGTATAACAACGCCATACTGCCGACCGCGAATTACCTGCTTCTCATGGAAAACTTGTCCGTATCCGCGTTGTGTGCGCGGGGGCTGATGCCGAGCGTTCGGCTGCTGCTAGTTGAACTTAGAGGTGAGCGCGAGACTTGTCGCCAATGAGCGGCGCGCGGCTTCACTCAGTTCAGTTGAAGGCTTACATTCCCCAACGTGCCGCCGCGCTTCCTCATACTCTGGACAGCGCAAGGCAAGCGTTGAATAATTCCTGATGAGGTAGGCGGTGAGCGTTGCGCAGTTTCAGGCGATGGGCAACCGAAAAACGGCATGCACCCGACCGCGAATAGCGGGCTCTCATCCGCGAGACTTGTCTTTAGCATAGGCTCGGCGCGGCGGGTGATGCCTGGCGTTAGGTTTCTTCTTCTATTGCAAGTTATGAGAATAATCTTAGCCACAACCACACTATTTTTGCTTTCGGCTGGCGTGGCCGCTCAAACGGATAATGATGCTTGCCACGTCTATGTTGTAGATGTCGCCAAATCACAGGGAGTGTCTAAATAAAAGTTGCAAGTGACGCAGGGTACTGCGGGTACTTGCGTTTACGAAGTTGACGTGCGTTGTAGCAACGGACGAACAAGTCTACGGCACGACGCAACGCGCGGATGCACCGACTGAAGCAGCGTG
>DATCWB010000310.1:0-17028 GCA_036566625.1 Pyrinomonadaceae bacterium
GTCGAGCGCGGCCGCCTCGGCCCTGCTGTTGTCAATCTCCCGAGCCAGCTCCAGCGAGTGACCGAAGTAGCTCGCGGCGCGCGGGGCGTCGCCCAGCATCTCGTGCGCTACGCCGAGCAGCCGCAGGTCTTCGGCCTCGACCTCGCGTGCTCCGGTCTCCCTCGCGAGGGTCAGAGATTGCTCGCACATCACGATGACGCGGCGTGGTTCGCGCGCGAGCGCGTAGGCGCTCCCGAGGTTGCACAGGTCATGAGCCTCCGCATTGCGGTCTTCAATCTCTCTTGAGATGGCGAGTGCCTGCTCATGATACTCGACGGCGCTGTGCGCGTCGCCCGCCGCCTCGAAGGCAAGGCCGAGGTTGCCGAGGCTGCGCCCTTCGTTCCAAACGTCGCCCGCCGCGCGCGAGATAGCCAGTGACTGCTCGTGGTACTCGATGGCGCGCGGCAGGTCGCCGAGCGCGTGGCAGGCGATGCCGAGGTTGCCGAGTGCATCGCCCTCGGCCGTGAGGTCGCCGAGCCGGCGCGCGAGTGCCAGGCACTGCTCGTGACATACGACGGCCCGCCGCCACTCGCCCAGGTCGTAGAGCGCGTTCCCCATCTCATTCAGTGTGTGGCACTCGCCGCGCAGGTCGCCGGACGAGCGGAAGAGCGCGAGCGCCTCTTCGTGCAGGGCGACGGCGCGGCGCGCGTCGCCGAGGGTCTCGGCGCAGATGCCAAGTTGGTTGAGGGCTTCGGCCTCGCCGCGGCGGTCGCCCAACTCGCGCGAGATGGCGAGCGCCTGTTCGTGATAGGTGACAGCGCGGCGCGTGTTGCCGAGCCTCTCGTGCGCGACGCCGAGCTGTGCGAGCGGTGTTGCCTCGATGAGGCGGTCGCCCAACTCTCGCAGAATCTCAACCGACCGCTCGAAGAGGCCGATTGCCTCGCGCGCCTCGCCGAGCGACAGCAGCGCCATCCCGATACCGAACAGGTCTTCGGCCTCGTGCAAGCGGCTGCCCGCCTCGCGCGCGACCGAGAGAGCCAGCCGGTGACAGATGAGCGCGCGTCGCGCCTGTCCCAGAGTGTTGTATGCGTGCCCTAGGTTGCTCAGGTGTCGCCCCTCCGCCTCCCTGTAGCCCATCCGGCGCGCTGCAGCCAGCCCCTCCTTCGCCCAACGCACCTGTTCGCGCCCATGCATGCGCCACTCCAGGACGAGCCACCCGGCGGCCGCGTAGCTTTCGCACAAGTGACTGGCCTCGGGCGCGCTCCCGGCCTTCTCCGCTGCCCAACGCTGCCCGGCCTTGATGTTCTCCCACTCACGCTCCAGCACGCCGAGCGCGTGCGTGGCAGACTCGCCTCCCTTAAAGCAGTCGTCAGAGACGCCGCGCAGCAGCTCCTCGAAATAGAATGAGTGTCTGAAAAGTGCGTCGAAGAGGGTCGTCATAGTCTGTCAGGTCGGCGAGGGGACGCTGATCATGAGTTCGAGGGGGCGCGCCATTCGTCGAGTTGCGCGCGCACGTCGGCGGCCTCGGGTGCCCCGAGCTTTTCGAAGATGACGAAGGCGTCGGCGAAGGCCGCCACGGCCCCCTCACGCTCGCCTAGTTCTTCGAGCATGGTGCCCTTGTTGACCAGCATCGCGGCCTCGCCGAAATGATTGGACGCCTCGCGTGCGAAGGCCACGCATCGGTCGTAGCATTCGGCCGCCCGCGCCAAGTCGCCGGACAGGTAGTAGGCGTAGCCGAGATTACTGGTGTTGTGACCGAGCGAGCGGCGGTCACCCACACGGACAAACACCGCCTCGGCCTCTTCGAGGAGCGCGACGGCGCGGCTCCCGTCCTTGAGCTGTAGGTGGAGTGTGGCGAGACTGCTCAACGCGATGGCCTCGCCCCTCACGTCTTTCAGCTCGCGAGCGACCGTGAGTTGCTGCTCGTAGAGTTTCGCGGCATGCGCCGTCTCGCCCTTAATGCGGTAAGCCCCGGCCAGCAGTCCGAAGTCTCGACCCTCGCCCGAGCGGTTCGCCGTCTCGCGGTCGATCTTCAAAGCCTGCTCGCCTAGCTCGATGACCCGCGCAGCCTGCCCTGACTGGTAGAGGGCGCTGCCGAGGTTGTAGAGTGCCTCGGCTTCGGCGTAGCGGTCGCCCATCTCTTGGGTCATGAGCAAGTGCTGCTCGTGATACACGGCGGCGCGGCGCGGGTCGTCCATCTCGGCGTAGGCCAGACCGAGGTTGCGCAGCGCGTAAGCCTCGCTGCGGCGGTCGCCCAACTGCCGCGCGATGAGCAGCGCACTCTCGTAGCACTCGACGGCGCGGCGCATCTGACTCAGAAGGGTGTAGGCCATGCCGAGATTACCCAGCAGCGCACCTTCCGTGTAGTCGTCCCCCAGGTCTCGGGCGATGAGGAGCGCCTGTTCGTTGTACTCGATTGCACGCTTCGCCTCGCCCAGGTCGGCGTAGGCGTTGGCGAGGTTGCCCAATATCTTCAACTCCGCTTGCGGCCGCCCAAGCCCTCTGAGAATCGAGAGTTGTTGCTCGTGGCAAGCGACGGCGCGGCGGGCTTCACCCAGCTTCGTGTGGATGGTTCCCATGTTGCCGAGCGTCGTGGCCTCACCTTCGCGGTCGCCATCTCCACGCGCTATCTCCAGACGCTTTTGGAGTGACTCCATGCCACGGCGGAAATCGCCGACGGCAGCGTAGGCCACGCCGAGCCCGCCCAGGCAGTGCGACTCGGCTCGCCTGTCCCGGCAGCGTCGCGCGGCGGCGAATGCGTCTTCAGCCCAACGGATGTTCGTGAGGGGATGCAGGCGCAGGTAGAAGAGTCGAGCCCCGGCCTCGTAGAAGTGACAACACAAATCGGCCGCCGCAAGGTTCTCGCCGGCGTAAGCGGCCGTGCGGCCGAAGGCGACTTCGATGCTGCTCCGCTCTTCCTCGAAAAGCGCGAGCGCCTTTCGCGAGTGTTCGCGGCCGCGCTCGTAGAGCCTGTCGGCGTGCAGCAGTAGACCCATGTAGTGGGACGCGTGGCGAAGGTCTAACTGCATGAGGCTGACCTGGGCGTCGGCTTCGTAGTCTTCGTGTAAGCTGGGCATGGTCGTTGCGGAACGGTCAAGTAACATCCACCCCACGTGTAAGGGGCGAGCGGACAAGAGCGTCGCCTCCGAACTTGCGAGCATTCTACACGGGAGTACGCGCCGAGGCGATCAATAAAAGACGACGGGTTAGTTGTCGCGCCGCCGCGCCGCTGGACGGCGTATGTGCGTCACGTACAATGTAACGCGGGCCGACGTGCGCAAGGCCGAGACCGGCTCCCCGGTCGGCGGTCTCCTTACTACGGATGCGGAGGAGTAGTCATCTATGGAAAGCCTACACGAAGCGTGGAGCAGGTACGCGGCGCACTACGCCGAGGTGCTGCACACGCTGGATAACCTCTACCTGACCGGCGACGATGACGACGTGGCCCTACGAGGCTTCAACTCGGAATGGGAGAACATTCGCTCGGGCCAACAGTGGGCGGCTGCTCACATGGATGAGGACGAAGCGGCGGCAGACCTCTGTCTCACCTACCCCGGTGCGGGCACATACCTGCTCGATCTGCTGCAACATCCGCGTGAGCGTATCGAATGGCTTGAAGCGTCGTTGGCGGCGGCGCGAAAGTTAAGAGACCGCGAGGGCGAGACGGCTTACCTTGTCAACCTAGGCGCAGGGCTGTTCCAACTCGGCCAGGTCGAGCGTGCGGCGGAGTGCTGGGAGGAGTCTCTGACCCTCGCCCGTGAAATCGGCGACCGGGAGAGCGAGGGCTTCAGCATAAGCAACATGGCAACTATCTATTCCGAGCGCGGCGATTCTCGGCATGCGATCCCTTTGTATGAGGAACGACTCGGCATCGCGCGACAACTCGGCGACCGGCGCGGCGAGGCGTCCTCCTTGTCTAACCTCGGGCATTGCTGGCAGGGTTTGGGCGAAGTTCGGCGCGCCGTCGAGCACTACGAACAGGCTCTCGCTATTGACCGCGCTCTGGGTGATCGCAGGGGTGAGGCGGACAGTTTAGGGAACTTGGCCGGCGCCTGCATCGACTTAGGTGAGATCGAGCGCTCTGTCGAACTCAACCAGCAGCGTTTAGCCATTGCCAGAGAAATCAACGACCGCAGGAGCGAAGGTAACGCGTTAGGCGACTTGGGCATCGCTTACGTAACGTTGGCCGAGCCGCGGAAGGCCGTCGAGTATTACGAGCAACATCTCGCCATCACGCGTGAACTCGAAGACCCCTGGGCGGAGAGCCGTGGCTTGGGAAATCTCGGTAACGTGTGGCTCGACCTCGGCGAGGCGGACCGCGCCCTCGCGTATTATGAACGAGCCCTCGAAGGTGCTCGACGACTCGGCGATCGACAAGGCGAGGCTGTCAACCTCGGGAACCTCGGCCGTGCGTACCTCATTCTACGTGAGACGCAGCGGGCACTCGATTACCACACACAGGCGCTCGCCATCGACCGCGAGATAGGTGATCGGAATGCGGAAGGGGCCGATCTGGGAAACATGGGCCTCGTCCACTTGGCGCTCGGCGACATCCGCAAGGCGTCGGAATATTTTTCGCAGCACCTTGAAATCGCCCGCGAGACCGGCAACCGTTTGGCGGAAGGCAACGCGCTAGGAAACCTCGGCACCGTCTACAGGAGCCTGGGTGATTATGATAAAGCCATCGACTGCTTCGAGCGTCACGTGGAAATCTCGCGCGCCTCCGGCGACCGGCGCGGCGAGGGGGCCGACCTTGCCAATCTGGCTCTTACCTACGGGGCTTTGGGGCGCCTGCCTATGGCCGTGTCATTTGCCGCCGCCGCCATCGACATTTTCGAGCAGATAGAAGACCCGCGCGTCGAGCAGATTCGTGCCCAAGCGGCGCAATGGCAGAATCGGCTGGACGCGGACGCAGCTTCCGTTTAGACCAGCGGCCTTGCCCTAAACGCTTTATCCACCTGCACACATGACGACGCCAGACCAGATGCCCGCGGGACTCGAAGACGCCTATGAGCGCCATGCGGCCTATTGCCTGGAGATGCTCGGGCAGGCGGACGCCCTTTACCTCAGCGGCGGCGGGTCTATTATGCAGGGTCTACAACTGCTCGATTCAGAATGGGCGAACATCGAGACCGCCCAATCGTGGGTCGAACTCAACGCCTTACGCAGCACGACGGCCAACTCGCTGTGTTCCAAATTCGCAGACGCGGGTGTCTACGTCCTCGAACTGCGACTGCATCCACGCGACCGCATCAGGTGGCTGAGGAAGTCGCTGAAGGCGGCCCGCCGCGCGAAAGACCCCGGCCTGGAAGTCTCTTACCTGGACACCCTGGGCGCCGCGTATGCTTCCATCGGGCGGCTGCGTCTCGCGACGCGGTTCTATCAGCGGGCCGTGCAGCTCAGCGAAGAGGCCCGAGACCCACAGGGCATGGCCATCGGGATGGATCACTTGGGCCACGCCTACTACGAGATGGGCCAGCCGCGACGCGCCGTCGAGTTGCACGAGCAATCACTGGCCATTTACATCGAGCTTGGAGACCGGCGGGGCATAAGTTCTGCCATCGCGGGTGAGGCGAATGCTTACTCCGCGCTGGGCGAGAACCGCCGCGCCGTTGAGCTATATCGACAATCCCTGAGCATCGACAGAGAAATTGGTGACCGCATTGCGGAGGGCATAGACCTGCTTAATCTGGGCGCCTCGTACTCGGCTCTAGGTAAGTTTCACGATGCGGTGAAGAATTATCAGGAGTACCTCGCCATCGCGCGTGAACTCGGTAGCAGCGCGGATGAGGCCGACGCTTTAAGTAACCTCGGCGCGACTTACTTCGCTTTGAGCGAGGCACGCCGCGCGATAGAACTATACGAGCTGGCACTGGCTATCGATCGCAGCAATAACAACCTGGTCGGCGAGGCCACCCGGTTGTGTAATCTGGGCGCGGCATACAGCAGAATCGGTGAGACCAGACGTGCGGTGACGTTGTATGAAGAAGCGCTGACCATCTATCGCCGGACCGGGTTCCGTGCGGGCGAGGGCGCGTGTCTCGGCAACCTCGGGGTGGCCTGCCAGGAGATGGGCGAGATGAAGAAGGCCGTGGAGTATTACCGCCGGTATCTGGCTATCGCGCGTGAAAGCGGCGACCGCGCCGGTGAGGCCAACGCGCACGGCAATCTCGCCACAGCCTACAGGCTGCTCGGCAAGCCGCGTCAAGCGGTCAGGCTGCTTAAACGACAACTCGCCATCGCGCGGGCCATAGGCGACCGCATTGGCGAGAGCAACGCCTTGGGCAACTGGGGGAACGCCTGCTCCGATTCTGGTGAATACGAACGCGCCCTTGAGCTTCACACGCAGGCTCTGGAGATCGAACGCCAGCTCGGGGACCGTCGCGGCGAGGCCGCAGACCTGTGTAACCTAGGTGCCGTCTACGTTGAGCTGGGCCAAATTCAGAACGCCATCAGGCTGTATACGGAGGCGTTGTCCATCCACCGGGAGACAGACGACCGCCTGGGTGAGAGCACATGCCTCGGCAACCTCGGAGCCGCTTACGCCAAGTCAGAGCAAACCGGCCGGGCGATGGAATATTACGAACGTTCCTTGGCCATCGCGCGAGAGACTGGTCATCGCTTGGGCGAAGCTAATGCGCTGTGGAACATCAGCCTGATGCAGTCCCAATCAGGCAAACGCTCCGACGCAATTGAGGCCGCTGCGGCGGCCGTCGAAATATATAAGCAGATCGAAAGCATTTACACTGTAATGGCACTCGACCAATTGACTCGTTGGCGCGGGGAGTTCTGAATAGTCTGCCGTCAGGATGCGCTTCCCTTCCCTATGGCTCACTTGAAGGCTCTTGCTCCGTGTCTGCCGACGCCCCGTGAAGGCGTGTTAACAACTGCCGAATGGGACGCTTATCATGAGCCAATCGCGGCCTTGAGGTAAGCCTCTAGCTTTTCAGGGCGTGGAGACAAGGTGTCGCGTTAGGGGCTATCGGCCGCCAGCCCGGCGCGGGCGACGAAAGTCTCCATCTCCACTAGACCGCGGTCTAGGTCGGCCAGCCTGATGAGGCGGTGTGCGTCGATCTACCTACACCTTTTGTAGCCTCTTGGTTATTAGAAACCGCTCGGGGCATTCTCTCTTGACAGTTCCACGAACACGCGATTCCTGTAAGGGGTGCGGGAAAATCCTGTAAAAGGGACAGAGGGAAAAAATAGCGCGACTTGATATTGCACCGATACCGTCAGTGCAATATCAAGCCGCTACCCGTTTTTATTCAAACTTCCCGGGTACGCGATGAGGTGGAATCGTGAGCACACCGAATTCAGAAGCACCCATGGACGCGGCGCTCGCCCTATACGACGACCGCCAACGGATGGTGTTGCACACCGCCATCGAGCTGTGGGCTACTGCTTCGACCGGCGTCGATACGCGCCGCCGCAAGGAACAGCTGAAGAAGAAACAGAAGATCATCCGGTCATTCTTCGACTGGGTAAGGAAGTCCCCCGGGGAAGTCGAGCCGACGGACGTCCGGGCGTGGTGCGAACGGATGGAGGACGAAGGCAAGAGCCCCGCCACCGTCTACGCCCGCGTCGCCTCCCTCTCCTCCTTCTACCGCTGGGCCATGTCCCAGCCTGCAGTCGGAGCGCACCTGCGTCAGAACCCGGCCCTGCTCGCCCGTCCCAAGCGCGTGCGCCCGTATCAGACTGAGGCGACGAAAGCCTGGACGGATGAAGAGCTACGGGCGTTGACAGACGTGGTCCGTCAAAAAGCCGCGACCGGTGACCTGGTGGCGAAGCGAGATCTAACCTTACTTCTTCTCTACACCAGCACGGGGCTGCGCCGGGAAGAGGTTATCTCCCTGCGCGGGCAGGACGTCACAGTAGAGGATGATCGCATCATCCTCAGCGGACGGGTCAAGGGCGGGCGGTACCGGGCGCGGGAAGTACAGGACCCCGAGGTCAGAGCTGCGTTGCTCGATTACCTGACCTCGTCAAATCGCCTGCGAGAGTTCAGGACTGACGAGCCGCTGTGGACGAGGCACAACCACACGGAGCTGTCGGACGACGCACTCACGTCACATGCTTTCGTGCGCAACCTGAAGCTATACGCGCGGCAGGCGGGGCTTGGTCACGTGCATCTGCATCAGACGCGGCACACTTACGCCCGTATAGTCGCCGAGGAGACCGACTCGATGGCGGCGACGCATGACGCGCTCGATCAATCCAATCTGAGTACGACGACATATTATGTGCAGCGGATCACGGTCAAGCGCGACCTGCACAGTGCTGCAATTGCGCGCCGACGTAAAACAACAGGTGTTTGAAAGCGCTTACTCTCGATTGTCTAAGTAAGGGACTCGCTGAGGTTAGCTGCGCTGGAGAAGGAGTTGATTGATCAGGCGGGCGCCGAGCACACTCTTACTCTCCTGAATCGGGAGGGGAGATAGCTCCGGACAGCTTGGAGCGCGAAAGTGCCGGTGGTGCTACATCCACTCTGTGTGGAGGCTCAAGGTTAACGCGCAGAAGACCGGAAAGTGTCTCTACTTTATCCCCGGAAAGTCGGCTGAGTAAATATGTAGTCAGCTCTTCCTGCCTGCTCTGACCAAAAACCATTCGGTAAACGGCAAGCGAGCGGCGCAGTGCCTCATAATGCTCAAAGTCACGGCTGAGCGGGAGCGCCGGGATATAACGTTCTATCTTGGCACCTTCATCAACCGCGAAAACCCAGAAAGGGATCAGGTCCGAAGAAGCACTATCCCGATCTTTGCGCGCGGCTTCGAATAATTCCGTCCATATGTCGGGTTCATCGGCGTCTGATGCCTGTAGGCTCCCGTACGTCCGTGCGAGGTTTTTGCGTACGGCGTGGCCCTTGTACCGGTGGACCCGCCCTTCACGCTGCTCAAGGTCTACGGGGTTAGCAGGCAGGTTCCAGTGCACGACGGCGTGACAGTAGTGGTGAAAGTCCAGACCTTCCTGCCCCACCGAGGTTGTGCTTAGCACGAAGGGCCAGAAGGGGGAGTTGAAGGCAGCGCGGACGTGCTCGGCGCGGTTGAGCCCGCGGTCCTCGTCGGCTTTATCTTCCCCAAACCGGAGGGCGAAATGGCCCCGCATGCGGCGGGGCGTTCGGGTCACACTGGAGCGGGCGGCGCTCGCGCGGATGTCGTCGACTGCCAGCGTGGCGGTCCTTAGCGAAAGCGATTCACGCACCGCCTCCGCCACGGCGACGATCGTCACTTCGGGCTTGCTGCCTAGGAGACCTAGAGACTCGCGGAGGATGTGCGTGTACTCGTCGAGGGTGGATTGCAACCCGCCGTCGACGCAGTAATCTAGAACGCGCTCCCAGTAGGGCTCGGCGCCGTTCAGCCCCCTGATGAGGGCCGTCGACTCGGGCAGGTTGAACAGGTGCCTGAACGACCACGCGACCTGCGCGGCGCCCGTCCTCAAGACGTTTAAATCAACCTTGTCGATCCCGCCGGCCACGCGGGCCAAGGCTCGCAGGGCGCTGACCGCCGGCCCGGCTATCCCCATCCTGGCGAGCACCGAAGTCAGGTCGGAAGGAGGTCGCCCTAATTCGACCTGCCCGTTAACCAGGCGGCGCGCGTGTTCGACGTGGGCTGACCAGAGCGAAGCCTCCGCGTACCACTCTTCCGTGAGAGGCCCTGATGACCACTCTTGCGCCCGCCACGGGGAGAAAAGCCACTGGCGCATGCGGTCGCCGTCGGCTTGCAGGTCAAGCAGTAGCGGGGCCGCCCAGTACCACGACTCGTCTTCGGCCACTGACGGCTTCCCCTTGGGGAGAATATCCCGCAGCGCGCGCTCGACCCTGGCCTCCATCGCCTTCAACAATTCTTCTATGCTCGGGAGCCCCCCTTTCGCTATCAGCCGCAAGTGCAGGGGATCGCACAAGCGCGCCAGCGCCACGGAGGGGTACATGATCCCCAGCACCGGCATGCCCGTCAGGCGTTCTTCGGCGCGCGTGAACCGCAGGAGGGGCGTGCGCCGCTTCCTGGCCTCGGCCGAATTCACGGGCGCGGGGTCGTAAGACCGCATCAGCAGGCGCTCGGCCTCGTAACTGAGAAGTGCCGTGATGGCTTTAGGTACAACACGCCAAGAGGAGAAGACCAGCCGCTTGGTAAAGCTCTTCAGGGCGGGGTCGGCGAACGGCCCGCCGGGTTTGTAATAATCCAAGGAGGGCGGGATCCAGAGTAGTCGCCAGGCCCCGCGCCCGATCGTGTCTTGGACAAGCCCCCTCAGTTTCGCGTTACCCAGGTCGACTCGCTCATACCTGAAGATGCGGCGCCAGGGCAGGAGCACGTTCTCCCCTGAGCAGAGCTCTTTCGCCAAGTCCACCTCGCGTCCTGGTAGGGCCAGCGCCTGCTCGAAGGCGTTTTTCAACTCGTACTCGTCCATGAAGTTCAGCAGGTACGGCGCCGACTTCCAGTATTCGAGGGTGTCGCCCTGGCCGAGGGCGCGGGCCACGCGCTGGTAAGTGAGGTACGAGCCGAGGTCGCGCGGCTCAATTTTCGCCCCGGCCGCGCCTGCGTACACGAGCATGCCGTCCCGGTCATCAGTCGCCGTGAGCCTCTCGGTCCTCACCATCACGCGCCTCAGGCGCGCCTCAAGTTCCCGCTTAACTTCAACCAGCCTGTTCAAAGCCCCGCCGTCACCGCCTAGCCTGAAGAGTTCCCTGCGGTATTCGTCCAGTAGGGCTTCGAAACCCGCGTCCGCCCCGGCGTCGGGTTCAAGGAAGCGCACGGTCCGTAGGAAGTCCTGGTAGTGGTCCTCTTCTTCCGACTCATGGCGCATGGTGTACATCTTGTACGGGGTGGCGGATAGTAAGATGACCCGCGCGTCCGGGTACTCGAAGAGATCCTGTGCGAGCTCGCTGGCGCCGTCCGTGCCGTCGAGGAGGTATTTAAAACGCTGGAACTCGTCGAGGATGATGAGGTTTGGTCGGAGGGCGGACAGGCAGGTGGTGGCCAAAAGCCCCCTCAGCTCTTCTACCATGAGTCTACGGTCGACCGCGTCCACGCCGGCCGGCTTGCCCCGGATGTAGGTAAAACGCTCGCACAGGTTTTGAAACCGCGCCCGTATGTCCTCGCGGCCTTCGGCCCTCTCCTCCCAGGCGTGGCGCTCCAGCGCGACCCGAAACTCATCGGCCAACGCAGGGTCGATGTGGTTATAGCTTTTAAACGACCTGACAATTGCCCGGAACTTCTCCCTCCCCGTGCGCCCTTCGAGCAGGTTAAGGGCGCCCACGCCTTTGAGCCCCCACGCGGCGTCGAGCAGCCAGTGCAGGAGCGCGCGCTCCTGCACCCAGCCGAGGCTGGACTTAAGGTCGAAGGACGTACCGGGGGTGAAGGAGATGAAGTTCAGCCGGTTCTTTTCTAGATCGCGGATGGTGACCGGCAGGAGCGTGATCCTGGAAGGGAGGTTGAAGTCCTTACGACCCGTCACATTGAGGCGGGTTATGTTCTGGCGCGCGATGTCGCCGTTCGAGCAGATATACAGGACGTTTATTTGCTCATTCCTGTCCCAAAGGTGATCGATTGTCTTCGCCACGAGGCCGCGGGCCACAAGCGTCTTACCCAACCCGACTTCGTCGGCTATGAGGAACCTTCCCGCCCGCTCCCGGTCCAGATACAGGCGGCGGAACACGTACTCCACCGTGTCGCGCTGGAAATCTTTGAGGCCACTTAACACGGCGACCGTGTCGGGGCACCCGTCCACACCCGTCATGTTCTAACACCCTGTCGTGCGGCCCAGATGGGCCCCCAGACTTCCTCGAACCCTTCCGGCAGGAGGTCCCGCCCTTCAGGCGTCTTCAGGAGGTCGTCGATGACCGCTGCCACCCGGTCGAGTCGCGCCGGGTTCCTGTCCAGCGCCCTGACCAACTTTTCGAAGACGGGGAATTCAAAATCACCAGCGGGGCCGCCGCGGCCCGACCGCTTCTCGTCGCCGTCGTCGTCGCGAATCCGCGAGATCACTTCGCTCAGTTCGGAGCCGCCCTCGGCCAGCAAAAGCATGATGAAGCGTAAGACGTGCTTCCTGTCCCGGAGCATTGCTCGGAGGAGCCGTTCCTGCCGGTCGGCCGGCCCGCCCTCGAGCGGGGCGTTGAGGACGAACCTGTACGACAGCTGCTTCTGACCTTTCCTGGCGGTCAGCTCGAACGCGAAGAAAGAGGTCAGGGCCTCGAAGGAGAGCGGGCCGAAGGAGGCGCGGAGCTTGACCGCGTACTCCGGCGTCACCGCGGAGGACTCGTGCAGGCTGATGGGCCAGCACCTGACGGACACCGCCGGCGGCACCTCCCCGTCGCCGCGTCGGGGCGACTCGAACGAGACGTGATACATCTCGACACCCTCGGCGGCGCGAACGTGTGCGATGGGCGTGGAAGTCGCCAGGAAGTGCCTGGCCGCGGCGACGGCCTCTTCAAGCTCCTTCTGCAGTGGGTCCGCCGGCGCCTTCTCGCCGTCTGGTTCGTAGGGCTGGAGTAGGTCGGCGAAGTTCGTCCGGTGCTCATCCCTGGCCAGGAAGGCTTCGACGCCGCAGAGGCTTTTTCTGCCGGCGAGCTCGACCAAGAATTCGACGTTACTGTTGAAGGCGGCCCCGGTGGCGTTCGCCGACCCCGTCCAGACGCTGGCCTCAGGCCCAGACTCGGTGACGTAGAGCTTTGCGTGTAGCCCCTTCGGCTGTGCGAAGCGCCCGTTCGCGTCCTCCCCGGTCTCCGTCTCTTCCTCCACCTCTGCGGCCGGGTCGAGGAAGTAGATACTCTCGAAGGTCTCCGGGATGGCCGCGCCGAGTTCGTCGAGCGTCGGCAGGTTGGAGACGAGGACGCTCCCTTCCGTCCCGCGCGTCAGCTTCTCAAGCGGCTCCCCGGAAAGGAACGGCGAAACGACCAGCGCGCGGTCCAAATGGCGCCCGAACGGCCAGCGCTTCGCCCCCTCTATGCCGAGCGGCCAGAACCTGATCTCGTCGAACCCCTCCGGAGGTTCGAACTTCACGCGCCTGACCTCGCGCTGCACGAGCTTGATATCTTCCAAAACGTGGTCCGGGAGGGGCCGCGGTGCGAGCCGCGGGAGGGATGAGACGAAGTCGCCGAGCGGACGGCTGGCGGCCACGGCCTTCTGCCTGCCAGTCAGGGTGCCCTCTAAGGAGAGCACAGTGTCCCAGGAGCGGTCGAAGGTCAGGTTCCGGCTCAAGCAGAGGACTCTGTAGAGCACCTGGCCCTCGCCGCCCGCGAAGCGGAACACCCAGACCTTAGGGTGGAAAGCGCCGTGCGGGCTTCGCGCCGCCGCCTCGAACACCGAACCCTCCACATAGGTGAGGAGCTGCCGGTAGGCGCGCGGCACCGCGATACGGCCTGCTTGGTAGAAGATGCTGATGCGGCGAGCATTGCGGCGCAAAGCCTCGAGGAGCGCCATCTGGCTTTCGACTGGCCGCCCTTCGTCGTCAGCCATGTCGAAAAGGGTGAAGGCGAGCGGAACCGTCATAAGGGCCAGCAGGTCGAGGGAGTAGGTCGTGCCGACGGCGCAGTCGAACTCGTACCCGGGCGGCGGGCGCAGCGACTCCAGCACGTGCTTCCGGTGTTGAGGTTCGAGCATGGCTTCCGTCACGCAGTCCGCAGGCCGCGGAGAATATCGGCTATGATCTGCTCCGCCCTGGGCCAGCGGTAGTTGAGGCGCGAGGTCCCCGCGGCCCCCTTCCAAAGCTCCAGGGCGCGGCGGTTGTCCAACCTGGACTGGCTACGCTTAAGGGCGCGCTCCCTCTCGCGGACGAGGCGGCGCATCGACTCACTGTCGGCGGCCCCAGCCGGGTCGCGCGGCTGGAGGCAGTGATCAACCCACCGGTCGACGAAGGTCTGAGTCGGGGGCTTCACGACCGCACCGCCTGAAGCGACTATTTCCCAGCACCGCTTGCGGTCCCATCCGGCCAATGCCACTTGCCGCCCCTCGATGAGTATGCCCCAATCCCGGAGCTGTTTCCTGTAGTGGACGATCAATTTCCTGCGGCCGTCCGTCTCGGCCAGCATCAGGTTGTAGAGGAGCGCTGCGCCGTTGATAGCCTCCGAAAAGAGCCTGCCGTGATCGAGCTGCTCGCGCAAGTGCGTCGGCAACTCTGCGCGCTGAGGGTGCTGCCATGGAAATTCTACCCCCTCGGTCTCACGGCCTCGGTCGGCCAGGTACCCGAGCATCGTGTCCGGCACGCGCGCGAGAATGCGCTCCCGCAGGTATTCGGCCTCGACCCTCGTGAGGGTGAACGAGGTGCCCCTGGGGAAGCCGGGCGGAGCTTGCGGTAGGCCAGGGTGCCAGTTCACCGGCCGGGAGTCATCCGGCGGCTCCCCGTCCTCCTTCCTCCTGTTCTTTCGGCCAGCGCGCCACCCCAGGTCGTTCGTGTCGAGGAGGCTGTGGTACTGGTCCTGCGAGCCATGGAATCGCCTGATGCCCCACAGGCCCAGGCCCAGCCAGTAAATGTTGCTCGGCAACCGCTTCAGCTCCCTGCGGGCCCGCTCGCCGATTACGCCCTTCCTCTCGCCAGCGTTAACGAGAGATTCGATTAGCGCCAACTCTTCACGTCTGGCCTGCTCCTCCGCCCGGCCCGGGCCCGCCCCCTGCGCCTCGAGACCGAGATACATCCAGGGCACGAAGAGGAAATACCTGGCGCGGGTCTGGACCGTGCCGGTGCCGGGAAAGAGCAGGTCGGCGAAGGCGTCCCTGATCGAGCCAATTCCGAGCTCGTCGCGAGTCTCCTGCTCCCTGAATTGCTCGATCAGTTCGAGCATCTTTCGCCGTTCGTGCTCGGAGTAGTCAAGCCATGCGAATGTGGACGTCATTGTTTACTGGCAGTGATTTAATAGGTAATAACTTCCGCGACACTAAAAGTGAGATGGAAAAGTTAGGGTTGGGGTACCAATCGTAGGGACATTGCTTTACCAAAGTTACTGCTCAGTGGCTCGCATACAGCACATTAATGAGCTCTACTATCATGTGCATCAAGTCTTTTATAAACTGGACGTCCTGTTTAAGCTCATCGAAGGTTTTAAACTCCCCGCCGCCCGGCACCGGTACGAGCGGGTCTAGGCTGCCCCCGGAGGGGAGATGAACCAGGTTGTTTCTTAATTTAATAATGGTCTCATCAAGCTCCATCGGAACCGTTTGGAGTGAGCCTGCTTTTCTCGCCCTCTGGACCGCCTCGGAGAGGCCTTTATCCGTGTGTGTCTCGCGACTAACCTCCGTGTCCGAAGCGAAGAACCCCGAGAAAGAATCATCAACCTCTATTCTGAGGATCGCTTTCGCGCCTTCGACTTGAGTCTTGCGAATTTCAAACTTGCCCTCCGCCGGGGAGACATGCGCTACGGAGTCTAGCCCTGGCAAATCCTTATCGGCGCCGGCGATTGTGCAAACGAGTTTGTCCTGTACACGCTTGTACTGCCATTCCGCGGTTGTGTAGGTCACCCGATCACTGCTCCGGGATATGCCCTTGTGCGCAAGATCCTCCCACAGCGTAGACTCCAACGCGATAAGCAGCAGGGCCGCCGAGGGTAAGACTAGGTTATTCTGAAGCAGCGAGACGCATCCGGCGATGTAGTCAATAATTATCGGGGGAACTACCGGAGCCCGCACCTTGTCAGGCGGCGCATACCAGTCCAATGCAACGTACTGGTCCTCGGGATCACCGCTTTGGTCTACCTGCCAAGCGGTCTGCCAGTTGCCGTCAAGATTCGGCCGTAGCAACTCTTTCGCGTGTCCAGTCTCTATCCCCACCGCCTCTATGATCGGCCTCCGGCTGGGCGGAGGCAGTCGCCTGATCAACGTGCTGATGGTGTCAAATAACACCCAGGGGGTCCCTTTGCTCATCACCGCGGCCAGTAGCACATTTTTCACATCGTTGGCCGTCTTGCCCGTAGTTCCCGTGGCTGACTCGAACGCGTCGACCAGGAAACTGGGGTCTCCGGGAAGGGCTGCGCCCAGATTCTTTAGGAGACGTCTGACTTTTGTTGAATCCGGAGAGAAACGATCACTCATTGACGTCATCCCCCAGAAACTCAGTCTCGATAAGAGCTTTGGCACGCCCCTCCAACTCGTCAGCGCGTCGCCTCAGGTCCTTAGCCTGGCTGAGTCGCTCGGAAATTTGAGCGGCCAATTCTCTCTGCTTATCCAGAGGTGGGAGGGGAACAATTACCTCACTGAGGTCTGACCTTCTGAGGTAGGGCTGGGCAGTCGCCGCTGCTTGCAGAGCCTTGATCTGCTCTTTGCCTATAACACTATTAAGGACGGCCGCCAAGAAGAATGAGGAAACATCCGGGCGCGGCCTTAAAATTGTTACGGCGCCACTCGCCACTGCGGGCTCTTCGATGCCCTCGACGACGGCAGCGCGCCCTAAATATTGACCAGTCGTGGTCACAAGGACGTCACCCTTAACCACCCGCGCGCGCTTTGCCGACTCATAATCCGATATAGGAACACGCGGGGCGTTGTCCGGTATGTCAATCTCCAGCTCTTTCACGGACCCCGCCTGGATGAGGAGTACCCCTTCCCCCCCCCGTTCGACATAGTCCTTGAAGTTACGTCCGCTAATTACGTCCGCCACTTGACCGAGTTTAACCGCCGGGAACTTACCGTGTGAGAGGACGCGTACCATCCTGTGGCCTTCCGGATCAAGGCTCGTAATGTCGAACCGCTCCGCCCTAAGCGCCGAGATCTCAACCAGCCACACCCGGGGCGCTCCCTCGGTTGGCCTAACCTCCCCCTCATTTCTGAAATTTTGTACTGCCTCTATAAGGTGTGGCAGATCGTTCTCCCTGGTGGGTTCACCGAATCTGTCATACCCGACCGACTGGATGTCGGCCACGAACACGTGCTCCCTATCACTTACCGGTCGCCTTTTCTCTAAGACCAGAATGGACGCCTTGCCTGAGTGCCCCGCGGGCATGAAAGCTTCCGGGGGGAGGCTGATGATGGCTCTGAGGGTCGTGTTATGAAGTATCCATTCGCGCGCGTGGAGTAGAGAAGGTGATGAAAGCAACGTGTCCGGGACAAATGAGACGAGCCTCCCGCCCTG
>DATCWB010000311.1:0-4303 GCA_036566625.1 Pyrinomonadaceae bacterium
ATCGGTTCGGGCATCCCCGAAGATCGCGCGAAACAGTATGAGAGCGGCGTCAAGGAGGGCGGCATCGTGATGGGCGTCAACGCGCGCTCGGACGAAGACGCCGAATACTTCGAGAACGAATTCAAAACGCACCGCGGTGAAAACATATACCGCTAAAAGCGGGCGTTAATCGGTCGAAAACGGAAAACGGGAGGCTCAAACTAAAGAGTCTCCCGTTTTCCGTTTTGCGCGTCCCGCCGGCGGGGAAATCAAATAAACTTCCGTGTTGCTATTGACGCGCCACCGCCTTCAATGTTAGTTAAGCAGTGAGATGACTACTTTACAGAAAGCGTGTCAGACCGACGCCTTCCCTGCGAGTTAACTGACACGGCGACTCACTTAAATCCCTCGTTCCCAATTCTTCGATCACAGAGGTATTCCAATGTCCCACATCCCCCACGGGCGCAACCGCGCCGATGCGTTTTCTCATCTTTTAATGCGACGCGGGCGCGGCATCAAGAGCGTCTTCGTCATCTGGTTTTTATTGCTCGGAATTCTTGCCCCGGCCGGGATGCGCCTCGCGCCCGTCCACGCGCAGGACACCGTGACGGGCGCGTTCGAGGGCACGGTGACGAACAGCCAGACGGGCGCGGTCATCGCCGGAGCGAGCGTCCAGATTATCAACCAACAGACGGGACAGGCGATCCCGAAAACTTCCGACGCGCGCGGTCGCTTTTATCAGGGCTTGCTAAGTCCCGGCATCTATCTCATACGCGTCTCGGCCACGGGATTCCAGACCAGAGAGGTGCGCCAGCGTCTCTTCATCACGCGCACGGGCGAGGTCGTCCCCATCCCCGTCGCGCTCGACCCCGCCCCGGCCGTCGCGCCCGCTTCCCCGACGCCCACGCCCTTACCGCAAACCGAAGCGGACACCGATGTCCGCGCGCGGGTCAACGCGTCAGACGCACGGCAGGGCGGCGCGTTCACCGAAGAAGAAGTCTCGACGCTCCCGCTCGGCTCAAGCACTTTCACGCGCAGCTTCGACGAACTCACCCTGCTCCTGCCCGGCGTTGCGCCGCCGCCGCAAACTCTGGGCAGCGTCGCCGGCCCCGGCATCGGCGCGGGCGTCGGCTCGTCCGGTCAGTTCTCCGTCAACGGACTGCGCTCGCGCGCCAACAACTTCACCGTGGACGGCTCGGACAATAACGACGAAGACATCGGCGTGAGAAGACAAGGGTTCGTTTCGCTCGTCCCGCAGCCCGTCGAGTCCATCAGAGAGTATCAGGCGATCACGCTCTTAGCCCCGGCGCAGTTCGGCAGGAACATCGGGGCGCAGGTCAACGCCGTCTCGAAGTCGGGCGGAAGCGAACACCACGGCACGCTCTACGGCTTCCTCAACACCAGTCAACTCAACGCCCGCAACCCCTTCGACACCGTGTTCGGCAACGAGACATTCGCGCTGCGCGCCGGTAACAATCAGAGCGTCCAGGTGGCAGACGTGTTGTTTGCCAATAACGGGGAGCCGGCGTTTGCCAACCTGCGCCCGCTGATGGTGCGGAACCAGAGCGGGGGCGAGGATTCGTTTACGCTCGGGCAGGGAGGTTTTGTGCTGGGCGGGCCGCTCAAGCGCGAGCGCATCTTTTATTTCATCTCCGCCGAAGGCACGCGCACGAACGCCACGCGCGAGGAGAGTTTCGCCGTCCCCACCGTCGAGGAGCGCGGCTTCGGCGGCACGGGGGCGACCGGCCTTCCGCTCGGGCTGATCGACCCGAACGAGCCTTTCCGCGCGTTCCCCACCAGCGTTGACGGCGACGCCATCTTCAGTCTCTTCCCTTTCCCCAACAACCCGCGCGGCATCTACGGCCGGAACACCTTCACGCAGGCTCTTCCGGCGGGCGGGCGCGGCGTCATCGCCTCGATCAAAATTGACGGCAACTTCAAACTCGGCGGGCGCGGTCAGACCGTCACCGAACGTTATAACTTCACAGAGGACTCGCGCTTCATACCCGTCACCGGCAGCGCCATCTTCTCGACGCTCAAGCCGCGCGTCCGCACGCAGAACAACTCTTTCTACCTCAACAGCGAACTGAGCCGCCCGGATTCGACGCGCCCCCTGTTCAACCAACTGCGCCTCTCCTACGGCCGCACGAGTCTCAATTTCGCCGAGGTGCGAGACACCACTTATCAAGTTCCGAGTTCGCGTCTGCCGAACGTTCCCTTCCTCCTCAACGCGCCCTACCTCGTCAACGGCACGCTGCCCGACACGCCTTTCACGCCTAACACGGGGGCGGTTATTTACGGTCAACTCCCCGCCACGACGGAGGTCGAACTAGGCCCGGTCGGGCAGGTGAGCATCGCCGGGTTCAGCCCGCTCGGCGTTGACGTGTTCAACTTCCCGCAACAGCGCGTCAACAACACTTACCAGATCGCCGACACGTTGACGCTGCGCGCGGGCGATCACAGCCTCGCCTTCGGCACAGACATCCGCCGCACCGAACTCAACAGCGATCTGCCGCGCAACGCCCGCCCGCTCATCACCTTCAACGGCGCGCCCGACATCAGGATCGACGAGAACGGCGAACCCGTGGCCGCCGGGGGATTCATCACCGCCGTCAACCTCGCCGCCGCCGGGGCTGCGAGCGGCTTTTTCCAGACGCTCGCCACCACGGAGTCGGACATCGGGTTGCGCTTCTACCAGTACAATTTCTTCGGGCAGGACGTGTGGCGCGTGCGTCGCAACCTCTCGCTCTCCTTCGGCCTGCGCTACGAGTACAACACGACGCCGAACGAGCGGCAGCGGCGCATCGAAGGCTCTTTCGACGCTCCCGAACTGAGCGAAGTGCCCGGCCTGCGCGACTTCATCGGCGGGCGACGCCGCATCTTCGACCCCGACCGCTCAAACTTCGCCCCGCGCCTCGGCGTGGCCTACGCGCCCAACCTGTTCGGGGCTGACCGTCTCACGATCTTTCGCGCCGGTTTCGGCATCTTCTACGATCAGATTCTCGGCGCGGTCGTCAGCCAGTCCAGAAACGTCTACCCCAACTTCCTGACGGTCAACTTCTCAGGCGGCCTCGGCAACTTGACAGCCAACCGGGAGAGGCAGCTAGGCCGACTCCAATTGCTCAACCCGAGCAATCTCGGCATCGTGCAGGAGGGCACGCTCAACCGCATCAGCCCCCAACTGAGCACGGCGATACTCGTCAACCTCGTCAACCAGGTCGTCACGGGCGAGGAAGAACCGGCTTCGAGCATCTTCGGGGCGACGCTGCCCGCGCGCTCACTCAAGTTGCCGCACGCGCAACACTACACTTTCAGCGTCGAGCAACAACTGTCGCGCGCCACCTTCCTCTCCGTGGCCTACGTCGGCACGCGCGGCCGAAACCTGCTGCGCTTCAGCACGCCTAACCTCGGACTCAACAGCATCCTCATCCCGCTCGACTTCCGCGTCTCGCAGGAAGACGACCCGGAGGACGGCGTGCAGCCGCTCGTCTTCGGCCTCTCGCTCGCGCCGGAAGGCGGCCGCCCCAACCCGAACGCCGGGTTCATCTCGCGCTTCGAGACGACCGCGCGCTCGCGCTACGACTCCTTGCAGGTGCAACTGCGCGGCCGCCTGCGCCGCACCCTGCAATACCAGACGGCGTACACTTTCGGCAAAGTGATTGACGACGTATCGGACGTGTTCGATCTGGCGGGCGCGTCCGCGCTCCCGCAAGACTCGCGTAATCTGGACGGCGAGCGCGGCCCGGCCAACTTCGACGTGCGTCACCGCTTCTCTTACAACTTCGTCTACGACCTTCCCGAAGCGGGCGGGCGACTTGCACGCTTCATCTTGCGCGATCTGCAACTGGCGGGGACGGGCAGTTATCAAACCGGCCAGCCGTTCACCGTCAACTCGATCTACGACGTGAACCTCGACGGCAACCTGACCGACCGCCTGAACACGACCGCAGGGCTTGTACGCACGGGCGACCGCCGCCAGCCTTTGCGCTTGACGACCTCCGATCCGAGCACGCTGCTCGCGCCCGTCGGCGAGAACGGCGCGGTCGGCCGCAACACGTTCCGCGCGGGCGGCATACTCGATCTCAACCTCGCGCTCGTCAAACGCTTCCGCTTGAGTGAAGCGCAAAACATCCTCTTCCGCGTTGATGCCTTCAACTTCATCAACCGCGCCAACTACGGCATCCCGGTGCGCTTCCTCGAAGCTCCCGGCTTCGGTCAGGCCACGACGACGGCGACGCCCATGCGCCGCATCCAGTTCGCGCTCAAGTATTCGTTCTGAGACGCGGCGCGAACGCGAGGGTAAAGTAAAGCGGGAGGCTCGAAC
>DATCWB010000312.1:0-8830 GCA_036566625.1 Pyrinomonadaceae bacterium
GATAACGCGGGTGAGAACCCCGCGCGCCGTAAACCTAAGGTTTCCTGAGTAAAGTTAATCTGCTCAGGGTAAGTCGGCACCTAAGGCGAGGCCGAAAGGCGTAGTCGATGGAAATCCGGTTAAAATTCCGGAACCAGTAGCGTGTGCTGTGGGGGGACGCAGTAGGGTAGGCAAGACCGGTGATGGATATCCGGTTGAACAATTATAGCCTGTCGCTTAGGCAAATCCGGGCGACATCAAGGTAAAGATTGGGACGAAAGTACAGCCCCTCGGGGCTGGAAAAAAGTTGCTGACCCCAGCTGCCAAGAAAATTCTCGTTCAGCTATACACGTGTCACTGACCGTACCGCAAACCGACACAGGTAGGTGGGGTGAGAATCCTAAGGCGCTTGTGAGAACTCTCGTTCAGGAACTCGGCAAATTGTACCCGTAACTTCGGGAGAAGGGTAGCCGCGTTCACCAAGAACGCGGTCGCAGAGAAATGTCCCAGGCGACTGTTTACTAAAAACACAGGTCTCCGCAAAGTCGTGAAGACGACGTATGGGGGCTGACGCCTGCCCAATGCTGGAAGGTTAAGAGGAGTGGTTAGCCGCAAGGCGAAGCTACGAATCGAAGCCCCAGTGAATGGCGGCCGTAACTATAACGGTCCTAAGGTAGCGAAATTCCTTGTCGGGTAAGTTCCGACCTGCACGAATGGCGTAACGATCTGGGAGCTGTCTTAACGAGAGACACAGCGAATTTGTAGTACCGGTGAAGATGCCGGTTTCCCGCATCTAGACGGAAAGACCCCGTGCACCTTTACTACAACTTGATAGTGAATACGGGCAAACGATGCGCAGGATAGGTGGGAGGCTGTGAACTCGGGGCTTTGGCCTCGGGGGAGCCAACGGTGAGATACCACCCTTCGTTTGTCTGCGTTCTAACCTACCACCGTTATCCGGTGGAGGGACATTATCAGGCGGGTAGTTTGACTGGGGCGGTCGCCTCCCAAATTGTAACGGAGGCGCTCGAAGGTTGGCTCAGGCTGTTTGGAAATCAGCCGTAGAGTGTAAACGCAAAAGCCAGCTTAACTGCGAGACAAACAAGTCGAACAGGTACGAAAGTAGGAGTTAGTGATCCGGCGGTTCTGTATGGAAGGGCCGTCGCTCAACGGATAAAAGGTACGCCGGGGATAACAGGCTGATCCTACCCAAGCGTCCACAGCGACGGTAGGGTTTGGCACCTCGATGTCGGCTCATCTCATCCTGGGGGTGCAGAAGCTCCCAAGGGTTTGGCTGTTCGCCAATTAAAGAGGTACGTGAGCTGGGTTTAGAACGTCGCGAGACAGTTCGGTCCCTATCTGGTGTGGGCGGAGCAGGTTTGAGGGAATCTGTCCTTAGTACGAGAGGACCGGGATGGATCCACCTCTAGTGTACGAGTTATCGCGCCAGCGGTAGCGCTCGGTAGCTATGTGGAGCATGGATAAACGCTGAATGCATCTAAGCGTGAAGCCAGACCCAAGATTAGACCTGCCAGTGAGACTCGTGGTAGACCACCACGTTGATAGGCTGGAAATGTAAGCATAGTAATATGTTCAGTTGACCAGTACTAATGTTCCCAAGGCTTGACCATTAAATTTATTGACGGGCAAAACCGTTCAAGTAAATTCTTTGGTTCGCTTCGCACAACTTTTGAAAAGCCTAGTGTCACTATTCGATTGTCCAAGCCCTTTTACCAAGTTCTTTCAAGTTTTCCGGTGATTTTGTCGAGAGGGTCACACCCGTTCCCATCCCGAACACGGAAGTTAAGCCTCTTGGAGCCGATGGTACTGCGCGGGTAGCTGCGTGGGAGAGTAGGAAGTCGCCGGATTAATTATAGGAAGCCCGCTCAAGCGTCAAGTCTTGAGCGGGCTTTTCTAATTTGTGCCTCTCTGAGAAAATATTCGGGAACTCAAGGAACTTAGGGCAAGGACACGTCATCTTTAATGTCGGGGTGTGTTCGATGAAGAAACAGCTATACCGAAATTCTCTGCTGGCCTGCATTCTCGGGGTCATGGCGTGCGGCGGGAGCGGGACGAGCGCGTCTGACATCGGGCGACGGATGGCCGCGTCTGAGCCGTCCGGGCAGAAAGTTGCAACCCAGAATGAGAATGCCGGTCAATCACCGGAAGCGTCGGCGACGCCCCAGGATGTTCCCACTTACTCTTATAAAATCAAAAACTCATGGCCGCACGACCGGCGCGCCTACACGCAAGGGCTGATCTTCCTCGACGGCATGCTCTGGGAGAGCACGGGTCAATACGGAGAGTCGAGCCTGCGCAAGGTCGAACTGAAGACCGGCAAAGTCATCAAACAGATTTCCGTGCCCCGCAATTACTTCGCCGAGGGCATGACGGTCTTTCATAACAAGGTCTTCCAACTGACGTGGCAGGAGCACAAGGGCTTCATATACGACCCGGACACTTTTCAAAAACAGGGCGAGTTCACCTACACCGGAGAAGGTTGGGGGCTGACGCACGACGATGAATTCCTGATCATGAGCGACGGCACTGACAAACTTCGCTTTCTCGACGCCTCCACGTTCCAAACGACGCGCACAATCAGCGTCACGGATCGAGGCGAGCCGGTTCATGAGTTAAACGAACTCGAATACATCAACGGCGAAATCTACGCCAACATTTACCAGACGGATCGCATCGCTCGCATCGAGCCGAAGACGGGCAGAATTCTCGGCTGGATCGATCTGACGGGGCTGCTCGCGGTCAAAGACCGAACGGGCACAGAAGACGTTTTGAACGGCATTGCATACGACAAGGCGGGCCGACGCCTGTTCGTCACCGGCAAGATGTGGCCGAGGTTATTTGAGATCGAAATCGTCAAACACAAAGCGCGCACTCCCTGAGCATGTCGCTTCCGCATCAAAACAGACGTGACTTTCGACACCTATTTCCGCACCTCTTCCTACGCGATGATCGCGAGCGGCACACTCGCGCTTGCCGTCTCGGGCGGCATGGGCGCGGGGCTCGGCGTGTTGTTCGTCCTGCTGCTTGCGGCGGCATGGAAGTTTGAGGGAACGCGCTGGCAGCTATCCGAGCGCGCGGGGATGTTCGCCGTTGTCTCTTCGCTCCCGCTGATCTATCTCGACTGGAAATTTCAATCCTCCGTGGTCTGGCCGGATGAGCCGGCGCGCGCAGGGATCACCGCGCTCACGCACTTCATACTTTTCCTCTCTGCCATCAAGCTCGCACAGGTTAAGGCCGACCGCGATTGGTTGTTCCTCTATCTCATCTCGTTTTTCGAAGTCCTGCTGGCGGCGGGCTTAAGCGTCAGCCCGCTCTTCATCCTGACGCTCGTGCTCTACACTTTCTGCGCGCTCTCCACCGTGGTCTGCTTCGAGATCAGGAAGGCGCGCCGCACCATCAAAACCGAGGAGACACGCCTGCTCTCCTCCGCGCCCCGCGCGCGCTGGCTGAGCCGCCTGTCTGGAAAGACGGCAGGGCAAACGCCGTCGCGTGAAGCGCGCCGACTGCCGCTGGTCGCGCTCTCTCTGCTCGCGCTCATCTTCGCGCTCGCGTTGCCGATCTTTTTCATCATGCCGCGTTTCAGCGGGAGCGCGCTGGCGCGTGCCGACGGAGGCTTGAGCGGCGTGGTCGGCTTTTCCGACGAGGTGACGCTCGGCGAGATCGGCCGCCTGCAACAGAGCCAGCGCGTCGTGATGCGCGTGCGCGTCGAAGACCCTCTGGCCGGGCGACATCAAACTCTGCGCTGGCGCGGCGTTGCGCTCGACGAGTTCAGCGGACGCACCTGGCGCAGGTCGAGCCGGGAGACGGAATACAAGCGCGGCAACGAACGCAATCTCTTTCAGTTCGGCACAACCCAATCCCTGGAGAACCTGACGACACAGACCTTCTTTGTCGAACCGATAGACACGCCCGTCCTGTTTATCGCCTCGCGCCCCGTCGCCATACAGGGCGCGCTGCCCTATATCGGGATTGACGGCGAGGGCAGCCTGATGACGCGCGATCATTCGCAGGAACGCATCTCTTACCGCGCCTACTCGGACACGACCGAGCCGCCCGCCGAGTGGCTGCGCCGCGACCTCGCGCCCTACCCGGACGAGATGAATCGTTACCTGCGTGTTCCCGATAATCTTGACCCGCGCATCCGCGAACTCGCGCGGGGCTTGATCGTCGGCACGCGCTCCGGCAATCGCTACGACGCGGCGCGCGTCATCGAGTCGTATTTCCAGCAAAACTTTCGTTACACGTTGGAGCAGAAGTCGGGCGGGGCGGAAGACCCGCTGGCGGATTTTATGTTCCGCGTCCGCGAAGGGCATTGCGAATATTTCTCCACGGCGATGGCCGTGATGCTGCGCACGGCCGGAGTTGCAACGCGCGTCGTCAACGGTTTCCAGTTGGGCGAATACAACGACGCGGCCGACGTGTACACCGTCAGGCAGTCGGACGCACATTCCTGGGTCGAGGTTTATTTCCCGGAGACGGGCGCGTGGATGACTTTCGACCCGACGCCGGTTGACGGGCGGCCGGGCAACAACGATGCGGGCGGCCTCTTGCGCGGGCGGCTCGGCAAGTATGCCGAAGCCCTCGAACTGTTTTGGATTCAATATGTCGTCGCTTATGATAAGCAGGAACAGCGTTCACTCGCGACATCCATTCGCAGCAATCTAGGTGTCTATCGTCAGACGGCGGGGCAAACTTTCGCCGAACTGCGCGCCGGGTTCGCCGTCTGGTGGCAACAGTTCTCCATCAGCGCGGGCGGGAGGGGCGGCGAGTTGCGCATCAATGTTCCCTTGCTCGCCGGATTGAGTTTGCTCGTCGGATTGCTCGCGTTGTTGGTTGCGCGGGCGCGGCGTTGGGATTTGACCGGCCTGCTGATATTCGGGCGGCGCGAAAAGAAAAATTATTCATCCGTCGTCTTTTACGAACGCATGATCAAGGCTTTTGAGTCGCGCGGCATGCTACGCGCGCCTGACGAGACGCCGCTTGAATTCGCGGCGGCCACCGGCATGCCCGAAGCGACGCTCCTGACACGCTCTTATAACCGCGTCCGCTTCGGCGCACACGAACTCACGAATGCGGAAGCCGCCCGCGTCGAAGAATGGCTGCGGCGCGTGGAGAAGGAAGGGAGTGACAGGTGACGCGTGACAGGTGACAAGTTAAAAATAAAAACTTGTCTTCATCCTGTCACCCGTCACCCGTCACCTGTCACTTGAATGAAGAAAATAGGCTTTATCAGTTTAGGCTGTCCGAAGAATCTGGTTGATAGCGAGGTGATGATGGGTCAACTCGCAGCCGCCGGTTATGAGATCACGACGGACGAGAGCGAGGCCGAAACGCTCGTCGTGAACACTTGCGGCTTCATTGATTCGGCGAAGCAGGAATCCATTGAAGCCATCCTCGAAGCGGCGCGCATGAAGACTGCGGGGAAGGCCACACGCCTCGTCGTCGCGGGCTGCCTCGTCGAGCGTTACCGCGACGAACTGCGCGCGGAGATACCCGAAGTTGACGCCTTCATCGGGACGAACCAGATCGGCGACATCACGAAAGTATGCGACGAGCGGGTGAACACGCGCTCGCTTCCCGTCATCACGCTCGGCAACCAGAGCGCGACCTATCTCTACGATGAATCGACGCCGCGCGTGCTCGCCACACCCGGCTACAGCGCGTTCATCAAGATCGCGGAGGGGTGCGACCGCCCGTGCGCCTTCTGTTTCATCCCCCAGATGCGCGGCCATTTTCGCAGTCGCCGTTTCGGCTCGGTGGTGAGCGAGGCGCAAGCTCTCGCGGCGCGCGGCGTCCGCGAACTCATTCTCGTCGCGCAGGACTCTTCGCGCTACGGCGAAGACCTCGAACAGCCCGACGGTCTGGCGCACCTGCTGCGCGAACTTGCGCGACTCGACCGGATAGAATGGGTGCGCGTCATGTACACCTACCCGACGCACATCAGCGACCTCTTCCTCGAAGTGATGGCGTCAGAGCCAAAGGCCGTCAAGTATCTCGACATGCCCTTGCAGCACGCCTCGCAGAACGTGCTGAAGTTGATGCGTCGCGGCGGCAATCGCGCGAGCCTCGAACGCCTGATCGAGCGCGTCCGGCGGCGCGTGCCCGGCATCGGCGTGCGCACCACGTTCATCACGGGTTTCCCCGGCGAGACCGAAGAAGATTTCAACGAACTGCTGGCCTTCGTGCGGAGCGTCGAGTTCGACCGCGTCGGCGTCTTCAGCTATTCGGACGAAGAGGGCACGGCCGCTTTCGACCTGCCGGATAAAGTTGACCCGAAAGTGGCAGCCCGCAGGCGCGACCGCCTGATGCGCGAGCAACGCCGCATCTCGCTCAAGCGCAACCGCGCGCGCATCGGCGAAACCTGCCGCGTCCTCTTTGAAGGCGCGGCCAAAGAGACAGACCTGCTCTGGCAGGGGCGTCTGGAGACGCAAGCGCCCGACATTGACGGCGTCGTTTTGATCAACGACGCGCCCGAAGGCTTCGTGCCGGCCCCCGGCGATTTCGTCAACGTCCGCATCACCGACGCGCACGAGTACGATCTGGTCGGAAGCATCATAGAGCAGTGACAAGTGACGAGTGACGAGTGACAAGATAAAACTCTTCTTGTTCTAACTTGTCACTCGTCACTCGTCACCTGCCACTCTTATGAAAGTTGTTAAAGAATCGAGCGATGAACTGAACCCGTCGGTGGTGACGACGGCCTTCATCGGGCATGCGCCGCGCGACCGCAGTTTGAAGGATTACGTCGCGCTGGCGGTGGCGACGTGCGGCGTCGGGCTGATCCCGCTCGCGCCGGGCACGTGGGGATCGCTCGTCGGCGTCGGTTTGTATCTCGCAGCGCGCTCGGCGAGCGTGCAGGCTTTCATGTACGCAGAGGCGCGCGGGTGGAGCCTGCCGCCGCTCGTCTCCCTGCTCACGACGGTCGTGCTCTTGATGTTGATCCTGATGACGATTGCGGGCATCTGGGCGGCGACGCGCTGCGAGTCTCTGCTGTCGCGCAAAGACCCCGGCGCGGTCGTGATCGACGAAGTGATCGGGCAGATATTGACCTTCGTGTTCCTGCCGGTCGGCGTCGGGGCGTGGGCAATCGTCACGGGCTTTCTGGCGTTCCGCGTGTTCGACATCTGGAAGCCCTACCCGATCCGCCGCCTCGAATCGCTCGAAGCCGGTCTCGGCATCATGGCCGACGACGTGCTGGCGGGCGTCTACGCCGCGACGCTGATGTCGCTGTTGACCTCGATGTACCTGCTCTTTTAGAAGGAGAAAATATGGACGAAGCCAAACAGACGAACCCCGCCACGGCAGATGCCGACACGGGCGCGCAGAACGCCGCGCGACAGGAAGAGGCGACGAGCAGCGACACGCTGAACGACCTGCAACAATCCCAGACCGACCCGGCCACCTCGCCAAGCGGTACTTCCGATTCTTCCGACTCTTCCGATTCATCGTCCGCCCCCTCGCCGGACGGCATGCCCGACAACACCAGCGGCGGGACGGCGGACGGCAGAGACACCGGCGGGCCGATGTAAGTCAAATGACGAACGCAGAACGCTGAACGATGAAGTGAAAGCAGTCTATCTTTACTTCGTAGTTCATCCTTCTGCGTTCCTACTTTCCTGTTAACCTCTTCCCTTATGGACAACATCAAGATTCTTGTATCGGACGACGTGAGCGAGAGCGGGCTTGAACCTTTGCGCGCCGCCGGCTTCAAAGTGGACAAGCGCACCGGACTCAAGCCGGACGAGTTGCGCGAGATCGTGCGCGACTACGATGGGCTGGTCGTGCGCAGCGAAACGAAAGTGACCGCCGCTTTGATGGACGAGGCGGTGCGCCTGCGCGCCATCGGACGCGCCGGGGTCGGCGTCGACAACATAGACGTTCCGGCGGCCACCTCGCGCGGCATCATCGTGATGAACGCGCCCGACGGCAACACGATGACGACCGCCGAGCACACGCTCGCGCTGCTGCTCGCGCTCGCCCGTCGCGTGCCGCAGGCACACGCCAGTTTGCGTGACGGCAAATGGGAGCGGAAGAAATTCGTCGGCGTCGAATTGCGCGGCAAGACGCTGGGCGTGGTCGGATTGGGGCGCATCGGCCGCGTGGTGGCGAGCCGCGCGCGCGGGTTCGAGATGAAGGTGCTGGCCTTCGACCCCTTCGTTGCTCCCGAACAGGCGCGCGACATGGAACTCGAACTCGCGCCGCTCGAAGAGGTGTGCGCGCGCGCCGATTTTCTCACCGTCCACACGCCGCTCACGGCCGAGACGCGCGGCATCATCGGCGCGCGCGAATTCGCCTCGATGAAGCCGGACGTGCGCATCATCAACTGCGCGCGCGGCGGCCTGATAGACGAACGCGCTCTCTACGTAGCCTTGAAGGAGGGGCGCGTAGCGGGCGCGGCGCTCGACGTGTTCGAGGAAGAACCGCCGTCGCAGGATAATCCGCTGTTGCAGTTCGACGGCGTGATCACGACGCCGCACCTCGGCGCATCCACGAAAGAGGCGCAGGAGGGCGTGGCCGTGACGGTCGCCGAGCAGATGCGCGACTACTTTCAGACGGGCGCGCTGCGCGGCGCGGTCAACGCCCCCGCCCTCGGCGCGCAGGAATTGCACACGCTCTCGCCCTATCTCGTCCTCGCCGAACGTTTGGGTAGATTTCAGGCGCAACTGTTGGACGAAGCGGTGCGCGAGGTGCGGATCGAGTACGCGGGAGATCTGGCGGAGATGGAGGCCGCGCCCGTCACGCGAGCTTTTCTCGCGGGACTTTTGCGCGACATGAGCGCGCGCGTCAACGTCGTCAATGCGTTCCTCATCGCGGAAGAACGCGGCATCAC
>DATCWB010000313.1:0-10423 GCA_036566625.1 Pyrinomonadaceae bacterium
ACTCCCGCTCCCACTCTCGGCCGGGAAGCCTCGTCTTGACTTCCTGAAGCAGCCAGCCGTTCCCGTCCGGGTCTTCGAACGAGGCGAACGAGAAATAGGTGCGACCTTCGGGGTCGCGCCCGCCGACGCGCGGGTTCTCCCCGGTGTTGTTGAAGGGGCCGCCGGCGTAGTGGAAGACCTCGCTCACGGCGACGCCGCGAGAGACGAGGTCGGCGCGGGCGGCGTCGATGTCGTCCACGGCGAGAACCAGGCTGTCGGCCAGGCCGGGCGCGGCCGACCTGATTCCCTTTCCGAAGATGATCGAGGCTTGTGAGTTGTGCGGCGTCATCTGCACGATGCGGAAGTCGTCGCCCGCCGCGAAGTCGCCGTCGAAGCGCCAGCCGAGATTCTCGTAGAACGCCTTGGCGCGGTCGATGTCTGAGACGCCGATCATCACGACTTCGAGCTTCATGTCTACCTGTGCTTTTCCAGGTTCGGTCATTGTGTGTTCTCCTTCCAAGATATGGAACTGCCGCTCGGTATCAGGGTGCGTAACGGGTGAAGACGTAGTCACGCTCCTTGATGGCCGCGTGGCAGGCAAAGCAGGTGTTCATCACGGAGTCGTCGGCGGGCTTGCCGTCGTCGAATTGGGCGTAACCCCAGCCGCCCGTCGCGGCGTACTTTTTCGAGTCCTTGACCATGAACTGAACGCCGTTCTTCGGGTGCCCGGCCACGAAAGATTGGCGACGGCCGAAGACTTTGTTGTTCTCCTCCGACGCTTCGAAACTCCAGGCGAGTCGGGCAATGGTCGTGCCCTCCGGGAACGGTAGCTTCCCTTCCCGATATGCCTTGATCGCTGCGTCGTTGCCCAGAATGGCGCGCACGTCGTCGAGTTCGCCTTCCTCGCGCGCCACGGAGATGAACCTCCAGTCGCGGTAGCCGGGGGGAATTGCTTTGACGAAGACCGGAGCGGCCTCTTTGTCGGCGTGTCGGGATGCGGCCGCCTTGAACGCGGCAACGCCGCCCAGTGTTGCAACTGCAACCAGCAAGAAGATGATTCTTTTCATAATGCTTCCTCCTTCTGACATCCGGTAATTGAACCCGTGCGCGATCCTGCGATCAGGAATCAGGGTTCGGAAAGGGAGCTAGCACGAGAAGCCCTGAACCGCCGGCGACGCCGGTCACGGTTGGCGGAGCGGGCGAAACGCGGCGCGCAACTCTTCACTGAAGAGCTGCGGGTACTCCCACGCCGCGAAGTGGCCGCCCCGGTCGGCTTCGTGGAAGTAGATCAGGTTACGGAAGGCACGCCGTGCCCACGTCTCCGGCGCACGATAGACCTCGTCGGGAAAGACCGTCACGGCCACCGGAACCGAGATTTCCGAGGTCTTCTGCGCGGTCGCACTCGTGACGCTTCGCCCGCCGTTCTCCCAGTACAGCCGCGCCGAGGAGATCGCGCTGTTCGTCAGCCAGTACAGTGTGAAGTTGTCCAGCACCTCGTCTTTCGTCGGGGACTGTTGGGGGTCGCTGCCGTACGTCCACTGCGCGAAACCGGGGTGCAGGAGCATGAAGGCCGCGAGTCCGGCGGGCGAGTCCGTCAGGCCGTACCCGATACCCTGCGGCCGCGCGGTCATCATCACGTTGTAGGCCGCATTCCCTTTTTTGCGGTACGTGCTCAGCGCGTCGTACACCTCGCGTTCCTTCTCGGAGAGTCCTGCCGGCGCGGGCCCGCCGTCGCCCAGTGCCCGTTCAACCTCCGGCGGCACCGCCGCCGGCAGGTTGACGTGGATGCCGAGCAAGCCTGCGGGCGCCTGCCGCCCCATCGCTTCGGCGATGACCGACCCCCAATCCCCGCCCTGTGAGACGTAGCGCGTGTAGCCCAGCCGCTTCATCAGGACATCCCACGCGCGACCGATACGCTCCGGCCCCCAGCCCGTCTCGGTCGGTCGCGACGAGAAGCCGTAGCCCGGCACGGACGGGATGACGACATCGAAGGCGTCCTCCGCCCGGCCGCCAAAGGCAGTCGGATCGGTGAGCGGGCCGATGAGCTTGATCTGCTCGAACACAGAGCCCGGCCACCCGTGCGTGATCAGAAGCGGTAGCGCGTTCGGATGACGTGACTTAACGCGGATGAAATGAACTTCGATCCCGTCGATCTTCGTCACGAATTGCGGTAGTGCGTTCAGTTTTGCCTCAGCTTTTCGCCAGGTGTAACCGGCACCCCAGTAGCGCACCAGCTCCTGGAATTTTGCGAGCTGTGCGCCCTGAGAGCGGTCGGCGACCGTCTCCTTGTCGGGCCACCGGGTCGCGGCGAGCCGACGGCGGAGGTCGTCGAGCGTTTCCTGCGGGACGTTGACTCGGAAGGGGCGGACGGCGTCGCCTTCACCCGCGGCCGCCCTCGCCACGGGCGGCGCACCTTTTTGGGCGGTCTGCTGCGAGGGCGCGGCTGTGGTCGACGCCGTCAGAAAGAACGCCGCCGCCAGGAGCGCGAAGAGCTGTCGCGTGAGCGCACTGACCACACACCTGATGCGGGCTTTGGCAGTGTGTGGTGCTTTATCGAGTCGCATGGCCTGTTCCCCTTCATAAAAGGCTGTCCGTCAACGGGGGCGAGTAGACCACGAACTTGAAGGTGAATCTATTAGACGAAGGTATAGGGTGATACCTTCGTCTAATAGATTTGCCTGCGCGCCCGTGGTCTACTCGCCGCCATGAACACTGGAGTAAGAATCATCAAGCGTGGCCGCGCCGACGGCTTAAATAGCTTGTCGATAAGCCAAAGTGAAAAGACGGTGCGACAGAGCGAGCGCGAAATCGCCGGCACGATCAAGAGTTGGATCGCCGAGTCGGCACTGCGAAGGCGCGCTGAGGAACAAAGCGCCTTAGTCCGCCTTAAATCATGATCGATCAAATCGCGGCGCACACTGCGGCCGCCATTCACTGCGGCGCTTAATACAACAGCGCGGGAGGAATCAATGCTTAGAATCGCCGTCATCATCGGGCGCACGCGGCCCGGCCGCAACGGCGAGGCCGTAGCCCGCCGGGTATAAGAGCTCGTGCAGAAGCGTGAGGACGCCGAGTTCGAACTCGTAGACATCAAAGACTTCAACCTACCGCTCCTCGACGAGCCCGTGCCGCCTTCGCAGGGGCAGTACACGAAGGAGCACACCAGGGCGTGGGCGGCGAAGATTGATTCGTTCGACGCTTATGTCTTCGTGACGCCCGACTACAACCACAGCACCTCGGCGCGCTCAAGAACGCCATCGATTTCCTCTACAAGGAGTGGAACAACAAGGCGGCGGGATTCGTCGGCTATGGCGGCGCGATGGGCGCGCGCGGTGGAGCACCTGCGGCTGGTGATGGGCGAGTTGATAGTCGCCGACGTGCGCTCACAGGTCGGAATCTCGCTCTACACCGACTTCGAGAACTTCAGCGTCTTCAAGCCGGCCGCGCTACAGGAGCAGGCGGTCAACAACATGCTCGACCAGGTTATCGCCTGGGGCGGCGCGCTGAGGGTTTTGCGACAGTAAGCACTACCCGGGCGGGCATTATGGTTGTTAAAATCAAGCGGTTGATAGCGAGCATGAGAGTTCGTTCCGCGCATCGTCGTTGTGCGCGCCCGCGTGGCTGAAGGTGTGTCAGGCCGGCGCGCGGGGCGAATAATTGACGGCCGGAACATTAGACCCGCAAATCTCTCGCTTCCACTCCGGCTCGATCTCAATCTCGACCTACGACTCGATCACACGGCCGGGGTTGCCGGGAGATGTCCACCTGGAAGTGTCGATCAGTAAACCCTCAAGATTTGAACACATGCACGACCGTGGACTGTCCCACGCAGTCCGCAGTGCTCACTACAGTTAGAAACGAATCAGAAACCGTCCACCTCGATGATGGCCCCGGCAAACTCACGCGGCACTTCCTGCGGCAGGTTGTGCCCGACGCCGCCCCGGATTACCCGGTGTGCGTATCTGCCCGAGAATTTCCTGGCGTAGGAGGCCGCGTCAGGGTGCGGCGCGCCGTTGGCGTCGCCTTCGAGGGTGATGGTGGGCACGGTGATCACGGGAGCCGTGGTCAGCCGCTTTTCAAGCTCGTCATACTTCGGCTCGCCTTCGGCCAGGCCGAGCCGCCAGCGGTAATTGTGGATAACTATGGAGACGTGATCCGGGTTGTCGAAAGAGGTCGCGCTGCGCGCGAACGTCCCGTCGTCGAAGCTCCATTTCGGCGACGCGAGTTGCCAGATGAGCTTGTTAAAGTCGCGCCGGTATTTTTCGTAACCCGCACGGCCACGTTCCGTCGTGAAGTAGAACTGGTACCACCAATCTAGTTCGGCCTTCGGCGGCAGCGGCATCATGTTGGCTTCCGGGTTGCCGATCAGATAGCCGCTCACGGAGACGAGAGCCTTGCAGCGTTCGGGCCAGAGCGCAGCCATGATGTTGGCTGTGCGCGCCCCCCAATCGCACCCGCCGATGATTGCCTTCTTGACTCCGAGCGCATCCATCAGCGCGATCATGTCCACCGCAATCGCCGATTGCTGAGCGTTCCGGAAAGTTTCATCGGATAAGAAGCGCGTGGTGCCATAGCCTCGCAGGTAGGGGACGATCACACGGTAGCCCTTCGACGCCAGCAGCGGCGCGACATCTGAATAGGTGTGGATGTCATAAGGCCAGCCGTGCAGGAGTATGACCGGATGGCCGCCTGCCGGGCCGACTTCGGCGTACCCGACGTTCAGGACGCCGGCGTCTATTTGCTTCAGCGCGCCGAACGATGCTTTCGTCCCCGGCTCGACTGGGGGCGGAGCCGCCGGGATTATCCCGTCGGAATGCGCCTGTGCCGAACCCGTCACTCCGAGGCGCGCGGCGGCGAAGGTTATGGCCGCCGCGCCAATAAAGCGGCGGCGCTGTTGATTGATCTCTTCTGACATTACTCGCCCCTTCTATCCGGCGACCGGCACTCGCGCGCCGCGCCGTCCACGTTAGAGAAGACCTTCACCAGCCCGTGGGCTTAATCCAACTGCCGGGCTTGAAAGGCGGGACGGCTAGTCCGCCTTCACGCGCGGCTGGTATGTCCCGACCTCCGGCCGGAAGGCGATGGCGAGCCGGTTCCACCCGTTGATGGCGATGACGGCCATCGTCAGCTTGACCAACTCCTCCTCGCCGAACTGCGCGCGTACGGCCTCGTACTCCTCGTCTGACGCATGGGTCTGCGAAATGTTCGTGACGGCCTCGGCCCACGCCAGCGCGGCCCGCTCGCGTTCGGAGTAGTAGGGCGACTCGTGCCATGCGTTCAGGCCGTAGAGCCGCTGCTCGGTCTCGCCCGCGGCGCGCGCGTCCTTCGTGTGCATGTCTATGCAGTAGGCGCAGCCGTTGATCTGCGAGACGCGCGTTTTGACGAGTTCGATGAGCGAGTGCTCCAGCCCCGACTCTTCCACGTACCTCTGTAGTTTGTACATCGCCTGCACCGAGCCCGGCGCGGCCTGGCCGTAGTTGATACGTGTCTCCATCCCTTCACCTCACTTCCTGCTGTTGAATGAGACGCCCCCGGCGAGTGTACGTCAGGCCACGCCGATCCGGTTCGAGTTGATTGTCGTCACCGCCCGCTTATCGAAGCCGACGGCGCGCGGCGCGCAGTTCCGGCTTCACATCGTCAGGACGACGCGGAACTGCGCGTCGCCACTCATCATGCGCGCGTAAGCCTCGCCTGCTCTTTCGAGCGGGTAGGTTTCGATCATGGGACGCACGCCCGACAGTTCTGCGAAGCGCACCGTCTCCTCGCTGTCAGTCGGCATCCCGCCGCTTGAGCCTTGAACCGCCCGACTCCCGGTGATGAGCTGTACCGGCGTGACCTCGATGGGGTCGAAGTCCGCGCCCACGACCATGAGCCTGCCGTGCGGTCCGAGTCCGTCGATCAACTCGGACATCGCCTTCGCGCTCGGGGCGGTCGCCAGAATCACCCGCGCGCCGCCCAGCTTTTGCAGCTCCTCCGCAGCGTTTGTCGCCCTGCTGTCGATGTATATGTGCGCCCCGAGTTTCATGGCGAGCGCCGCGTTCTCCCCGCCGCGCCCGACGGCCGCGACCCTGTAGCCGAACTTGTTCGCGAACTGAATCCCGAGGTGGCCGAGGCCGCCGACGCCCTGCACCGCGACGAGGTCGCCGGTTGATGCGCCGCTGTGCCGCAGCGCGTTGAAGGTAGTGACCCCGGCGCAGAGCAGCGGCGCGGCCTCGGCGTCACTCAGGCTCTCCGGCAACGTCGCCAGCGCCGAAGCGGGTGCCACCATGTACTGCTGATACCCGCCGTCGTAGCTGATGCCCGCGATCTTGAAATTCCGGCAGTTATTGAAGTCACCCCGGCGGCATCGGTCGCACGTGCCGTCATGTCCGCCGTGCCAGCCGACACCGACGCGCTGCCCCTTCGCCCAACCGGCGACGCCCGCGCCCACCTCCTCGATACGGCCGACGACTTCATGCCCGGGCACGCGCGGGTACTGGATGCCGGGCCAAGTGCCCTCTTTCGTGAGCACGTCGCTGTGGCAGACGCCGCACGCCTGCACCTTGATGAGTACGTCCCCCGCGCCCGGCTTCGGAATCTCGTGCTCGACGATCTGTAACTCCGCGCCCGGGGCGGGAACATGCGCGACCTTCATCAGCGCCACTGCTGCTTCTGTGGTTGCCATAACGTCTCCTATTCTGTTGAAGCGGCGAACGTCACCGCGTTCTTTCTGACGAAATCCAGCGCGCTCATGGGCGCTCACCCCGTCAGCCGGCGCACGTCCCGATGGCGTCGGTGGCGGGAGATGGCACCGTCACCGCCTGGTCGAGCAACTTGAGGTGCTCGCGTCCAGCAGAAATCTGGTAGGGGGGCTGGACGAATGAAAAGTACGGATAGTACGGCACCACAGTCTCCGGGAACGTGGCGAACTGCACCCCTTGCCGGCCGAGCTCACGGATCTTCCGCACGATCTTCTCGACCGTGCCCTCGCGACTATAAAGAACGGGATTCAACTGGACTGCGTCGGCTTTAACGACTCTCATCGGTAATTCCTCTTCTAGTCAGACCGGGCATCATTGCCTCTCCCTTGCATAGTGATCGGCGCCACGGCCAGGCGCGGACTACCCGGCGCCGACGGTTCAAATGCGCTGTCCGAGGACACGACTGTCTGAGGACCCGAATCGGCCCCGGCCATTTCCACCCTGGCGAGTGGAAGGATCCGAACCCCGCGCTGCCTGGTGAGGAACGATATGGCCCACTGCGCCATCACCAACAGCCGGTTCGCGAACCCGATCAGAAAATAGATGTGGACTCCCGCCCACAGAAGCCATGCGGTAAATCCCGAGAAGCGCACATGCTTGAGTTCCGCCACGGCAAACGTCCGGCCCACGATTGCCATGTTCCCCTTGTCCCAGTACCAGAACGGCTTGGCGGGGCTCTGGCCTTTGACCCGGCGCCGGATAAGACCCGCGACGTACCTCCCCCCCTGGATCGCGACCTGCGCAACGCCCGGAAGCAACTCCGGAGTCTCGCTCCTGATGCCGAACAGGCTCCGCGTGTGGGCGGTGACTGCCGCCGTGTCGCCGATGGCGAACACATTCGGGTGGCCCGGGACCGACAAGTCCTGGTTCACTTTGATCCGCCCCGCCTTATCGACTTCAGCGCCGAGCCACCTGCCCGCCGGCGAGGCGATGACGCCCGCCGTCCACAGCACCGTGCGGCTCGCGATGCGCTCGCCGTTAACGACCACGCCGTGCTCGTCAACTCGCTCGACTTTCGCATTCGTGCGCACTTCCACCCCAAGCCGCTCAAGGTGGCGGCGCGCCTTCTCGGCGAGACCTTCGGAGTACGTGGGCAAAATGCGAGGCGCCGCGTCGAACAGGAGGATGTGAGCCGAACCCGGGTCGATGTGTCGGAAGTCCTTCGCCAGTGCCATCCGCGCCATCTCGGCCATCGTGCCGGCCATCTCCACGCCGGCCGTGCCCGCGCCGACCTGAACGAACGTCAGGAGTTCGTGAAGGAGAGAGGCGTCAGCCTTCCCGCTCGCCGCGAGTTCCTCGGCCGATTCAAACGCCGTGAGAATCTTGCCCCGGATGCGGTCGGCATCGTCCACCGAAGCGAGCCCGGGGGCGAACGCCTTCCATTCCTCGTGGCCGAAGTAGTTGTAAGCGATGCCGGTCGCGAGAATGAGATAGTCATACTCAACCTTGCCCTCACGCGTGAGCACGAGGCGGGCGTGCGGGTCCACCCCGACCACCTCCGCCATGCGGACCGTCACGTTCTTCTGCCGTCGCAGGATCGAGCGGATGGGCGCGGCCACCTTGTCCGAGGAGAGGAGGCCGGTCGCGACCTGGTAAAGCATAGGTCGGAAGAGGTGATGGTTGTGCTTGTCGATGACCGTGACGGTGACGGGCGCTTGGGCGAGCCCGCGCGCGGCGTACAGGCCGCCGAAACCTCCGCCCACGATGACGACATGCGGGAGGTGCGTGCGTGACGCCTGCTCACGATTCTCATGTGACGTGTCCATACGCTCTCCCGTTCTCGACGCCCGGCCGTGCAGGGGCTTCCCTGCATGTCAACCACCATCTCGCATAGGGCGTCGGGCCGCTTATGCGGCTTTCCCGACACGAGGAGGAACCGAATTCTCTCCCCCCTGGCCCGCCGGGGTGTCATCGATCCACTCCAACGGTCGCGGCTGAAAATTCAGTTCGTGCTTGGCCTTGGCATTCGAAACGCCTCGCATCTGAGTTCCGTAGTAGACCGCGTCCGCGCCGGCCGCTTTCAGGGCTTCCTCGACCGACACGTGCGGCGGCGGCGGAGCGTTCACCCAACGCGCAAACGCGGGGAGCCATTCGCGCGCCGCCAGGGGTTGATCATTCGCGATCAGGTAAATACCGGGATTGCCGCGCTCTGCCGCCGCAGCGGTGGCGACCGCCGCATCCTCAATGTGTAACCACGACGCGACACCTTCGCCCTGCCCGATGACGGGGAACTGTCTCTGTCGCACCTGTCGTCCGACATCGCCGTCGGGGTGGAACCAGGTGCCGGGTCCGTAGAAGAAGCCGTAACGCAGGGCGATCCCTTCTATGTCGGGATTACCCAGTAAGCGTTGCTCAAGCTCTGTTACGACGCGGGCATCCGCCGCGACCGCGGGCGAGGCATCAAATGCCAGAGGTGTTTCTTCGTCCGCCAACCCGGGGCCGGGAGCCGCCCAGAATGCGATCGACTGCCTGAGGTAACGCCGAACGCCCGTCGCACGCGCGGCCGCCAGCACGTTGGCGCCCCCTTCTAAACGGAGGCGGTTGTTGAGGGCGCCTGTGGCACCCAGTGACTCGCGTGTGTAGGTACTGGGCAGGGCGGTGAGTTGTTCGATCACCACTTCCGGCCGCGCGCGAGCGACGACTGCTTTGACTGCCTCCGGATCAAATACATCGGCGATCGCAGGTTCGACCCCTTGTTCCGCTAAAGCCACGGCTTTTTCGGGAGAGCGGGTCAGGACAACGAGAGCATGTCCTCTGGCGAGCAATTCCGTGATCAGTGGACGACCGATCGCCCCCGTCCCGCCCGCAACAAAAATCTTCATCTGTGAACCTCCCGTTAAGGTATGACGCTATTGATGAACAAGATGAACGTCAGCACTGAGCCCGCCGCCCGGACGGCGAGTTAACGATTCGACGCCGTCGCGCTGGATTGCCGCAGCGACTTGAAGGCCGCACGGAGTTCCGCGGCGAAAAGCTGCGGCTGCTCCCACGCGGCGAAGTGGCCGCCCCGGTCGAGTTTGTTGTAGTAGATGAGTTTCGGGTACGCCCGCTCCGCCCAACTCCGCGGAGCCTCGTACTGCTCGCCGGGAAAGACGCTCACGGCCACCGGGATGGTGACGCCCTTGGTGTTGAAGAAGCCGCCCTTATATTCCCAGTAGAGGCGGGACGCGGAGACCCCCGTGTTCGTCAGCCAGTAGAGCGTGATGTTGTCGAGTATCTCGTCACGCGTCAGTTCGCCCGTGGCGCTCGTAGTCCGGTCCAGAGCCGCGGCCACCGCCGCCGCCGGCTGGCCGCCGACATCGTCGTGGTCGAGAAGCCAGGCCGCCAGGCCGACCGGCGAATCCACGATGCCGTACAAGTTCTGCGGGCGCGACGCCATATACCTGGCGTAGGCGACTCTCTGCTTCAACGTCCTGTCCAGCTTCTCATATTCGCGCCGTTCCTCCGCCGACAGGCCGGCCGGCGGCGGTTCGCCGGCCACGAGCGCCTTGTCGACGTCGGCCGGGACTGTGCCGGGATAATTGGTGTGGATGGCGAGCAGCCCCTCGGGCGCCTGCAAGCCCATGTAGTCGACGACAAACGCACCCCAGTCACCACCCTGGGCGACGTAGCGGCTGTAGCCGAGGCGCTCCATCAGCTCCGCCCAGGCACGGGCCATCCGCTCGGGGCCCCAGCCGGTCTCGGTCGGCTTACCCGAGAACCCG
>DATCWB010000314.1:0-16020 GCA_036566625.1 Pyrinomonadaceae bacterium
AGAGGGCGGCCGCCCCGGCCACTGGGGAATGCAGGGGATGAGGGAGCGCGCGCAGAAGATCGGCGCACAACTGAAGGTGTGGAGCCGCCCCGAGACGGGAACCGAGGTCGAACTAATCATCCCCGGGGCCACGGCCTATCAGGCCGCCCGCGACAAATCGAAGAGGCGCTGGCTTCACCGGTTCTCCGGAAGAGACGGCGGGGCTGATTAGATGTCGATGATGCCGCGCTTGAGGGCGATGGTCACGGCGTGGGTGCGGTCGTTGGCGCCGAGCTTCGAGAGGATATTCTTCATGTGAGCTTTGACCGTCTCTTCCGAGACGGCGAGGTGTTGGGCGACCACTTTGTTGGCGTTGCCGGCGGCCACCTCCCGCAGCACCTCGATCTCGCGCACGGTCAACACGTCGTCGCTGTGGTGCTCGGCCATCTCGACGGCGATCTCGGGCGGGATTACTTTCTTGCCGTCATGTACGCTGCGAATGGTCTCGACCAACTCCTTCCGCACCATGCTCTTCAGAAGGTATCCGGAAGCGCCGGCATTGAGGGCTCGGACTGCCTGCGCGTCACCGCCGTACGTAGTCAACACCACGATGCGTGCGTCAGCAAACTCCTTGCGAATGGCTAGAATCGCATCCGTCCCGTTCATAACCGGCATCTGCAAATCCATGAGGGTGACGTCCGGGCGATGCATCCGGAATTGCTCGACCGCCTCACGTCCGTTACCGGCCTCCGCCACGAGAACCATGTTCGGCTCGCAGGCGAGGACGGCGGCGATCCCTTCGCGCAACACCGGGTGATCGTCTACCGATAGGATTCGAATGGGATTGTCGGCGCTCATTGGCTGCTCACAGGTCGCTACCGTAAGACCGGCTAAACCGACGCCCCTTCGATTTGCCGCGCCCGGTTTTTATGATGAGACTCACAACACCGTCAATTCAAGTACGGTTCCCGTCGCAGGAAATTGCCGCGGAGAGTCTACTACGAATTCCCCAAAAAAGTTGGAAAAGCAGTGTCCACCATGACCGCGCTCGCTTCAAGGTACGCCCCACCATCCCGCGCCGAAACAGCTTGTAGGCAGAGTCGGGCGCGGGCGGGTGCTCACCCGCCCGGCCCTTTTAAGATGTAACAGCTAGTCCTGCTGGAATTCAAAATCCCACGCAGACTCCATCGGAAAGTCATCGCCGCTGCTGCCTGTGCCCATGACAACTTCGTCGGCATCGCCGACCAGCGTCAACTCAGGCGCCTCATAATCGTTCTGCATTGGATCTGCCTCCTTTCTTTCGTCGTTTTCAAACCTGGTCTTGGCGGGTCGCCCTTTCATGCGGCTCGAAGCACTTGCCCGGACGAGCCTTCGCCCGCGCGATTGCGTAGCCACAATTCGAGCAGGATGATCTGCCGCAGCTGGGTCTCGTTGCATTCAAGCCCGGCGGTAAGGCGCTCCATGCGCGAGAGGACGCTGGTGAGGTCTACGAATCCCCGTTCCGCTAATTGTAATCGCCTGCCCTTCAGGAGGGCGCGGGCCACCGGCCGCAGCGCTTCCTGCCACGGGGCATTAAACAGGGCCTTGGATCGTCGCCCGCGTAACTTGGCAGGCCACAGATCGGAGAAGGCCGAGCGCATCAATCTCCGGGGCTCGCCCGGCCGGCAGAGAACGTCAGGCGGCACGGTCATCAGAAACTCCACCAGAGGACGGTGGGCGAACGGGTGCGTGTAGTCGAGGTGCTGTAACGGCTCGCACGGTTGTAGCTGGCGCAGTTCCAGCATCAGCGATAACGCCCGGAAATACTTCCGGCGCTCAGGGGGGGCCTGCATCCACGCATCCGAGAAGAAGCCGCGCGGTTCGGAAAGACCTGTCCGGTCACTGAAGCCGGCGGCCAGAGATGTCTCGACGCTGCGGGGCGCGTACGAACCGTCGGGGGCCGCGTAGAGCGCGGCGGGGGCTAATGCCGGCAGGAGGGCCGCCCGAGACGCACGCCAAAGGACCTGGTGGACGGGAAGCCGGAGAAGCTTGCTCCACGCGAGCGCTTCTTCACACGCGCGGCCGAGACGGAAGTGACGCAGCGACGCGGCGACCTGGAGGCTATCGTCAAACCAGTTCCCCATCATGAGGTCGCCATTCTGTCCCGTCAGGACAGTCTGTGCGCCGAGCCTGCTCGCCGTCGCCGCGACCGACGTGCGCAGCGGCTGGAATGCTTCGGGCGTCGCATTGCCCGCCTGCGTCTCGGCGACGAGGGGGACGTCGTGCGTCGAGATGTGGGCTCCCTCGATCCCGCAGTGCGATACGACCTCGCGGATGAAAGGCTCGTCGAGCGAATTCCGCCAGACGAAGCTCAGACCTGTGAGACTCGAAGCGGCGACCGCTCCGCTCCGCATCAGGTGGTTTGCCATGCAAACGACGGACGACGAATCAAGGCCGCCGCTCAGTTCGGCGAGAACGGGCGACGCGGTCTGCAAACGGACGGCCACCGCTTCGCGGAACAGCGCGCGAAGCTGCTCCTCATACCGGCGCTGTTCGCGGTAGCGAACCTCGTCGCCAACCGGCAACTCCCAGAACCGGCGAACGCTCGTCCCCTCAGACGACACGCACACCGCGTGGCCCGGTGGAACGGAGTAGATGCCCTTATACGGCGTGCGGTTTGGGCACCCGCCGAACGTCAGGAACCCGGCGACGTACTGCTCGTCAAGCTCCGAGATGCCGGTCGCTTCCACGAGAGGCTGTAGGCGGCCCGACCACCGAACGCGTCCCGACTGTGCGTGGTAGTAGAGCGGGCGCACGCCCGCGAAGTCGCTCGCGAGGACGACGGAGCGATTAACCCTGTCGCGAATAACCACGCCCCAATCGCCGACGAGATGAACCAGACCGTCGGCGCCCCAACGTTCGTAGGCGGCGCGCGCGATTGCCGCGTCGCCGGTGTCGCCGCGGAGCGAATCTCCCAACCGCAGGAGCAAATCGTCGCGGTTGTCGAGCCGTCCGTCCCAGTGGAGCACTTCGGCCCGCTCGTCGTGGCGGCCACGGTCACCCACCGCTATCAGTTCCTGTGTCTGCGCAAGCATCGACATCCCCTCCGCCTAAGCAACGTGCAGCACCCTTAGACGCTCCTGGTAGGCCGGCGAGCCGTACACGACCCGGCCGTCCACCTCGACCCACGCGTGAGAAAAGAACGGCGACGGACGATAGCCGATGACCAGCCGCGCGGCGATGCCGTGCCTTCTGAGCAGGCGGACTGTACAGACTGCCCGTTGCAGGCAGAGCACCGGCTTCCAGTAGAAACACGTCGCGAGGAGAACCGCGTCGCAAATGGCCTGTTCCGATCCGCGGCCGTTCGTCTTTGCCGCAACCGATTGCAGCCTCAACTGCGCAAGAATTCTCCCGGAGCCGCGCGACCGGACACTCACTTCGTAGCGCACGAGCTCGTAGAGCGCGCTGGTCACGCGCAAGACCTGTTTTGCCCTTTTCATAAAGCCTCCTCCCGCCGTATCAGCGTGTGCCGCTCTAGTACGGCCAGAAAGCGGGCCGTGTGTTCGCGTGCGGTGGTGCGGGCGATTTTGTACTCGCCGCTGATCTCCTCCGCGATAGCCTCTAACGGCAGTTGCCGCTCGACCCCACGCCAGATGCGCGCGCCCGTCCTGTTGGCGGTGAACAAGCATCCCGCGCCGGTGTGTAGGATCACCACCCCGCCGTCGTGGAGAGAAGCAACCGCTTCGGGGTTTACGGTAAAACTGAAATCGCCAATTTGGTTCGTCATGCTCTGTTGTAGTCCTCCTTCCTATGAGCATCAGCTCTTGCCCACGGTGGTCACAAGATAGGCGTGTTCCGAGTTTCGCGGCACCCCCGGAACCATAGAATTCAACCTAAATTTTTCTGTAGGATTTTCTTAACAGGATTCGGTGATGGCCTCGGTGTAGGGCGATCATCGCCGCCTGCGCCTCACCGTCGGCACGGACAAGCACGCCTCTTACCCGGAAGCGTTCGCCGCCTCGGTTAAAGAGAATGTCCTGCCGAACGACTGTAAGCTCAGGCGGGTGAAATAACCTCTCGTGGGCATGCCGGCCGGCGGTGAAGTCTGCCAGGTAGCTCGGCGCGGACTTGCCTACGCCACACTACTCGACGCTCTCGCGCCGGGCGGCGCGGCTCGAAGATCGCGGTCTGATATTCCAGGACACTCCAGCTGCAGCTCTTCTGCAAACTTAGCGACCTGCTCTTGCGCGATTGATGGCAACTCTTTGATCGCGCCCCGATTGGAAGCAAGCGCCGCGCGTTTGCGCTCTCGCCGGTCGTCGAAGGATAAGTCTCGCAGATCCTTTTTGACGTGGTCGTAAACCGCTTTCCTTACCCGGTTGGAAAGGTCTGAGGCATAAAACCCAGTCCAGTCGGACTTAACATCCGGCTTCAGCATATCGGCTTCAATGACATAGGTGTATCTTTTAGCCCACATCGTTCGTGCATCGATTAACGGCTCCCCAAAGCCATCCCACGTCGGCATACCGACAAGACGGTAGTTGACCCACCATGCCAGACCATGTTGCTTGCTCGTCTTCCCCGTCATTTCACTGTCAAAGCGCGAGACTTTAACTTTCCCTATTTCCTTGATTTCCAAGACGGTGGTCTCAGACACTCGCTCCAAATTTGTGAGGGTGACAGGTTCATGGTTTACCGAGATGTTAAACTCTGGATCCGCTACAAACTGCGCGCCTATCATGTCCCTGACAAATCCTGCATCCATCTCGAAGGCCCCGCGGGTAGCTTTCGTCCAAATATAAGTGCCGTGCCCCTCCGCGGGCACAGCTTCACTGACTTCCAGGACATACGGGGCTGCGGCCGGACCAGTGCTAAGTTGAACACGAACGCGGGTCAACCACCCATCCTTCACAGTCTCGACGTTGTACTGATTCGAAAAGCAGAACATGGCGTGCCGCCAGATCCCATTCTTTCCGAATGCTACTCTCTTCCGGCTACTTCGCCGTGAAGAGGGCGGGAATTGCACCTCCGGCCCCTGATAGAGCTGCCGATTGTAGTTGAGTTCGTTCTATCTCTCGATGAATTCAAGGCGAGTCATGCCCGTGCCGTTATCCCTGATGCTGAGGACTGTCTCACGCTTGAGTGGCCATTCAATCTCCACCGTGTCAGCTCCAGCATCCCAACAATTCGCCACCAGTTCGACGATGGCAATTTTAGGTTCCGACATTATCCGGCCCGCATGGTTAGCCAAAAAGTTGTCGCCGAATGTGGGGAAGAGTTCAGGCTGCGAACCTGGAATACCATCGGTTGGCTTCTGCATTTCTGATGGCTGGTCACTCATGTAGATCTCCGCAACGTGAGTTGTGCCCCGAGGGTTAAAGGCTGTTTCAGGAGTATTTAAGACTCAGCGAAAGAAACAAAAGGCCTAGCTTTTGTCACACAATTGAAAAGCAGCCGGCCGTTGTATCGATATTTTTAACGTATCCGGTGGCACAGGTGATAGCCTGCTTGACCGAAACGCAGAAACGTTCTTCGCATCAGCCCCATGATCTGCGGCGTGACTAAATCGCCCGCCGAGTTCCGCACCTCGACCGTCGAAGTTATGACCCGCATGTCGGCCTGTGGGCTCGTCGCCGCCGGGCTGTTCAGCGTCGTGATGTCGACTACTCGGAAGCGCAGTCTGGTCACGGGTGCGCCCGTCGTGTTCTTGAACCGCCGCTGGATGGAGAGCGTCCCGTAGGAGTTCGGCAAGCCTGCTGCTGCTGAAAAGGGCGTCACCGGCGAGCGGTCTGATAGTTGTGGCCGTTAACCCAGCCAATGTTTTGAACCTCTGTAACCACAAAAGCAGCAGCCCCTCCTTGGTTTCCATTTGCACAGATATAGGTTTTACCCACTTGAAGAAATGAAGGTGGAGCGGCACGGTAGGCGGCTGCCGATGCTTCACAGCCCGACAAAAGCCACTGGTTTTCATCGAGCGCTTGTTGGTTCGGGCCAAGATCTGCCGAAATCCCACGGTTCGAAAGAATATTTAGTACACCCGGCTTGGTAACGTTAATTATCTGCTGATTTGATCGTCATACATTTGCGACTCCAATGCGCGAGAGGCCGCTAGTGTCAGAAAAAGTGAAGCGATGGAATTAAGAATCACCAATATATCTAAAAAGTATCCAAATGGTGTTCAGGCACTTAGGGATGTAACGCTCACGATCCCGAACGGCATGTACGGCCTGCTCGGGCCCAACGGGGCGGGCAAATCTACGCTCATGCGAACATTAGCTACGCTGCAGGACCCCGATGAAGGCAGCATCCGCCTCGGGGATATCGATGTTCTCAAGCAGAGGGACGAAGTCCGCAAAACCCTCGGTTACTTGCCTCAGGAGTTCGGTGTCTATCCGAAAGCGAGTGCCGAGAAGCTGCTCGATCACTTCGCGGTCCTGAAGGGCATCACGCGGCGCGGCGAGCGAAAGGATATTGTCGAGGCTCTGCTGCGGCAGACGAACTTGTGGGATGTGCGTAAGCAGAAGCTGGGTGGCTACTCGGGCGGCATGCGACAGCGTTTTGGGGTTTCTGTTGCTCTCCTTGGAAATCCAAAGTTAATGATCGTGGACGAACCCACCGCCGGTCTCGACCCGGCCGAGCGCGTCCGCTTCCTCAACTTGCTAAGCGAGGTTGGTGAGAACAGTGTGGTCATTCTTTCCACTCATATCGTGGAGGACGTGTCGGAGCTTTGCACAAGAATGGCGATCATCAATAAAGGCCAGATCCTTCTCGAAGCCGAGCCGCTATCGGTCATCTCCGAGGTCAGAGGACGCATCTGGCGTCGGATCATAGAAAAAAGTGCGTTAGCTCAGGTCGAACGAGACCAGCCGGTGATCTCGACCAAGCTGCTTGCGGGCAAGACTGTTGTGCATGTGTACGGGGATGAACGTCCGGGCTCAGATTTCGAGCCCGTCGAGCCTGATCTCGAAGACGTTTACTTCAGCACGATGACCGGGCACCTCGGCAAATTGTCCGGACAGGCTCGCCCGGAGGCACGGTGATGAAGTTTTGGGAGATATTTCGCTTCGAGCTCGCTTACCAGGTTCGGCGTGTCGCCGTGTGGCTTTATTTCGCGGTCCTGATGATAGTTGCCTATCTTTTCGTCACAGAAAACTACATCTACGACGCCCGCAGCGGTGATTTTTTTCTCAACGCGCCCTTAATAGTTGCGAACATCGCCGTGTTTGGCAGTCTGATCTGGCTGCTCATGGCTGGTGCGATCGCGGGCGATGCGGCGGCAAGGGATGTGCAAACGCGCATGTATCCCCTCACCTACACAGCCCCGATTAGTAAAGCCTCTCACCTCGGCGGTAGGTTTTTAGCTGCCTTCGCACTCAACACTTTTATCTTGCTGGCTATTCCAGTCGGCAGCCTGATCGCCATGTATTCGCCGGACGTTGAGCCCGAGATATTGGGCCCGTTTCGGCCGGGCGTGTTCTTGACCGCGTATGCGTACATCGCGTTGCCAAATGCTTTCGTCGCTACCGCACTTCAATTCGCGTTTGCGGCCCTGACCCGGCGATCCATAACAAGTTACCTCGGCAGCCTGCTCCTTTTCGTTGCAGCGTACATAGCGGGGCCAGTCGTTTTCATGATGAACCCGGACATGGGCAAGTTGGTAGATCCGATTTTCGTGATCGGTGTCGGCGAGTTAACAGAAGTGTGGACCCCGATCGAGCAAAACACCCGGATGATCGCCCTCGAAGGCCCGCTGCTTTTAAACCGTCTGGTATGGCTCAGCATCGGGCTGGGGATGCTGGCACTGACCTACGTCCGGTTTCGTTTCGCTCAACCTACGGCACGAACCTGGGGCAAACGCTTTTTAAGGAAAGACCCGGATCTATCGAGGGACACAGCCCACGCCCAGAGCCCTCCCATCGTGGTGCCTCACCTCACACAGAAGTTCGGAGCCGCCGCACGCGTGTGTCAGACACTCGCCATCGCCCGGGATTCATTTCGGGCCGTCGCAAAGAGCGGGGGCGGGCTCGTCGTTCTCCTTGTTACGGCGCTGCTGGTCGTGGTGATCCTGCCCCTGCAGCTGATTTTCATGGGCGTTCCGCTGCTGCCCAGGACCGGTTATCTCCTCACCTATCTCACGGCACCTCTCGCTAATCCGGAAACCAGAGCATGGATGGTGATCCCGCTCCTCATTATCTTTCACGCGGGTGAGATGGTTTGGCGCGAACGAGAAGCAGGTCTGGGCGATATCAGCGGCTCGGCTCCGGTGCCGGAGTGGGTGGTCTTTCTCGGCAAGTTTCTGGGCCTCACTCTTCTACTCTTTGTCTGGCAAGCTCTCCTCACGACCGCCGGGGTGCTAACCCAGGCAAGTATGGGTTACGACAAATTCGAGATCGGGCTGTACCTGAAAGTAATGTTCGGGCTGCAGCTGATCGATTACATCCTCTTCGCTCTGCTGGCTCTCGTCATTCATGTCGTCGTCAATCAGAAGCATCTCGGCCACCTCTGCGCGCTGATCGTTTATGGGTATATTGCATTCGCTCCCCTCCTGGGGATAGAGCAAAGGCTGCTGGTATATGGATCGGATCCCGGCTGGGTATACACGGACATGCGTGGTTTTGGTCCGTACCTCGCCCCCTGGGTGTGGTTCAAACTTTACTGGGTCAGTTGGGCACTGCTGCTGACGGTGGTTGCGCGGCTGGCTTGGGTAAGAGGCAGAGAGTCCGGCATCCGCGAACGTCTCCGAACCGCACGGCGGCGACTTACCGGACAAACGGCTGCGACTGCAGGACTGGCAGCAGTGCTCATCATCGCGACCGGCGGTTTCATTATCTACAACACGCACGTGCTCAACGAATACCGGACCGGCTCCGACGAGATCGTACGGCGCGCTGAATACGAACGCCGCTACGAACAATATCACGGCCTGCCACAACCGAGTCTCACGGGCGTCAATCTGCACGTCGAGCTCTATCCCGACACGCGCTCCGCGGATGTTCGCGGCTCATATCAGCTGGTCAACAGTTCGGCAACGGCAATCGAATCGGTCCATTTATCCATCCCGTCCGAAGGCGAGATGAAGTCGGTCTCATTCGACCGCATGTCGGCACCCACGGTCATTGATGACAAGCTCGGGCACAGTATCTACGCCCTCGAACAGCCGCTTCAGCCGGGCGAAGCGCTACGCATGGATTTCGAACTGCACTCTGAACCGCATGGCTTCGGCAACCGCCGGGCCGACGCCCTTGTTGTGCAAAACGGATCGTATATTGCCAACGAGGCTTGGATGCCCGCTCTCGGCTACCAACTCGAGCGTGAACTCACCGATCCGGCCGCGCGGCGGGGCCAGGGGCTTGTCGAACGCTCTCCGATCCCCACGCTCGCTGATGCTCGGGTTCTTGCGGACAAGACACGGAGCGAGCGGATCAACTTTGAGGCCGTCGTAGGCACGAAAGCAGGCCAAACGGCCATCGCGCCCGGCGCGCTGCGCAGGGCGTGGACGGAACGCGGCCGCGGCTACTTTCACTATTCGACTGAGGCTCCGATCACCAACGGCTATGCCATTTTTTCAGCCGATTATGCGGTCAAAGAAGTGCTCTGGAATGATGTGGCGATCCGGATCTTTCATCATCGGGGGCATGAGGCAGGGCTAGACCGCATTGCCGCAAGCGCACGCGCGTCGCTTGATTACTACACGCGGGAATACGGGCCTTACCCACACCGAACCCTTCGGTTTATCGAAAACCCCGTTGGCGGGCTGGGGGCGCATGCCGACGCGGCCACGATCGACTACGGCGAGCCCTTCTCACTCATGAATCCCGGCCGCGGGCCGCGAGATTTAGATTTCGTCTTTGCCGTCGCGGCCCACGAAATGGCTCACCAATGGTGGGCTCAGCAACTCGCGCTCGCACGGGTCGAAGGCAGTCCTCTGATGAGTGAGACCCTCGCCTGGTATTCCGCGATGCAGGTCGTCGAGCAAACCTACGGCCTCAAGCATCTGAGGCGGCTTCTTGATGTGATGCGGGTTGCTTACGAGAGCCCACGCTCTCGGGCTTCGGTGCCTCTGCTCCAGGCGGCCGAATGGTTTCAGGGATATCGCAAAGGTCCGTTCGCGATGCACGCGATGCGCGAGTATATCGGCGCAAAGCAGGTGAACCAGGCACTACGCAACCTGCTCGAGAAGCACGGGCCTGGAACATTTCCCCTGACGACCTCGCCGGACCTCTACCGAGAGCTTCAGGCGATCACCCCCCCGGAGTTCCAATATCTGCTGCACGATCTGTTTGAGGCCAACACCTTTTGGGAGCTCGACACCAAGGTGGCAACTGCAGAGAAGACCGAAGACGGTACCTGGCTGGTGACGCTCGAGGTCGAGGCGGGTAAAGTCGCCGTGGATCCGGAAGGCAATGAAACTGTCGTTCCTATGAATGACTGGATCGAGGTCGGCGTTTTCGCCCCCGCCGGCGCAGACGAGAAAATTGGAAAGCCGCTCCACTTGGAAAAACATCGAATTTTATCGGGCAGGCAGACTATTACTGTCACGGTGCCTGGCGAACCGGCCAATGCAGGTATAGATCCAAATTACCTGCTGATCGATGTGAACGTGAACGATAACATCAGGAAAATTAAAGTTGGGCCGTTCAAATAGAAAAGACTTCGCCAAATTCCATCTCGTCCCACATCCACGCACCGAACAGAGGCGGAGTCAGACGAGTTAGCAGATTGGAAAGAGATTTGACGGGGAGCCGTCTTTCTTCGAGTCGTGGGTTCTGTTGCAAAGATTGATTCGAAGCAAGTGAAGCCGTGAGGCACCTGACTATCAGGCGGCGATGCCGAACAGGCTCTCGACGAACTTCACCTGCCCTAGTGCATCTCTACCGTCTAATCTCTTGACCTACCCTTTACCAATCATGTGGAGTGCTTCTACGCTTTCAAGTGTCCGCTCGGTCGTGTGGAAGGAGCGGAAGGACTGCATCGCCCGCCACCGCCTGCGAATCGCTCGGTGGTCCTGTTCGATGACATTGTTGAGGTACTTAACGCGCCGCAGCTTGCATTCAAAGGGCAGCACTTTCTCTTTCACCGAGGCAGCGAACGCTTCAGGGTAGGAGGCGTGCTTGTCCGTCCCAATTGTGAACGGCAGCCGCTGGTGATCAGCCCTCATCACCTTCTTAAAGACTGAGAGTCCGCGCTCACGCATCATTTCTTCCAGATCACGGTAAGAGAGTTGGTAGCGGCAATACCAGCGAACACATAGAAGGATAATCGTGGGCTCGTAGTGAAGCCACTTAAACGGTAACTTATGCTGATTCAAGAGATGATTCCCGGAGTATGATGGTATAGCTGGAGGGCGGATTATAGCTTAGACGCGATTCTTGCAACACAACCCTTGGGGTTATAGTTCATTTGATTACGAGCGGGGCCGCGCCTAACAACGGCATGCACCCGACGCCCCGGCACGATGCCTCTCATGATAGTTGTGTATGGGCGCGAGTGATGCCGGGCGTTAGACGCTATCGGTGAAATCTTTCTCTGGTTCAAATGAGTATCATTCGTACTGACCGACTAGACCTTATTCCTGCTCCGACCGGGTTTATTGAGTTGCTCATTGCTAATGAATATGGGCGCGCAGGAGATTTATTGAATTTCATTGTTCCTGATGGTTGGCCTAATGACGAAGACGCACGGGCAGGTCTCTCTTTCCACCTGAAGGCTATTCAAAGGAATTCTGCCGAACTTCTTTGGCGCATTCGTCTGATAGTGCTGCGCTCAAACCGGACTGTTATAGGCTCAATTAATCTGAAAGGGCTGCCGGATGAGAGTGGGACGGCTGAAATTGGTTGGGGCGTCAGTCCTGAATATCAGCGACAGGGGATCGCAATGGAAGCATCTGAAGCTGTCATCAAGTGGGTTTGTTCTCAGCCTAAAGTGCGGCGAATTATTGCTACTATACCTGCTGATAACCGAGCATCAATTCGTCTAGCCGAGCAGTTAGGCATGAAGGTTACTGACGAGTCTCGTCGCAATCTGCCTGTATGGGAATTGAATATGAATTAGGCCGCGTCTAACAACACATTGAACCGGAGCGGAATCAGCTTGTTTTTCATCCGCAAGGTTGAATGCTTGGTCAGATTCTTCCCGCGCGGTTAATTCAGGCGTTAGCCCGCTAACTTGAACATATATGCTTGGATTACAAAAAGGCACAGTAAATTTAACACCCCACAGAGAACTGTGGCATCAACTGTTTGCCGAAGAAGAGGCGCGCTTGCGCGAGGCTATAGGTGAACATGTAATCGCAATCGAGCATATCGGCAGTACGGCAGTTTGCGGGCTCTCTGCGAAACCCATCATTGATATTGCGGCCGCCGTGTGTGAGGCTGCGGATGCCGAGCGGTGTGTCAAACCGCTTGAGGACATCGGCTATGAATACCGTGGTGAGAGTGGCATCGCGGGGCGGTATTACTTCGTCAAGGGTGAGCCGAGAACGCACCATTTGCACATGGTCAGATTGAGCAGCGATCTCTGGAGGAGTCATCTATTGTTCCGTAATTACCTACGGCAGAACCGGGAAGTAGCTGAAGAGTATGAGAGTCTCAAAAGAGATTTGGCGGAAAAGTACAAAAGGGATAGAGAGGCGTACACGGATGGAAAGACTACATTCATAGAAGAGGTCTTGAAGAAGGCAGGTTTGTAGCGGCGCGGTCTAACGCCCGGCATCACTCGCCGCCACGAACCTGTGAATTGCGGGCGTCTCGCGGATGAGAGCAACGCTATTCGCGGTCGGGCGCGTGCCGTTGTTAGCTGCTTCTTGATTGATATGAAACTCAGAATTGCAATCTGCCAATTTCCTGTCTCTTGTGACATTGCCGGCAATGCAAAGTTTATCCGCCGGTTTATGAAGGAAGCAGCCAGCAAGGAGGCTCACGCGATCCATTTCCCGGAAACTGCTCTGTCGGGTTACGGGCGTTCGGATTTCACTCCCTCGAGCACAGACAGTTGGCAAGAACTTGAGAAGCATACACGAGAGATCACCAGTCTGGCTGGGAAGTTGGGGCTGTGGGTCGTGCTTGGTTCGTGCCGAAAAGTTGCCGACAGAGAAAAACCCGCGAACTGTACTCACATTATTTCCGACAAGGGGCGTATTGTTGGCACATACGATAAGCAGCAGCTTACGCCGAGTGAGTCCGCTTGGTACACACCCGGAGACGGTTTTCTATTCGTTACTATCAACGGTATGAAGTGCGGATTCCTGATTTGTTATGAGGCTTGCTTTCCCAACTTATTTGAGGCGTACCGAGATAAAGGCGTGCGGCTAATATTTCATTCCTGCCACAACGTTTCGGGACAACCCAGACCGCTTTTTCAGGAATTGACACTAGCTCAAATTCGCACGCGCGCGGCGGACAATCAGATGTGGATTTCGAGTTCCAACTCAGCGACACGGTACTCATTTTCAACGGCTTGTATCGCACGACCGGACGGGTCTGTTCGTTATTCAAGGAGACATATCAACGGTCTTCTACTGCATGATTTTCCAGATACGAAACTTGGTTGGACTTATGACAATCGAAAGAAGAAACCAAAGATAGAAAACACAGGGGCTATGCGTCTCACCGACGTTGCATGAAGGCAAACGGCTTCCCTTCGGATGACGACGCGGCTAACAAGTCGCTGGAGTGGACGGCGAATTAGCGGGCTTGTCATCGAGAACTTGCGTTATTTCAACGTTGTATGCGCCGCCCCTCAGCTCCGGCGTTGGACGGCTATCACCCTGTTACCAGAAGTAAAGTTATGAGAGACACTATTAGAGGTAGTGTTGCAAAAATTTCCGTACAGCTCAATATATTGTGATAGATCAATCACCTTATACGCTGCATATAGGGGCTAAAATATTTTTTGCAACACTACCGTTGATTATGTATTTAACGGCGTAATTGGTGAAAATCTGAAAAAAAACCGCAAATAATCAAACTGCTTGCCGGTTCAATTTTTGTTGTCAGAGAACCGGATTACAAGCTCCCGATGGGGCCTTGAATGAGTTTCTCAGCCGGGCAGGCCCGCCGCGCGCTCGACCGCAGAGACACGTCCAACCGCTCCGCTGCGGAGAAGAATCGCGACACCTCCTCACCCCACGGCAAGGGAGAGGACGCGAGATAAACCATTTTGCCCCTGAGCAAATAGAGCGACCCTTCGAGCAGGTCGCCGATGTGCGCCAGGATTTCCCAGGGGGTGCGCACGTCCGTTGGCGCTCCTTGAAAATTTCAGAGGGTGAGGCGCCGAATATTGTTAACGTATTCCTCCGCCTCCGACGCCGACCAGAGAAGAATCAACTCTTCGATGACCTCGCGGACTTCCAGACTCTGCGGGATGATCAGGACGCCGGGGCTCGTTCGACCGGCGATGAAATCGGCGAAGTGGTAGGGCATCGTCTACCAGTCGTGTGAGACGAGAACGCGTCCCTGGCCCGCGCAGAACGCCAGCACCTGTTCGTCAACCACACCGCTCAACTCCGCCTCGGTGGCCGTCTGGAAGTCGATTTCCGGCTCTCCTCTACTTTCCGCTTTCCGGGTGGCTGCCGCCCTATTTGTATCGTTTGTATCAGCGACTTCAACTCGTCGGCTTCGGGGTCCGGTCGTCGAGTCGGATTACTGATCACCCGCCAGCCGTTGGGATTGATGCGCTCGGTTAAATGATCCGGCGGGTTTTCGGAATCCTCTGTGGTAGCCATTAATCCCCTCTTCCGCGTCTTTCCTTTTCCGTTATTTCCCTGCCCGGCGCAGGTTCTCATGCCGGCAGATCTTCACCCCTTCATTGAACCCGCCTGGATAGTAGTAACCCTGTCCTTGGCAATCCGGGCAGTTTGCCTTTTCTTCTTCGGGGAGCGAAGCGCTCCCGCCTTTTTTAACAGTTTCTTTTAATCTTTCTTTATTGCGTCCCACGCTGGGTGGGCTACCCTCTGCGGGTAGGCTACCCCCGCTGGTGAGGCTACTTGGGATGGGTAACCTATATTCTCTGCCCTGCTCCTGATTTTTACCGAAAAACGGCTCACCTTTGGTCACCAGTCCACGACCTACCAGTCGGGCAATTGCCCTGGCCGCGCTGTTTCTGGACATGCCGGCGCGCTCCGCCAGCTTCGGAAGGCTCACAATTACGCCCGGATTATTGAATCCCCATGACAGCCGGTAGAGATGCGTGTAGACCGCCTGCTCGTCGGCAGTGAGTTGTTGGAACACATCATCAACGATCGAGTGATAGAGCTTGCTGTATCCCCTCTTCAAAGCGATAGCAGCCCACATATCCGCTGCTTGGGGTGTTGGGCTGCTCTGTGTGGGTGGGCTACTCTCAGAAGGTGGGCTACCCTTTGGGTGACCTACGGGGTCCGGTTTGGGTGGGCTACTCTCTGTGGGTAGCCCTTCATTGGGTAGGCTACCCGTGCTGGGGCTGCTTATACCGGGTGGGCTACTCTCTGTGGGGTTGCTCTGTGTGGGTAGGCTACTCGCGCTGGGTGGGCTTTGCGCCTCCTGTTTTTTACGTTCTGCGTCCTCACGGATGAGAGCCGCTAAGCCCCCAACGAGCGGTTTGCTCACGCCTCCACCCCCTCCATCTCGGTTCGCTGCTGAATAGTCAGATCGGCCACCACCCCCAGCACGTGCGCGGCCTCGACCTGCTCGTGCCTGGCGAGGCGTGCCCATTCGAGCGCGAACGAGCAGAGGACGAGCGCGCGTCGGGGAATGCCTGCGGTGTGGAGAAAGATCGCGGCCACGGCTTCGCGGGTGAACGGGTTGGGCATCTTCTGAAGCTGGCAGCGAAAGTTAATCATGGCTCCGAGCTCATCCTGGGTGAGCGGCGCGAGCAGGCAGGGCGCGACCAAGCGCGAATAGATGGCTCGCATCGGAGGGGAGAGAAGCCGATCGCGGAGTTCAAGCTGCCCGGAGAGGACGACCTGAATAAGCTTGGCATCATTTATCTCGAAGTTCAGGAAATCCCGCATTAACTCCAGCATTTCAGGCTTGAGCTTCTGTGCCTCGTCGAGCAGTAGGACGACGTTGTACCCGGCCCGATATTGCT
>DATCWB010000315.1:0-4851 GCA_036566625.1 Pyrinomonadaceae bacterium
GACGACCGTGCCGCGCGCGATCTCCGCGCCGGAGACCGGGACGATGCGCGCGCCCGTGATGGCGTAGGTGTCAATCGCGCTGCGTTGCGCGCGTGCGACCCCGAGCGGCGACGCGCCCGAGGCGACCAGCCCGACAAACAGCGAGACGGCTAGCGCGAGAGAAAGGACGGAAGCGGCGCGTGGCCGCCGTGCAGGTTGAGTTCGCATGATCGTTTCTGCCTTCGATGTGAAAGTCAACGGGCGCGTCGCGCGAGCGTCCGGCTCTCAAGACCGGCGGACGCGCGACGCGGCGCGCGAAAATTTTAAAGACGAAAAAGAAGGGGGTCGCAACCGGCGTGTCTGTCGCCGCCGGCGAGAGGCCGTGGCGCGGGCCTTACCTGTTTGACTGCCGGAGGCTCGTCCTGTTACGGAAGCGCGCGACCGAAAGTTTCGCCCTGCCGGGACGCGCGCACACGCGAGCAACTTTTCAGGAAGACGGGGAACGCGCCCGCCCGGAACAAAAGGCGGGGCATGCGACTATGGCTCGCACGCCCCGCCTTCGTTCAGACGCATCTATTAGCCGAGACGGACGCGCCACGAAAGTTTAACGGTTGGCGTTGCTGCCCGCCTTGGTGTTGTTGCTATTGGCCGCGCCCGCGCCGTCGGCGGCGACTTTCAGCATGTCCTTGACGCTCGTCTTGCCTTCGATGCCGTTGGCGGCCTTCATCGCGGCAGCCTTCTGCGCGGCGTTTGCCACCGTGCCCCTGAGCGTGATGACGCCGTTCTCCACGTCAACGTTGATGGTCGAGTCGCGCAGGTCATCGACGGCCGCGAGCGAGCCTTTGGTCTTCGTCCAGAGCCAGCCGTCTTTCAGACCCGAACCGATGGTGTCGCCGGCCTCTTTGGCCTCGCCGGAGTAGCGAGCCTTCTCTCTTTCATAATCGGCTTCGCTGATGTTCGCGTTGTAGGTGCGGCGGTTGGCGTTGGCCGTATTCGCGTTGGCCGCGTTGGCGTTATTGGCGTTGTTGGCGTTGTTGTTGACGACGGCATTGGTATTGTTGCCGTTGGCAACCGAGTTGGTGTTGCCCGTGGACGAGCACCCGGCGGCTAGCGCGGCGAGTGTAATGAGAGTCGCAAGTTTCTTCATGTTCGTTGTTCGCTCCTGTGAAAAGTATCGAGTCCTGCCGGTGACCTGACCGCCCGACGCCCTGCGCGCCGCCCTCGGTCAAACGCGCAAGTCAGATGAGACAGGCGCAGCAGCGCGAAAGTTTAATGGTTGGCGTTGCCGTGCCCGGCCGCGTTCGTGTTGTTGGCGTTGGCCGCGCCCGTGCCGCCGGCCGTATTCGCGTTGTTGGCGTTGTTGTTGACGACGGTGGCCTTGTTCCCGTTGGCGGTCGAGTTGGTGGTGGTAGCGGAGTTGGTGTTAGTGGTAGACGAGCACCCGGCGGTCAGCGCGGCGAGTGTAATGAGAGTTGCAAGTTTCTTCATGTTCGTGTTTGCTCCTGTGAAAAGTATCGAGTCCTGCTGAGTGACCTGACTAAGGAACGCCCCGCGCGGGACAAGCCTGAACAGACGCCCGCAGGCATCGGCGCAAAACGGCGCGACGGCGGGGCAGCTTTCTTTCTCAGGCGATCAGGGGAATTAGTTGTTTAAGCGCACGCATATTTACCATCGCGCCGAAAAAGACGCAAGGGAATTGAGGGGATTGATCCATTGGTTCATCGGTTCATTGATTCAATGAATAAATGGATCAATGAATCAATTCTTCTTCATCCCTCCGTCTTCATCCTTACCACTTGACCGTGCCTTCCTTCGACGTGTCGATCTGCGCCGTCGGCAGCGATTGGCCTTCGCTGAAGAGATAGCCCTTCATGTTGTCGAAGAGGAAGTTCTGCGCGTCGGGGTTGGTCAGATCGAGACCGTAGTGGTTGATGATCTGGCTCTGCTTCTGTAGCCACTCCTGCCAGCAGGGCTGGCAGATTTCCGCCCCCACCCGCTGCCCGATCTCGTTCGGGAACGGCGCGTAGCCGAGCGCGGGACGCCGCTCGCCGCAGTGTTTGCATTTGATTTGATCGGCCATGATTCGAAAATTCTCCTTGCTTGAAAGTCTGCTGTTGATAGAAGCGCGAGTGCGCGCGGCATGAAACTCAGGAATTCTTCTCCTGCGCGGCGCGAATCGCCTCGATGATTTCGGTGTCGCGCGGACGAAAGAGCGAGACGGCTTCGACCTTGCGATAACGAATGATCCCCCCGGCGTCAACGACGACCACCGCCCGCGCCGCCCGACCCGGTAGCCATGAACTCGCGTCGTAAGCCTTGTGAACTTTCCCCTCCGTGTCGGCCAGAAGGCGCAGCGGCAGTTGGTGTTCGTCCGTGAATTTGCGGTGCGACTCCACCGTGTCCGTCGAGATGCCGACGACCTCCGCGCCCGTCTCGGCGTAACTCTGCCAGTTGTCGCGCACGGAGCAGAGTTGCTTCGTGCACACTGGCGTCGCGTCACCGGGGTAGAACAGCAGCACGACGACGCGCCCATGCTGCGCGGACATCTGCCACTCCGCGCCCTCCGTGTCGTGCAGTATGAAATCGGGCGCGACCGAGCCGACCGCCGCCACGTCCTTCGTTCTACTCATGTCTGCTTTTCTCCATGACTGATGCCGCCCTTGCCGCGCCGGCGTCGGAACAGGCGGCGCAGGGTAAAGATGATCGTGTTCAGCACGAGGACGAACAGGACGAACCACGCGGCGAGCACGAGCCAGCCCGCCGCGCCGGGGTCTGTGTTGTCGAAAAAGGCGAGCGTGATATTTTGACTCAACATGCGTCCGGGTTGACTCCAGCACCTGTCACTCGTCGCTCGTCGCCGTCGTAAAGTCCCTGATGTCTTTGAACGGCGTCTCGGGGTCGGCGAAGTCTGGGCGGTAGTAGTGCGAGGCGGAATCGTACTCCTGCATCCAGCCTTCTTCCATGCCGAGGTCTTCGAGCGCGGCGACGGCGCGCATCCACTCCGTTTCGGTGATGCGGCGCGAGAGCAGCGTGTAGCGTTCGTCGGTGGCAGCGCGGTTCGTCGCGTAATACTGCGCCATCAAAGAGACGGCGACACGCGGCGAGAGCGCGTCCCTGATCCATTCCAGCGACTCGCGTATGCCGCCGAGGTCGTTCGGCAGAACCAGCAGGCGGATGACGAGGCCGCGCTTGAGCAATCCGGCTTCGTCGAAACGAAGCGCGTCGCCCGTCTGCCGGTACATCTCGGCGACGGCGCGGCGGGCGTGCTCGGTGTAGTTTTGAACTTTCGAATATGCGTAGCCGTCCGCAGAGTCGGCGTACTTGAGATCGGGGAGGTACACGTCAATTACGCCGTCCAGCAGGCGCAGGACTTCGACCGAGTCGTAGGCGTTCGTGTTGTAGACGATGGGCAGACGCAAGCCCTGCCCGGCGGCGATCAAGAGAGCGCGCGCCAACTGCGGGGCGAAGTGTGTGGGCGAGACGAAGTTGATGTTGTGGCAGCCGCGCGCCTGTAGTTCGAGCATCATCTCCGCGAGGCGTTCGTGCGTCACCTCGTTTTTGATCTGTTCGCGGTGCGTCTGCGAGATTTGATAGTTCTGGCAGTAGACGCAGCGCAGGTTGCAGTTGCCGAAAAAGATGTTGCCCGCGCCGTGTGTGCCGGTGAGCGCGGGTTCTTCGCCGAAGTGCGCGGTGTAGGAGGAGACGACGGGCAGGCGTCCCGAATAGCAGGCGGCGATTTCATTCTCCAGGCGGTTGTTGAAACAGTCGCGCGGGCAGACGGTGCAGCGCGCGAGCAGAGCCTCCAACGCCTCACAGCGCGCGCGGAGTTCGCCCGTCTTGAAGAGCGCGAGGTATGAAGGCGTCTGTGTAGTCGGTGTCGTCATGGCCTCGGTTTGACTCTCAGGCGGTAGTGGGGGCTGTTGTGGCGCGCGGCGAGTTCGGAGGGCGCGTAGTGTTTGCCGAGTTGCCAGATGAAGTCCATCTCGGCGCGTAAGCTGACGATGGCGAGGCGCGCTTCGAAGATCAAGGTCACGCTGCCGTAGAAGAGAAACGACGCGCCGGTGAGACCCATCACGACGGGGATGAAACTGTAGCGCGCGCCGACGAAGGCGACGACGCCGATGGCGACGCTCGTCGCGACGAAGAGGCCGAGCGCGACGTAGAAGACCGTCATGCTGCGTTGAAGTATGCGGGCGCGGCTCGTCAGTTTGTCGAGTTGATTGAACATCACGGCGCGGCGTTCTTCGATAAGTTCGTGTTCGTTGCCGGGCGCGGCCAGTTCCTCGAAGCGATCCGAGAGCGCGCGCACGCGATCCACGACGCGGCCGAGGCGCGTCGAAGTTGACAGGATGAGCGCGCCGCACGCGGAGATCAGGACGGCGGGTGTGATCATGGCCGTCAGAACGGCGAGAGCGGAAGCGAGCGGGTCCATAAGTGCGTAATTTGTTGAATCAAACTCTCGCTAGTTATAACGCCGCCCGACACGAGCGGGCAACCGGCGGGGCGCGGGGCGGGGGAAATTTTCGCGCGCCGGGAGTGTAAAGAGTTGCGCGCGCGCTCGTGAAGTTGTGCTATGCTGCGCCGCAAATCGCAGCGCGAAATTTAATAACCGGGACAGGGAATCTTCAAGGCCGGACTCCGCACGCCGGGTCTCGCCTCTTCATATCAGAACAAGGAGCAAAGCGATGGCTAAACGAGCGAAAGGCAGGAAGGACGACAGAGACGACCTGACGAGCGGCGTCAGCATCGGCGAAGGCGGCGACGACACGCAGACCGGCGGAGGCGGAGGCGGCAACTCCACCGACGCCCAGAGCGACCGCGAACCCGTCGCCGACAACGGGCGTCTGGACGCGGCCGAACGCGCGGACGCGC
>DATCWB010000316.1:0-3726 GCA_036566625.1 Pyrinomonadaceae bacterium
GCGCTCGGCCTTTCGCAGAGTGAAATGCTCAGATATGTCGGAATTGAGAAGCCGGGTTATCGTCACTACATCTCACATTTTGAAACCGGACTTCGTGAGCCGACGTTAATGACTCTCTTGGAATACGCCCGCGTCGCCAACGTCCTCATGGAAGTCCTCGCCAATGACAATCTAGACCTCCCCGACACCCTCCCCAGCCCGACCAGAAGCGAAGGCATACGGCGCACGCCCGCCGCGCGAAGCAAAAAGCATTAATTAAAATTGGAGGGGCAGGGTCAAGTCCTGCCCCTCCGTTAAGTGGGGAAAAGTTGCTTCAGTTAAAGCAGCCTATTTGCCGCCTTCTTCAAGGCACTCGCAGTCTTTCACTGTGTAATACTGCGTTACTGTCCCTGCTCCCCCCTTCTCGCCGTCACAATAATGGACTCTCATCCCGACTTGGGTGGTGTAGGTCGCATCTGAATAATAGGTATAGGATTTATACCACAAACAGGCGTTGCTGGTTTTGGCCGATGGCGCAGGCGAGAAGGCCGGAGAAACGGCGAGCATGAGTGTGGCGATGGCGAGCCAGAGCGGACTGCGTCTGAGTAGTCTCTTGGCTGAAACGTGCATGGCTGGTTTTCCTTTGGTGAGTGTTCGTTGACTGGGGGCTGACAGTAATCCGTGAGAACTTGTCAACTAGAGAATTTGCGATGCCAGAGATTATTCCCCTCTTTACAGGGCTGTCAACAAAATTCCTCCGGTAAGCCACGGGCGACAGATGCGGGCTGCTGGACACCCGGTTTGATGGCGTGTTAAATTGTCGCGGTTTTACTTAACTCTTGCGGTTGCCTGAGATTACGGGCGAACTGCGGTCTGGGAGGGCCATCTAGGGCAGTAAGTTGTAGTTATGTTAGACAGAGAATCGAAGGAACAGATCGTCACCACGTATCAAACGCACGGGGGCGACACCGGGTCGCCGCAGGTGCAGGTCGCGTTGCTCACGGAGCGCATCAATCAACTCACCGAGCATTTCAAAACGCACAAGAAAGACAACCACTCGCGGCGCGGGCTGCTCAAGATGGTCTCGCAGCGACGTAGCCTGCTCGATTACCTCAAACGCAGGGACATCGAGGAGTATCACAAACTGATCAGCGCCCTGAAACTCCGTCGCTAACAAGAGCGCCCCGGATATTTTTGGCGATTGACCGAAACACAGCGAAGAGCTTCGAAGCCTTCCACATCACACGCCCGCGTCCCTCGAAAAGCCGGGTGGCAGTGCCGAACGTGACGGCGCAGACTGCCGCCAAGCGGACGCGAGTAGCCTGTAGCCGAAATAAGCAACACGGCGGCGACAACTTCACGGGTGGAGTTGTCGCCGCTTTGCTTTTGCCTTTTGAAATTTGCCGCCGCAAGTCCCTGCGCGCTTCACGTAGCGCGGGGTCGTTCGCGGCGGGTTGAGACGGAAATCCTATAGCGGCGCGCTCGCCGGATGAGACGGCACGGGCGCGCTACCTCGACAGTCGTTGTCCGAAGGAGACATATTCAGATGCCAGTGAAAAAATATTTGAAAGAAACTATCAAACTCGGCGGTCGCGATCTGACCGTCGAGACGGGGCGCGTCGCCAAACAGGCGGACGGTTCGGTCGTCATCAGCTACGGCGACACGATGCTTCTGGTCGCCGCCGTCGGCGCAAACTCGCCGCGCGAAGGCATAGACTTTTTCCCGCTCACGGTCGAATACCGCGAGCACAACTACGCGGCCGGCCGCATCCCCGGCAACTACTTCCGGCGCGAAGGCCGCCCCGGCGAAAAAGAAGTCCTGACCAGTCGCCTCATCGACCGCCCCTGTCGTCCGCTCTTCACCGAAGGCTATCGCAACGAAACGCAGGTTATCGCCTCCGTCATCTCGGCCGACGCCGAGAACGACCCCGACGTGATCGCCATCACGGGCGCGTCGTGCGCCCTGTATCTTTCGGACATCCCGTTTCCGCAGCCCATCGCGGGCGTGCGCGTCGGCCTGATCGAAGGCCGCTACATCATCAACCCGACTTACGACGAAGTGCGCGAGTCGAGTTTGAACCTGATCGTGGCGGGCACGGAAGAGGCCATCGTGATGGTCGAATCGGGCGCGAAGGAAGTCTCGGAAGCGATCATGGTCGAAGCCCTGATGCTCGCGCACAAAGAGATCAACCGTCTCTGCCGCTGGCAGAAGGAACTCTACAAGGCGCTCGAAATCCAGAAGCGCGAAGTTACGCCGCCCGTCATCAACGAAGAGATGCACGGCGAGATCGAGCGCAACTACACGGACAGGCTGCGTGCCGGTCTCGACACTTCGACGCAGGACAAACTGACGAGCTACGCCACCGTGGACGCGCTCAAGAAAGAGGTCGTCGAATCCTACCCGGCCGACGCGCCCGAACAGCGCGTGATGGCAAAGAAGATTTTCGACCAACTGAAAGAGAAGATTTTCCGCGACGACATACTCGACAAACGCCGTCGCCCGGACGGTCGCCGCTTCTCCGAAATTCGCCCGATCACGTGCGAAGTCAGTTGGCTGCCGCGCGTCCACGGCTCGTCGCTCTTCACGCGCGGCGAGACGCAGGCCATCGTCACCACCACTCTGGGGACGAAAGAGGACGAGCAGTTCATGGACGATCTGGAGACGGGCGAGATCAAACGCCGCTTCCTGCTGCATTACAACTTCCCGTCCTTCTCGGTCGGCGAGGTCGGACGCTTCGGTTCGACCAGTCGCCGCGAGATCGGCCACGGCGCGCTCGCGCGTCGCGCGCTCGAACCCGTCCTGCCGCAGGAGAGCGAGTTTCCGTATTCGCTGCGCATCGTCTCGGACATCACCGAGTCGAACGGGTCTTCCTCGATGGCGACCGTCTGCGGCGGCAGCCTCTCGATGATGGACGCGGGCGTGCCCATCAAGTCGCCGGTCGCGGGCGTCGCGATGGGACTCGTGATGGAAGGCAACAAGTACGCGATCCTGTCGGACATCGCGGGCGCGGAAGACCACTACGGCGACATGGACTTCAAAGTCGCGGGCACGCGCGACGGCATCACCGCCCTCCAGATGGACATCAAGATCGGCGGCATCAACGCCATGATCCTGCAAGAGGCTCTGGAACAGGCGCGCAAGGGTCGCCTGCACATCCTCGCCGCGATGGAGAAGGCCATCGCCGAGCCGCGCGAAGAGATGTCGGAATACGCCCCGCGCATCATCCAGATCAAGATCAACCCGGATAAGATTCGCGACGTGATCGGACCGGGCGGCAAGATCATCCGCTCCATCGTCGAAGAGACGGGCGCGAAGATCGACGTTGAAGACGACGGCACGGTCTCGATTGCCACGGCCGACAGAGAGGCGGCGCAGGCCGCCGTGGATCGCATTCGCGGTCTGACGGCTGAGGCTGAGATCGGCGCGACCTACGTCGGCACGGTCTCGCGCATCGTGGACTTCGGCGCGTTCGTCGAAATCTTCCCCGGCACGGACGGCCTCCTGCATATCTCCGAGATCGCCAACCACCGCGTCCGCGACGTGCGCGACGAACTCAAGGAAGGGCAGCAGATCATGGTCAAGTGCATCGGCAAAGAGGGCAACAAAATCAAGCTCTCACGCAAGTCGCTGCTGCGCGACGAACAGCAGAAGTCCGGCGGCAACGGGCACGAACCGCAGGGCGACGACGACTAAGCGCCCCGGCACGCCCATCCATCCGGTTCAACCGGGGGCTTGCACCAATCGTG
>DATCWB010000317.1:0-3142 GCA_036566625.1 Pyrinomonadaceae bacterium
CGCAGGAGGCGGCGGGGCAGAACCCGCCCGCGCCGACGCCCACGCCCGCCGCCAGCGCGCCGGTTGACGAGAAGAAAAACCCGGCCGCTCAAGGACAGACTATCGCGCCCGCCACCGCCAACCCCGGCACGCAGCCGCTCTCCACCGTCGGCACGTCCGCCGGGGCGGTCACGCCCGAACGCGGCACGACGCCCGTCAGCGAGGCGTCCGTGCCGCTCATGGCCGCGCGTAAAGGTTCGGTTGCGCTGCCGCCTGAGAAGGCCGCGCCCGTGCGCATCCCGCGAACGGAGCGTCCGCCCGTCGTTGACGGCAAGTTGGACGAAGACATCTGGCGGCAGGCCGCCGTGTTCAAGGATTTCTACCAGATCAGCCCCGGCGACAATATTGCGCCCTCGCTCTCGACGGAAGTTTACATGGCCTACGACGCGCGCACGCTCTACATCGCCTTCCGCGCTGCGGACGAGCCGGGCAAGGTGCGCGCCACGGTCGCCAAGCGCGACGACGTGCTGACGAACGAAGACAGCGTGCGCGTCCTCCTCGACACGTTCAACGACCGGCGCAAGGCTTACGTGCTCGTCTTCAACCCGCTCGGCGTACAGCAGGACGGCATCCGCACCGAGGGGCAGGGCGTGGACTTCAGCTTCGACCTCCTGATGGAGTCGAAGGGCGTGGTCACGAACGAGGGGTACACGGTCGAGGTGGCGATCCCGTTCAAGTCGCTCAAGTACGAATCGGGCCGGGACAAGCAGTGGGGCATTCAAATCTTCCGGCAGATTCAGAGGTTCAACAACGAGACGGATTCGTGGATGCCCATCTCGCGCGACATCAACGGCCTGCTCAATCAGGCCGGCCACATCACGGGGCTGGAAAACATCTCGACCGAGCGCACCATCGATCTCATTCCGAGCCTCACCCTGTCGGAGGACGGCAGGCGCGTGCGCACATGCGCGCCGGGCAGTTGCCCTCCCGGCTTCGTCGAGCCGGGACGCTTCGTTAATCAACCGGTCAAACTCGACCCCGGCTTTACGGGCAAGTTCGCCATCTCGCCGACGATGACGCTTGACCTCGCCCTCAACCCGGACTTCGCGCAGGTCGAGGCGGATCAGTTGGTCGTCACGACCAACCAGCGTTTCCCGATCTTCTTTCCCGAACGCCGGCCGTTCTTCCTCGAAGGCATCGAAATCTTTCAGACGCCGCTCGGCGTCGTCAACACGCGCACCATCGTTGACCCCGACATCGCTTTGAAGTTGACGGGCAGGCGCGGCGCGAACACCTACGGCATCCTCGTGGCCTCGGACAACGGCCCCGGCAACTTCTCCGAGGACGACCGCACGCGCGCGATTCAGGAAGAGGAACGCCGCCGCCCCGGCCAGGCGCAGGGCGCGATCCGCTTCCTCGACAAGAACGCCTTCGTCGGCGTCTTTCGCCTCAACCGCAACGTCGGGCGCGAGAACACCGTCGGCATGGTCGCCACCACCTCGCAGTTCAAGGAGCGTCATAACCAGACGGGCGGCGTTGACGGCCGCTTCAAACTCGACCCGCAGACCACCGTCAGCTTTTCCCTCGTCGGCACGACCTCGCACCGCGAGTTCACCAACCCCGACTTGGACGCCGACGAACTGCGCGTCGGGCGCGGCCTCGGCTACACCCTCGGCTACTCGCACTTCGGCCGCAACTTCGGCTACGAGTATTACAGCGAAGGCACTACGAACGACTACCGTGCCGACGTGGGTTTCACCTCGCGCACGAACACGAACTTCCACAGCGTCTACACGTCTTACAACACGACGCCGAAGCCGAAAGCCACGCTCATCAACTGGCACGTCCACAATTTCTCTTACATCAGCCACGACTTCCAGGGGCGCAGCCAGTCGTGGGAGAGCGAGACGAATTTCCAGTGGTTCTTTCAGAAGCAGTTCAACATCGGCGCGGCCTACGAGTACGCCTACGAGCGTCTGATCGAGGAAGAGTTCGGCGCGCGCCGCCTGCCCGCGCAAAACGGCAGAGAGGCGCAGCGCGGCGCGTTCGCCGGCGAGGATTCCGAACGCTCCTCGCGCAAAAACCACTTCTTTTTCTTCGGCGGCTATCGCCCGAGCAAAAAATATTCTCTCAGTTGGCGGGCGGTCTACCGCGACGGCCATTTCGATTTCGACTTCGGCGGCGGCCGCCGCTTCCCGCGCGTCAGCCCGACGGCCATCAATGCGCGCGCGGCTCGTGCGCAAGGGTTGTGCAACAGGCAACTGGACGAGGAAGGGAACGAGATACCGCTCCCGAACGTCTGCTTCGACCCGCTCGACCCTGGACGCGGCGGCCTCTTCGAGTTTCGCGGCTCCTTCGCCTACCAGCCGACGAACGCCCTGCGCACCACGCTCGACTACACCAAAAACCGCCTGACCCGCTACGACACCGGCCTCGTCGCTTTCGACGTGAACCTCATCTCCTGGCGCACGACCTACCAGTTCACGCGCTTCCTGTTCGCGCGGGCGCGCATTGATTACCAGTCGCTGCCGCGCCGCGCGCGCGGGCTGTTCCTCCTGGGGTACACGCCCAGTCCGGGGACGGCCTTCTACGTCGGCTACAACGACGACGCCAACATCAACACCTTCTCGCCCTTCGGCACACAACTCGAACCCGGCTTCCGGCGCAACGGGCGCACCTTCTTCATCAAGATGTCCTACCTCTTCAGGAGAAGTTTCGGCGGGTAGATCACGGTTGACTGTTTAGACGAGCATTCGCCGCCGCAGGCACAGACGAGGCACAGAGTTAGGCAAGAAACGATCTGGAAATTGAATCTCAACGATCTGAAATTTGAAATCTCAGACGGGTTTTCTCTGTAAACGATCTGAAATTTGAAATCTCAAATGCTTTCCTCCGTGCCCGCTCTGTGCCCCCGCTGTGCCTGCGTGGCGCGTTCGTCCTGTCACGATCAGTCCGGGTCTCGCGCTCAAGCGTCGCATTGACTTAACACGCAATTTCGCTTAGAAAATTCTCCAGCATTCCCAACCGCGTCGGTTGCCTTGCACACACGTCCATGGAAAGGAAATAAAAGATGTCTGCTCTCGACATTGCGCGCGCGTTCGCGCTACGTCTCTTTTTAGTAATCATGCTATTAACTCAAGCCCTGACGCCCTCGCTCGCGCAG
>DATCWB010000318.1:0-11924 GCA_036566625.1 Pyrinomonadaceae bacterium
CGGCTCTGTCCGGCCCTGTGGCGGGTCGCTCCGGGTGATCTCCACAGGCGGCGCGGTTCGCGCAAACTGCCGATAGAGCGTGACGAGCGCGACGAGCGCGAGCGAGGCCGCGATGGCCGTCGCCACGAATGTTGTGCGCCAGGATTGGCGTTGCGAAAGCACGCGCGGGGCCGCCTCGAAACTCGCCGCCTGCGCGACGGGCGAGGCCGTTGCGTTCGTCGTCGTCGCCCCGGAGTTCGCGCGGCTCTCTTGAAAGGCCGCGAGCAGTTTCGCCTCGACGCGTGCGGGCGCGCTCAGTCCATTCATGTTCGCGGCGACGGTGCGGAGCGCGTTCGTCAAATTCTGCTCCTGCGCCAGACGCGCCGCGCAGGCCGCGCAAGTTTCGGCGTGGCGGGTCGCGCTATCGCGCGCAGCGGCGTCCATCATCCGCCCGCGCGCCGCTTCAACGATGTGAGATGTGAATTGCTGACAGTTCATGCGAAACACCTTAGAGGATCAAAGTCGGTCGTCGCCGCGTCCCGTCCGCGAGTCTCGCGCAAACGCTCGCAGAGCAGGGAGCGCGCGCGGTGCAGGCGCGAGCGCACCGTGCCGACGGCGCAGCCGAGCACGGCGGCCGCCTCCGCGTAACTCATCTCGTGCAATTCGCACAACACGACGACCTCTCGATAATGCGCGGGCAAAGCCAACACCGCCTGCCTGACCGTTTCGATCAACTCGCTGCGCGCCAGTTCGGCGAGCGGGTCGTCGGCCGCGACGAGATGAGTCGGGACGCTCGTCGCGCCGTCGCCTTCCGCCGTCTCGTCCGTCATCGCCACGAAATGCCGCTCCTTCTCCAGACGCCGCAAGACCTGATTGCGCGCCACGCCGTAGAGATACGAGGAGAGCGCGCCGCGCGCCGGGTCGAACATGTGCGAGTCGCGCACGAGCATCATAAAAACTTCCTGCGTCACGTCTTCCGCGATGCCTTCCGAGCCGCACATCTGTAGCGCGAAGCGATAGATGCCCGCCTGGCGTCGGCGATAGAGCGCGGCGAAAGCGTCGGCATCGCCTGCGGTCATCAGCCGCAACAGTTCTTCGTCGCTGTGCTCAGGGGAGGCTTTCATCTTCACGCGTCGTAATTGCTCGACACACGTAATTCGCCCCGCCCGCCCGAAAAGTTCCACAAAGTGTGGGGGCGGTCGGGGCGATTGTCTGCGGCGCGCTTTCGCGGCCGTTTCAGGCGAACGGGGTCAACCCTATTTCTTCGCGGGCGCGACGGCATCTGCGGCCGTGCCCCGCACGCGAAAGCCTACGAGCAGACGCGGCTGCTTCCCATCTTTGCGTGCGGAATCGGCGAGTTTGACTTCGATGTTGGGCGTCCGGTTTGAGGCGTCGGCGGGCGAGGCGTAGCCGAGCGCATAGCGCGGCATCAGGAGTCGGGCGTTGAGGGCGAGGGCGGCGTCTTCGAACTCCGCAGGCTTTTTCGGGAAGACCGCGTGGCCGCCGCTCTCCCGCGCCAGCCTTTCCAACAACTCGCGCGCCCCGCGGCGTCCGCCCCTCACCTGATCGAATGCGTCGCCGCTCATGGCGTCCGTCAGACCGAAGACGAAGATCGGCAAGTTGTGCCGCCGCACATACGTCAGCACCTCTTCGAGCCTGGTACGCGGGTCGCGCTCGCCGCCGTCGGTGATGACGACGAGCATGCGGTTGCGGTTGTCGCCCGGCGCGCGCGTGACGACAGCTTCCGCCGCGACGTACAGGGCTTCGAGCAAAGCCGTGTGCCCTCCTTCGACGTACATCTCGTCGAGCGCGGCGGCGAGCGCGTTCCGGTTGCGCGTGAAATCCCGTACCAACTCGATCCGGTCGCGGCTGACGAAGCGCACCACCGACATCTCATCCTGCGCCCTCTTCCCGGCGACGAGCGCCACCCCCGCCCGCAACATATGATCGAAGACCGTGCGCATCGAACCCGTGTTGTCAACCAACAGGCTATAACTGAGCGGCGGTGAATCTTCGGCGAAGAAAGTGATCGCCTGCGGCACGCCGTCCACTTCGACGCGGAAATCATCCTGCCGCAACCCCCCGACGAAACGGTTCGACTCGTCCGACACGATCACGTCGAGCGTCACGAGCCGGCTGGCGGGCGGCGCGGCCGTCTGCGCCGGAAGTTGCGCTGGGGTTTGCGTCGGAGTTTGGGTGTGCGTTTGCACCGTCGTCGCCGCCGGACTTTGAGCTTGCGTGTTTGATACTTGCGCGCGGTCAGTGGCAACGAGGCAGGCGACGAGGGTGCAGCCGAACAGGATGAGCGCGCGGCGAAGCGCAGGCGGTTGAGGTTTCATTTCACCTTCCGGAATTTTTCAGGGTGAGACGACGCGCGGGCGCGTGCCCGAAGGCATGATCGTTTGGCCGTTGTGATATTCGGGGCCGCAGTAGCGGCGCGGCTCCTGACCGATGGCGAAAGTTTTTGAACGGATAACGGGGCATGCCGACGCAGCGAGCAGGTTGGTGGTCGGGTCAATGTCGAGCGTGATCGTGCCGAGCAGACGCGACGTGCCGTCCGGTTGCGTGACGCCGCGCCCTTCCAGACGCGGCGTGCTGGTGCGCGGACGCTGCGGCACGGCGACAGGCGGCAGCGGGTCGCTTCCGTCCGAAGGCACGACAGGCGCGGGCGCATAGTCGAACTCGTCGCCTTCTTCCTCCGTGCCGTCGAGGGGCGGGAGTTCTTCGTCGAGCGGGGCGGTGCTCTCCGCGGTCGGCGCGGTTCCGGAGATGAAGAATTCGTCGCGTTTGTTGGGACTGTCGGCGACGGCGAGCAGGCCGGTGCGCGGATCAATCGAAGCCTGTTCGATGCCGGGAGGCATCTGCCAATCGCCCGTCCATTCGGGATGCGCGGCGAGCGCGGCGGACATGAAATCAGCCCAGATGGGCAGGGCGGAATCCGCGCCGGTCAGGTTCAGGGGCGAGCCGTCGTCGAAGCCGACATAGACGACGCAGACGAGTTGCGGCGTGTAACCGGCGAACCAGCCGTCGCGGGAGGTTCCGGTCTTGCCCGCGACATTGTATTTGAAGCCGTGCGAGCGCACGCGCGCCGCCGTGCCGCGATTGACGACATCCTTCATCATGGAGGTCATCAGGTAGGCGACTTCGGGACGCATCACGTCGTTTTTCTGCGTGGCGGGTGCGGCGATGGTCGCGCCGCGACCCGTCGTGACGCGGCTGATCGCAATCGGCGTGGCGCGCGTACCCTGATTGGCAAAGGCCGTGTAGGCCGAGGCGACTTGCAGCGGCGTCGCCTCGTTTGTGCCGAGCGCCATCGCCGGGTAGGCGCGCGCGGGTTTGGGGAGTCCGGCGCGCGACGCGAGATTCATCACGCGGCCGATGGTGACCTCCATCGCTACGTCAACCGTGATGACGTTTTTGCTGTGGACGAGCGCGTCGCGCAGGGTGACGGGGGCGTTGGCGTAGGAATCGCCGAAGTTGCCGGGCGAGTATTCCTGATTGTCGAAGGTAAAGGTCTTCGGCTCGTCCACGTAGGTCGTGGCCGCCGTGATGACGCGCGGGATGGGGTCGAAGGCCGTGTTGAGCGCGGTGGCGTAAACGAAAGGTTTGAAGACCGAACCGGGTTGGCGCATGGCGTCGGTCGCGCGGTTGAGTTGGCTGCGCTCGTAGTCGCGCCCGCCGACCATCGCCACCACCTCGCCCGTCTCCGCGTTCATGGCGACGAGCGACGCCTGCAACGTCCCCGGCTCAACCGAATTTTTCCCGCGCTTCGCGTAAATCTTGTCGAGCGCGGCGAGTCGCTTCGTCACGGCCGCATAGGCCGCGCGCTGCAACTCCATGTCAATCGTCGTGTAGATGCGCAGGTGTTCGGCCGTGCGCGAGTCGGCGAGGATGTCGGCCAACTGCGTCTGCGCGTAATCGACGAAGTAGGGAGCGTCGGAGTTATCGAGCCGCCCGCGCGATGGGGCAACCTTCAACTCGGTCGCCTTCGCGCGCGTCGCCTCGTCGCCGGTGATCGCGCCTGCTTCGGCCATCGAGTCGAGCACCTGATTGCGCCGCGCCGTCGCCGTGGCAAGGTGGCGATAGGGGTTATAGCGGTTGGGGCTGCGGATGATGGCGGCGAGGAAGGCCGCTTCCGCGAGCGTCACGCCGGTCACGTCTTTGCCGAAATAGACCTGCGCCGCCTGCCCGAAACCGTTGATCGAGAAGCCGCCGTGCTGGCCGAGATACGCCTCGTTGCAGTAGAGCGCGAAAATCTCCTGCTTGCTCAGCCGTGTCTCAAGGATGACGGATATATAGGCTTCGGCGAGTTTGCGGCGCAGGCTGTATTCGGGCGAGAGCAGCAGATTTTTGACGAGTTGCTGCGTGATGCTCGAACCGCCCTGCCGCGCGATGGGCGAGTTGGGGTCGGCGTCGTAGCGTCGGACGAAGGCGCGGATGATGCCCCGGATGTTGATGCCGTAGTGCTCGAAGAAGGTGCGATCCTCCGTCACCGTGATGGCTTTGACAAGGTGCGGCGGGATGTCCTGAAAGCCGATGATGCGCCGCTTCTGCCGGTCGCTGCCCGTGACGAAACTGATCTGTTCGGGTTCGATAAGCGCGCGTTCGAGTTTCGCTTTGCTGTCCAGATCGTTGAGGGCAGCGATGCCCTTCCCCGTCCTGGCGAAAGTGACGCGCACGCGCGGGAAGAGGCGCTGGCCGTCAACGATGGCGTTCTGTCCCGGCTCGACATCCACGCTCGCGCCGTTCAACGTGTAACGTCCGCGCGCGTCGTCCGCCTGGAGCGCGCGCTCGACGTAGCCGGCGCGCTGCAAACGCTTCACCAGTTCGTCGGCCGACAGGCCGCCGCCCACGCGCAACTGCGTCGGCGCGGTATAGACACCCGCCGAGCGCGTGAAGATTTCGCCGCTGATGAGGCGATCCACGCGCTCCGAGAAAATGTAGTAGTAATAACCGAGAACGCCGATGGTGAAGGTGGTGAGCACGACCAGCACGACGACGACCCACGGGCGAAAGATACGCCGCCGCCAACGCCGGAAGAAACCCTCCTTCGGTTCGTCGTAACGAATGATGCGCGCCGCGCGCCGCCGCGATGCCGGAGGCGGGACACGATTGTTCGGTGGATGACGGACGGCCATATTCGTGAATCGTAAATCGTAAATCGTGAATAGTAAATCTTTAATCGTGCCTACCTTGTCCTTCTCTATTTACGATTTACGATTTACGATTCACCAAGTTTGACACTGCGCGGGCCTTTTCGCTAACGTGACGGCGGCGCGCCGGTCGGCCGATGCGCGCTCGTATGATGCGCCGGTTGATCTATGAGTTCGACGCCAACCTTCCCCCACCTCTCGAAAAGCGCGCGCCGCCGCATGCTCTACGCGCTCGCCGCGCTCGTCGCCCTGACCGCGCTCGGCACGCTCGGCTTCAGCCTGCTCGAACCGCTGACGTTGCTCGATAGTCTGTACCTGACGGTGATGACCATGGCGACCGTCGGTTACGGCGACGTGCATCCGCTCTCGCGCGGCGGACGCAGCTTCGCCATCGTCTTCATGCTCGTGAGCGTCGCCGTCGTCGGCTTCCTGCTCTCCACGGCCATTCAAGCTCTGGTCCAATCCGAGATCGTCGCGGCCTACGGCCAGCGGCGACGCTACCGGGAGATAAGCAAACTGCGAAACCATTTCATCATCTGCGGCGCGGGACGCGTCGGCGCGCGCATCATCCGCGAACTGCAACGCCGCGAAGAGCCTTTCATCGTCGTCGAACGCGAACAGCAGAACGCCGCCGCTTTGATCGAAGAGGATGTGCTCGTGCTCGTGCGCGACGCGACGCTCGAAGAGACCCTGCGCGACGCGGGCGTCGAACACGCGCGCGCCCTCGCCGCCTGTCTGCCCGATGACGCCGACAACGTTTACGTCGTCCTGACGGCGCGCGGGCTGAATGATGATCTACACATCGTCGCGCGCGCCGTCGAGGCGCAGGCCGAGCCGAAACTGATCCGCGCCGGGGCGAACCGCGTCATCGCGCCGGTCATCATCGGCAGCCAGCGCATGGTGCAGGCTTTAACCAAGCCCGCCGTGGCCGACTTCATCGACTCCATCGCGGCCGAAGACCTCGATCTCGATTTCGAGGAAGTCGTCGTCGCCCCAAACTCCTCCTACGTCGGGCACAAGTTGAAGTTCACCAACATCCGCTCCGAACTCGATGTCGTCATCGTCGCCGTGCGCCGCAGCAGCAACAGCGAGATGATCTTCAATCCTTCGGGCGACTCGCAGATCGAAGCGGGCGACATGCTGATCGCCATCGGGCGCGCCGACTCGCTCGCGCGGCTGAAAGCGCAGGCGCAACGAAACGTATAGTTTCAAGTTTCAGGTTGCAGGTCTGAGGGTCGTCGTGGCCTCAACTTGAAACCGCCGGTTTCCGGTTGTTTGCTTTTAAATTGATACTTGAAACTCGAAACTTATGAAAGTATTAGTCACGGGCGGCAGCGGTTATCTCGGCATCCACGTCCGGCGTTTTTTCGATGCCGACGATTTTTCGCGCCGCGCCGGTTTCGACATCCTGGACCCCTACGACGCCTCGCGCGTCGCCGACTACGACACGGTCATTCACCTCGCTGCGCATCTCGACAAGAGCCGCGAGGCGGCCGCCGAATGTTTTCGCACGAACGCCGAAGGTACGGCCAACCTGATCTCACAGATGCGCGAGGGCGCGACCTTCATCTACGCCTCGACCAAAGACGTGTACGGCTCGCACGCCGACGCCTACGCGGAAGTCCCCGAAAGCTGCGCGACCGATTACTGCGGGCAGTCGCCGCTCGAATGGTCGAAGCTCGTCGGCGAACGCTACGTCGAATACTACGCGGAGGCGCGCGGGATTCGCGCCTGCATCTTTCGCCTGTCGGCCGTCTACGCGCGCCCGTCCGAGGGCAACGAGTCGAACTTCGTCACGCACTACGTCGAAGCGGTCAAGCGCGGCTGGCCGCTCCGCCTCCCCGGCGACGGCCAACCCATGCGCGACCCGCTGCACGTCGAAGATTTCTCGCGCGCCTGCCGCGCCTTCATGGATTCCGGCCGCGTGCGCGGCACGTACAATCTCGGCGGCGGGCGCGGCCAGGCGTTGACCCTGCGCGGCATTGTCGAGACGGTCGGGCGTCTGATTCAACTCGAACCCATCATCGAAGAGAACGCGGGCACGCCCGCGCCCGTGCCCTTCAACTATGTCTCCGACATCTCACACGCCCGCGCCGAACTCGGCTGGCAGCCCCTCATCGGCATCGAAGACGGGTTAAAAAGTTTGTTGTAAAAATCCCGAAGCATTAATTTCGCGCGAAAGGGCAAAGCGAAAGCCTCGCCGCCGTCCTCCCGCCGTCTTCCTTTGCGCCTTTGCGCCTTTGCGTGAGACATTTAGTATATCGGACGTTAATGTCTAGTATGTCGGACGGTAAATGACGCGAACACTTCAACCGGAACAGATCAGGCGCGTGGTGGTGCGCGGCGCGAATTGGGTGGGCGACGCCGTGATGACCATTGCGGCGCTGCGCGAACTGCGCCGCGTGCTGCCTGCCGCGCACATCACGCTCGCCACGCGCCCGTGGGCGAAAGGAATCTTCGCCGGCGCGGACATCGTTGACGAACTGTTGCCGGTTGACGATGCGCGGCGCGGCCTGCGCGCGACGCTCGGCGAAATCGCCGAATGGCGCGCGCGCCGTTTCGATCTCGCGCTCATCTTCCCGAACGCCTTTCAGCCCGCCTTTATCGCCGCCGCCGCGCGCGTCCCCTTCCGCGCCGGTTACGCGACGGACGGGCGCGCCCTTTTGCTCACGCACCCTTTTGCCGTGCCCGCGTGGCGGGGCGAGCAACACGAAGTTTTTTACTACCTCAATCTCGTCTTTGAACTCGAACGCGCTTTGACGGGCGAGGCGCGTTTCGCAGACCGCGAGCCGCAATATCAATTACGAGTGTCGGCCGAACGGCAGGCGGCGGCGCGCAACCTGCTGAGCCGCCACGGCGCGCTCAACGACCGCCCGCTCGTCGCGCTCTGCCCCGGCTCGACCAACAGCCGCGCCAAGCGTTGGCCGCCCGAACGCTTCGCCGCGCTCGCGGATCACCTGATGGGCAAGGCCAAAGTCAACGTCGCGCTCATCGGCGCGCGTGAGGAGTTGGACGTAACGGGGGAAGTGTTGGCGAAGATGCGGCGTCGCCCCGTCGTGCTCACGGGCGAGACCGATCTGGCGGGCACGGTCGCCGTCCTGAGCGTCGCGGATCTGCTCGTCACCAACGACACAGGCCCGGCGCACATCTCCGCCGCGCTCGAACGTCCCACGCTCGTCGTCTTCGGGCCGACGAACCCGCACACGACGCGCCCTTTCTCGCCGACCTCGGACATCATCCGCCGCCCGCCCGATTGCGCGCCCTGCATGCTGCGCGATTGCCCCATCGATCATCGCTGCATGACGGCCATCACGCCCGAAGAGGTTTTCCTCCGCGCCGTCGAGATGCTCTCGCATCACCAATGCGGCACGCGTCCCGCCGGTGATCATTTACACGATGCGGCGCGTGACGCGTCGGCCGGGGTGGCGGCGAACGAAGCGCGCGGTGGGCCGGATGAAGCAGCGGGTGGTGAATCAACCCGCGAAGTCGGCGCGGAGGTGGCTTGATGGGCGAAGCGTCGAAGCGTCGCGCCGTCTTCATAGACCGCGACGGCACGATCTCGGAAGAGGTCGGCTACGTCAATCACCCCTCGCGCTATCGCGTCTTCCCCTACGCGGCCGAGGCGATCAAACAACTCAACGAGGCCGGCTGGCTCGCCGTCCTCGTCACGAACCAGGCGGGCGTCGCGCGCGGCTACTTCTCCGAAGACGTGATCGGCGCGGTTCACGCGCTGCTCGCGCGGGAACTCGAAGCGGGCGGCGCGCGTCTCGACGCGATCTACTACTGCCCGCATCACCCGTCGGTCGGAGAACCGCCCTACCGTTTCGACTGCGACTGTCGTAAGCCGCGCCCCGGCCTCGTCCGCCGCGCCGCTCTCGATCTCGACATCGACATCGCACACAGTTGGATGGTCGGCGACCGTTACGGCGACACGGAACTTGCGCGCAACGCCGGCCTGCGCGCCGCGTTCGTCCTCAGCGGTTACGGGCGCGGCGAATGGGAATACCAGCGCGGCGCGTGGCGACACCAGCCCGACCTCGTCGCGGAGAATTTACTGGAAGCGGTGAAGGAAATTATCTCTGATGGCGAAATGCGGAAGGCGGGTTAACGGTTTCCGCCCTCTGCCCCGCATCACGCCGTTCGTATCTACCGTATGCTGCAAACGCGTTTGATACATTTAGTTCGACAGTTCGCCGAGCGGCGCGTGGTGGTCGTGGGCGATCTCGTGGCCGACCAGTTTTTATACGGCGAGATCAGCCGCGTATCGCGCGAAGCACCGGTGTTGATCCTGCGGCACGAACGAACCGAGACCGTGCCGGGAGGAGCGGCCAACTGCGCGGCGAATCTGGCCGCGCTCGGCGCGCGAGCGTCGCTCATCGGCACGGTCGGCGCGGACGCGGCGGGCGACGCATTGCTCGAACGGCTGCGGGCGGGCGGAGTCGATTGCGAAGGAGTCTTGCGCGTGCCCGAACTGAGCACGACGACGAAGGTGCGCGTCCTTGCGGGTCAGGCGCATTCGATGCGGCAGCAAGTGATCCGCGTGGACTATGAAGGCCGCCCGCTGTCGGCCGCGCCCGTCAAAGCGGAACTCGACGCGCGGCTGCGTGAAGCCGTAGAGCGGGCGGACGCCGTCGTCGTATCGGATTATAACTACGGCGTGGCGGGCGCGGAGACGGTCGCCGCCCTGCGCGAGGCGACGAGCGAGCGCGGCCTGCCCGTGCTGGTTGATTCACGTTTCCGCCTGCTCGATTTCACGGGGTTCACTTCGGCTACGCCGAACGAGGACGAGGTCGAACACGTCCTCGGGCGACGGCTCGACGACGCGGCGGCGTTAGAGGCGGCGGGCGCGGAGTTGCGCGAACGCCTCGGGCATCAGGCGTTGCTCATCACGCGCGGCAGCCGCGGGATGCTGCTGCTCGAAGCCGGTGCGAAGTCGCTGCACCTCGCGGCCGTCGGTTCGCGCGAAGCCGTGGACGTGACGGGCGCGGGCGACACGGTCATCGCCACCTACACGCTCGCCCTCGCTTCCGGCGGATCGTTTACGCACGCCGCCTACCTCGCCAACCACGCCGGGGGCATCGTCGTGATGAAACGCGGAACGGCCTCGGTCGAGGCGCGCGAACTTCTTTCGTCAATCGCGGAGCATCCGTAGGGCCGGGGCTTGAGTCCGCAGCCCCCGCTCTTCTTCCGGCCATGGTTGTCCCTGAATCTTGAGCGGGCTGCTGACTTGTCCGACCCCTGCAAGGTAGAATCTGTTTTCCTTATGTACCCGTCAGAAGAACAACAAAAGGCCGGAGCGGTGGCGCGGATACTTGAACGCAACCGGCTGGTGGCGCGCGTGGCGATTGCGCGAAAGAACGGGGCGCGCATCGTCTTCGCCAACGGGTGCTTCGACATCCTGCACGTCGGGCACGTCCGCTATCTCGAAGCGGCGCGCGCGCTCGGCGACCTGCTTGTCGTCGGCATCAACACTGACGCGCAGGTGCGCGCGCTGAAAGGCGCAGGCCGCCCGTTCGTCGCGGAGCGCGAGCGCGCCGAGATCATCGCCTCGCTGCGCGCCGTCGATCTCGTCACGATCTTCCCCGAGGCGACGGTCGAAACGCTGCTCCTCGCTATCCGCCCCGACATCCACGCCAAGGGCACTGACTACACGGCCGACACCGTGCCCGAACGCGAAGTGGTGCGCTCCTACGGCGGCCGCGTCGCCATCGTCGGCGACCCCAAAGACCACTCTTCGTCGGACATGCTGCTCAGGCTCAACCGGCCGAACACGTTTTCGAGTGATGAGCCGGAACAAAGCAGCGAATCGCCGAAGGACGTGAATCGTGAATCGTAAATCATGAATCCGAAATCGTGGATAGAGAAAACCTGTTCTTCTCTATCCACGATTTCGGATTCACGATTCACTGTTTTATCTTGTCATTGTCTTATGAGAATTCTCATCGTCAAATTGGGCAGCATCGGCGACATCGTGCACACGTTGCCGTCGCTGGCGGCCATCCGGCGCGCCGTGCCGCGTGCGGAATTGGCGTGGGTGGTTGAGCGGCGGGCGGCGGAAATTCTGAGGGACAACCCTCTGCTGGATCGGCTCATCGAAATCGACACGAAGGCTTTGAGGCGCTGGAGGCCGCTGTCTGGGGAGACGCTGCTGGCGACGCGCCAGCAGTTGCAACGGCTCCGCGCCTCGGCCTTCGATGTCGCGCTCGACTTTCAGGGCTTACTCAAATCCGCAGCCATCGCACGCCTCTCACGCGCCCCGCGCGTCTACGGCTTCACGCGCCCCTCGTTGCGCGAACCGGCCAGCCGCCTTTTGTTGACCCACGCCGTTAACGTTCCGCTCGACACGAACGTCATACGTAAAAATCTCGCGCTCGTCGCGGGCGCACTCGGCATCGGCGTGCCATCGGACGGAGACGACTTCGAGTTTCCGCTCGCCATCTCGCCGGAGCAGGAGCGAGAGGCGGACGCAGCCGCGTCGCTCGTAGACGGGGACTTTGCGATTTTGAACGCGGGCGGCGGGTGGACGACGAAGTTGTGGAGTGTGGAGCGTTTCGGCGCGCTCGCAGATGCCCTGCTGGCGCGACATAACCTGCGCTCGTTCGTCACCTACGGGCCGGGCGAGCGCGAGTTGGCCGAGGGCGTGGCGCGCGCGAGCCGGACGGGCGCGGCGCAGCCTTTGAGTCTCTCTCTGAAAGGTTTTTACGCGCTGGCGCGGCGCGCCTCTCTGTACGTCGGCGGCGACACGGGGCCGACGCACTTGGCCGTTGCGGCGGGCGCGCCCGTCGTCGGACT
>DATCWB010000319.1:0-9783 GCA_036566625.1 Pyrinomonadaceae bacterium
GCGCGTCCGCGCAGGCCGTCGCGCCGCAGCACCGTGGGGGCGGCGAGGCCAACCTCGTCCTGCCCGACCTCTCGCGCGTCGAATTCCTGGGCGGAATTGACGGCCACACGCTCTTGCTGCTCGGCCTCGTGGTGTGCGCGCTCGGCCTGCTGTTCGGCCTCATCATCTACAAGCAGTTGAAGAATCTGCCCGTCCACAAGTCCATGCGGGAGATTTCCGAACTCATCTACGCGACCTGTCAAACCTATCTGGGCACGCAGGGCAAGTTCATCATGATCCTGTGGCTCTTCATCGGAGCCATCACCGCCATCTACTTCGGATTCCTCGCCACGACGGTTGACACCGTGACGGGGGTGGTCGGGCACGGATTCCCCGCCTTCAAGGTGTTGGTCATCCTGTTCTTCAGCCTCGTCGGCATCGCCGGTAGTTACGGCGTCGCGTGGTTCGGCATACGCGTCAACACGTTTGCCAATTCGCGCACCGCATTCGCGTCGCTCGAAGGCCGTCCCTACCCGATCTACGCCATCCCGCTCAAAGCGGGCATGTCCATCGGCATGATGCTCATCTCGGTCGAACTGCTGATCATGCTCTGCATCCTGCTCTTCATCCCGCGTGACTACGCCGGGGTCTGCTTCATCGGCTTCGCCATCGGCGAATCTCTCGGCGCGGCCGCGCTCAGAATCGCGGGCGGCATCTTCACCAAGATCGCCGACATCGGCGCTGACCTGATGAAGATCGCCTTCAAGATCAAGGAAGACGACGCGCGCAACCCCGGCGTGATCGCCGACTGCACGGGCGACAACGCGGGCGACTCGGTCGGCCCCTCGGCCGACGGTTTCGAGACCTATGGCGTGACGGGCGTGGCGCTCATCACCTTCATCCTGCTCGCCGTGCCCGACGCGACCGTGCAGGTGCAACTGCTCGTCTGGATTTTCGTCATGCGCGTGATGATGATCGTCGCCAGCGCGCTCTCCTACTTCATCAACGAAGGGATCGCCAAGTCGCGCTACGGCGCGGCCGAACGGATGAACTTCGAAGCGCCGCTCACGTCGCTCGTCTGGATCACTTCGGTTATCTCGGTCGTGCTCACCTTTATCGTCTCTTACCTGATCATCCCCGTCCTCGGCCCCGCGACCGACGACACGCTCTGGTGGAAACTGGGAACCATCATCTCCTGCGGCACGCTCGCGGGCGCGATCATTCCCGAACTCGTCAAGGTCTTCACCTCAACGGAGTCAGGCCACGTCAAGGAAGTTGTCACATCGTCGCGCGAGGGCGGCGCGTCCCTGAACATTCTGTCGGGACTCGTGGCGGGCAACTTCTCCGGCTACTGGCTTGGCATCAGCATCGTCGCTTTGATGTCCATCGCCTACTACGTCAGCCTCTTCGGACTCGGCGCGTTGATGGTGGCTCCGGCCGTCTTTGCCTTCGGCCTCGTCGCCTTCGGCTTCCTCGGCATGGGGCCTGTGACCATCGCCGTCGATTCCTACGGCCCCGTGACGGACAACGCGCAGTCGGTCTACGAACTCTCGCTCATCGAGGACGAACCCAATATCGAGTCAGACCTCAAACGCGACTTCAATGTGAACGTAAACTTTGAGCGCGCCAAGCACCTACTCGAAGAGAACGACGGCGCGGGCAACACCTTCAAGGCGACGGCCAAGCCGGTGTTGATCGGCACGGCGGTCGTCGGCGCGACGACGATGATCTTCTCGATCATCATCTCGCTGACCGCCGGGTTGACGCAAAACGTACAGAACCTTTCGCTCCTGCACGCTCCGTTCGTGCTCGGACTGATCACGGGCGGCGCGGTCATCTACTGGTTCACGGGCGCGTCGATTCAGGCGGTGACGACGGGCGCGTATCGCGCGGTCGAGTTCATCAAGGCCAACATCCGGCTCGAAGGCGTGACGAAGGCGTCGGCCGAGGACAGCAAGAAGGTCGTGGAAATCTGCACGAAGTATGCGCAGAAGGGGATGTTCAACATCTTCCTGACGATCTTCTTCTCCACCCTCGCCTTCGCCTTTGTCGAGCCGTTCTTCTTCATCGGCTATCTCATGTCCATCGCCGTCTTCGGCCTCTATCAGGCCATCTTTATGGCGAACGCGGGCGGCGCGTGGGACAACGCCAAGAAGATCGTCGAGGTCGAACTCAAGGCCAAGGGCACGCCGCTGCACGATGCGGCGGTGGTCGGCGACACGGTCGGCGATCCGTTCAAAGATACTTCTTCGGTCGCGCTCAATCCCGTCATCAAGTTCACGACGCTGTTCGGCCTGCTGGCGGTCGAGTTGGCGGTGGAAACGGCGAAGGCGGATGGCCGGCTCGGTGAGAACGGCGCGATGATCACGCACGTGCTGGCCGCGGTCTTCTTCGCCATCTCGATGTTCTTCGTCTGGCGTTCCTTCTACGGCATGCGCATCGTCGCCGAACTGCCCGAAGCCGTGGGCAAGATGGGCACGGACAGGGAAGGCATCGCCACCGGGGATTAACATTGCCCGAGCGTGTAGTTCGATGCGGTCTCAGTAGCGGTTTGTTTTAGCTTCCCCTGCCGGTCGTAACGATCTTTTCAGCCGTCGTTTGTTCACGCAAGCGGCGGCTGAATTTCTTTTGCGCGAGAGAAAGGGAGACAAAACGTGAACTTACAAATGCTGCTGGTCTTTCTCATCAGCTTCGGCGCGCTCGGCTTCGCCCTCCTGCTCATCAAGAACGTCCTCGACCGCGACACCGGCTCGCAGGCCATGCGCGACATCTCCGACGCCATCAAGGAAGGCGCGGAGGCTTTCCTGCGCCGCCAGAACACGACCATCGCGCTCTTAGCCGTCGCGCTCGCCGCGCTCATCTTCATCGTCTACGGTTTCGTGCGCGCGCACAACGCGGCCGACCCGATTGATTCGCTCGGCCTCGCCTTCTGGACGACGCTCTCCTTCGCGCTCGGCGCGGCCTCTTCGGTCGCCTCCGGATACATCGGCATGTGGGTCTCGATCCGCGCCAACATCCGCACGGCGTCGGCCGCCACGCGCTCCTTAAACGGCGCGTTGCAGACGGCCTTGCGCGGCGGCGCGGTCTCCGGCCTCTTCGTCGTCGCGCTCTCGCTCTTAGGCGTCGCCATTTTGTTTGAACTCGTGCGCACGTTCACCGCCGTGCCCTCGACGAAAATCCCCCTGCTCATCGCGGGCTACGGTTTCGGCGCGTCGTTCGTCGCGCTGTTCGCGCAACTCGGCGGCGGCATCTACACGAAGGCGGCCGACGTGGGCGCAGACCTCGTGGGCAAGGTCGAAGCCGGGATACCGGAAGACGACCCGCGCAACCCGGCCGTGATCGCAGACCTCGTGGGCGACAACGTGGGCGACTGCGCCGGGCGCGGCGCAGACCTGTTCGAATCGACGGCCGCCGAGAACATCGGCGCGATGATCCTCGCCGCCGCGCTCTACAGTTCAAACCCGACCTTCTTCACCGAGGGGCAACTGCTCGGCATCATTCTCTTCCCGCTCGTGGCGCGCGCCTTCGGACTCGTCGCCTCGATCTTCGGCATCATGATCGTGCGCACGCGCGAAGAGGGCGACCCGATGGCCGCGCTCAATCGCGGCTACTTCCTGACCTCCGCGCTGGCCGCCGTCGGCTTCCTCGTCGCCTGCTACTGGCTGCTGCGCCCTGAGGGCGCAAACGCGGGCGCGGCGTCGAACGCGTGGCTCTACTTTTTCCTCTGCGGTCTCATCGGCATCGTGACGGCGATTCTCTTCGTCTTCATCACGCAGTATTACACCGAGTATCGCTATCGCCCCGTGCGCGAGATCGCGCGGGCTTCGCAGACTGGCCCGGCGACGAACGTCATCAGCGGCGTCGCAGTGGGCTTGGAGAGCACGGCGTTTCCCATACTCGTCATTGCCGCCGCGATCATCAGTTCCTACTATCTCGGCACGGCGTCGGGCTTAAACAACGCGGGCTTCTTCGGCACGGCGGTCGCCACGATGGGCATGCTCGGCTCGGCCGCCTACATCCTCGCGATGGATACCTTCGGGCCGATCACGGACAACGCGGGCGGCATCGTCGAGATGTCGCAACAGCCGGACGAGATCAGGCGTAAGACCGACCGCCTCGACGCCGTGGGCAACACGACGAAGGCTCTGACCAAGGGTTACGCCGTCGGCTCGGCCGCGCTCGCCGCCTTCCTGCTCTTCTCCGCTTATCTGGACGAGGTGAAGAACTACGGCCTCAATCTCGGCACGGGGGGCTTAGGCTCGGCCGAAGCCGGGCGCGGCGCGGAACTCTTCGTCATCAATCTCGCCAAGCCCGAAGTCTTCATCGGCGGCCTGCTCGGCGCGATGCTCGTCTTCCTCTTCTCGTCGCTCGCGATCAAGGCCGTGGGGAAGGCGGCCTACGAAGTGATCCGCGACGTGCGCGAGCAGTTCAAAGATAACCCCGGCATCATGGAGGGCACGTCGAAGCCCAACTACGGGCGCACGGTTGACATCGTGACGCGCGCCGCGCTCAAGGAGATGATCTGGCCGGGCTTGCTCGCCGTGGGTTTGCCCATCGCCGTCGGACTCCTGTTCCGCGCGCTGTTCTACGCGCAGATCGGGACGGACGACCGGGCGCGGAGCGTCGCCTCGCTCGTCGGCAACCCGCGTTACGCGCATCTGGCGACGGGCGCGGAGGTGGTGGCCGGGATGCTGATGATCGGAACCATCGTCGGCATTCTGATGGCGCTCTTTCTCAACAACGCGGGCGGCGCATGGGACAACGCCAAGAAATATATCGAGACGGGCGAGATGGGCGGCAAGCGTTCGGAGGCGCACCGGGCGGCGGTCGTGGGCGACACGGTCGGCGACCCGTTCAAAGACACGGCCGGCCCCTCGCTTCACGTCTTGATCAAATTGCTCTCGACCATTACCCTTGTACTCGCACCGTTGTTTATTTAAGAGTTTCAAGTTTCGGGTTTCAGGTTTCAAGTCTGAGCATTCTTCGTTCTTTAACTTGAAATCTGAAACCTGAAACCTGGAACTCATACCTTGAACCCTGAAACCTGAAACTTGAAACCATGAATACTTACGCAAAAGCAGAGACTTTGACGGGCGCGTGGCTCGCGCCGTTGGACTGGGTGAAGTCGGTCGCGCTCGTCGTGGCGTTCAGCCTGTTCATCGCGCTCTCGGCGCAGGTAGTCGTCCCGCTGCCGTTTACCCCCATTCACATCACGTTACAGACGTTCGCCGTCCTGCTGACGGGCGCGCTTCTCGGATCGCGTCTGGGCGCGCTCGCGCTCGCGGCCTATCTGGTCGAGGGCGCATCGGGGCTGCCGTTCTTTAGCGGCGGCAACGGCGGCTGGCTCTACCTCGCGCTTAGCCCGACGGCCGGTTACCTGCTGGCCTTTCTGCCGGCGGCGTTCGTCACGGGCTGGCTCGCGGAGCGCGGCTGGGACAGGAAATTTTTGACGGCGGCGGCGGCGATTGCCATCGGCTCAATCGTCGTCCTGTTCGGCGGCTGGCTCGGACTCCTGCGCTTCTATCCGGCGGGGCAGGCGTTCGCGTACGGCGTCGTGCCGTTCGTCATCGGCGACCTCGTGAAGATCGCGCTCGCGGCGGCGGCTCTGCCCTCGGGTTGGGCGCTGTTGAGAAAAAAGGGATGAGAGGATTTCTTCATTGATCCATCGGTTCATCGAATCAATGAACCGATGGATCAATGAATCAATCTTTCCATGAAGCAAGCAAGCAAAAAAGCTCCGGCGAAAGTTAAAGCGGCTGTTCCTTGTAATGAAGCGGAGCGGATCGCCGCGCTGCACGCGTGCGCCATCCTCGACACCGAGGCCGAAGAGTCTTTCGACGACATCGTGCGCCTCGCCGCCTACATCTGCGGGACGCCCATCGCGCTCGTCAGTCTGGTGGACACGTCGCGCCTGTGGTTCAAAGCGAAAGTCGGGTTCGACGCCAACGAGTTGCCGCGCGAGTCCACCTTCTGCGCCCAAGCCATTCTCAAGCCCGAAACCTTCGTCATCGAAGACGCTGCGACGGACAAGCGTTTCGCCAAAAACCCTTACGTCATATCCGACCCGCACGTCCGCTTTTACGCGGCGGTGCCGCTCATCACCCCCGACGGGCACGCGCTCGGCGTGCTGTGCGTGATCGACAACGTGCCGCGCACGCTCGACGACGAACAGCACGAGGCGCTCAACGTGCTCGCGCGCCAGACCATGACGCAACTCCAGTTGCGCCGCAATTCAAATGCGCTGGCCGAGCTTAATCAAAAGCTCGACCGTGAGATGGCCGTGCGTGCCGGCGCAGAGTTGGAGCGCGTGGAATTGCTGACGCGCGAACAGGAGGCGCGCGCCGCGGCCGAAGCCAACGAGCAGCGTTACCGCTTCCTCGCCGAGGCCATCCCGCAACAGGTCTGGACGGCGCAGCCGGACGGCTCGCTCGATTACGTCAACCAGCAAACCGTCGAATACTTCTCGCGCTCCAACGCCGAGATGATCGGCGACAACTGGCAGCAGGTGATCCACCCGGATGATCTCCCCGCCTGTCTCGAACGCTGGCAGAAGGCGCTCAGGACGGGCGAGGTTTACGAGGTGGAGTTTCGGCTGCGGCGCGGGTCGGACGGTGATTATCGCTGGCATCTGGGGCGCGCGCTCCCGATGCGCGACGCGTCGGGGCGCATCATCCGCTGGTTCGGCACGAACACGGACATAGACGACCAGAAACGCCTCTACCGTCTCGCCGAAGAGGCCAACCGCGCCAAAGACACTTTCCTCGCCACCGTCTCGCACGAGTTGCGCACGCCGCTCACCTCGATGATGGGCTGGGCGGAATTGCTCAAGCTCGGCATGCTCGACGAGAAGGGGCAGCGGCACGCGCTCGATGTGATCGAAGCCAGCGCGCGCTCGCAGGCGCAACTCATCGGCGACCTGCTCGACATCTCGCGCATCATCTCCGGCAAACTCCGCCTGGACGTGCAGCCCCTCGAACTCGCGCCCGTCATCGCGGCCGCGCTGGACGTGATGCATCCGGCGGCGGAAGCGAAGTCTATCCGGCTGGTCGCGCGCGTCAATCGCAACATCGGCATGGTCTCGGGCGACCCCGACCGCATGCAGCAGGTGGTCTGGAATCTTTTGTCGAACGCCGTCAAGTTCACGCCCGAAGGCGGGCGCGTCGAAGTCTCGCTCAAACGCGCCGGCGCGCAGGCCGAGATCGTCGTCACGGACGACGGCGCGGGGATCGATCCCGATTTTCTCCCGCACGTCTTCGAGCACTTCCGACAGGCCGACAGCACCAGCACGCGCAAGCACGGCGGTCTCGGTCTGGGACTCGCCATCGTCCGCCGCCTCGTCGAACTGCACGGCGGCACGGTGGCGGCCGAGAGCAAGGGCGAAGGGCACGGCGCGACCTTCCGCATACGCCTTCCGCTCCTGCGTCGCACGCCCCGGTCTTCCGTGGCGGGCACGCGCTCTCGCGGTAAAAGCGCGCGCGACACATACACGACCTCGCCTGCTTAAACTTAAAAATTTTCTTTCAACGTCGCCTTCGGATCAATGCCATGGAGATCATCAAAGTGCGTTCGCGCGAGCGCGAGCAGTTGGTTGAGTTCACGGACGAGGTGCGCCGCAGGCTCAAGGCGTCGGGCGCGCGCGAGGGCATCTGCGTGCTCTACGTGCAACACACCACGGCGGGGCTGACCATCAACGAGAACGCCGACCCGGACGTGCCCCGCGACATGCTCCACGCCCTTCGCACTCTCATCCCCCAACACGGCATGGATTTCCGCCACGACGAACAGAACTCCGACGCGCACATCAAGACGACCCTCGTCGGCACGAGCGTCACCGTGCCCTTCCACGAAGGCGAGTTGTTGTTAGGACGATGGCAGGGAATCTTCCTCTGTGAATTCGACGGCGCGCGCGAACGCCAAGTCATACTTCAAGTGATGAGTAATGAATGATGGGTGATGAGTAAAAACAGTTTTCTTGTCTTTAACTCATCCCCCATCATTCATTATTCATCACTTTTGCTTACCACGCGCGCGACCAGCGTGCGCCCTTGTGTTCGTCGTCGCGCAGGCGCGCGTCCACGCCCGCGCGCAGTTCGAGGAGACGGCCGAAGAGCCAGAGCAGGTCGGAGAGGCGGTTGAGGTAGGCTATGGCCTGCGGCGCGGCTTCCTCGCCCGACTCGACGAGGCGCACCACCGCGCGCTCGGCGCGGCGACAGACGGTGCGCGCCACGTCGTAGGCTGCCGCCGCCGCGTGCTCGCCCGGCAGAGACCAATCCGACAAAATACCCTCGGTGCTTTCCATCCGGTTGACGTGCGCGGTCAACGCCTCGACCATCGCCTCCGTCACATACGGCGGCTCTTTCTGCGCGCCCAGAGGGTTCGCCACCCCGCCGCTCACCGCGAACAACTCGCGCTGAATCTCCTTCGTCAACTCGCGCACCTCCGCGTCTGCGCAGATCGAGCGCGCGAACCCGAGCGTCGAACCCAACTCGTCAATCGTGCCGTAAGCCTCGACACGCAGATCGGCCTTCGACACGCGCTCGCCGCCGATGAGTCCGGTCAGTCCTTTGTCGCCTGTCTTTGTCGCTATACTCATAAGCACTCCTTCGGAGCGCAGAGGTTAAAGGCCAGAGTTCGGAGGTCGGTAAAATCATCCTTACGTGTTTACTAACCTCTGATCTCTGCGCTCCGGCCTCTGCCTGTTACATTACCGCTAAACGTTGCTGCCGCCTGAGCAACCATAAAAAGACGGGGCCACCCGCGAGCGCGGTGATCGCGCCGACGGGGAGTTCGCCGACGCCCAGGACCGTGCGCGCCGCCGCGTCGGCCAGCATGAGGAAGGCCGCGCCGAGCAGGAACGAGCAGGGCAGAATCACGCGCACGTCTTCGCCGAACAGGAGGCGCACCGCGTGCGGCACGATCAGGCCCACGAACCCAATCGTCCCGCCGACCGCCACCGTTACGCCGACGATCAAAGAACTCGCCGCGTAGACCAGACGCTCGCTCCGGCGCAAATTGACGCCGAGGCTCGCCGCCGTCTCTTCGTCCAGCGCGATCAGGTGCAGGTCGCGCGCCATCAGGGCGAGCGTGATCCACCCGGGCACGAGAAAAAGCAGCATGCGCCAGAGGAGGTCGAAGCCCACCACGTCGAGGCTGCCGATTGTCCAGCGCAGAATTTGCAGCGCGCGCGAGTAGTCCGTGAAGTATTGAATGATGACGACGAAGGAGGCGGCGACGAAGTTTAAGACGACGCCCGCGAGCAGGAGCGCCCCCGGCATCACGACCGCGCCCGTGCGCGCGAGCCTGTAAACGACGAGCATCGCCGCGCCCGAACCCGCGAACGCCGCGAGGAAGATGAACGGCACGCCCGCCACCTTTGCGCCGAACCCGAAGGCGATGGCGAGGCTTGCGCCGAGCGCGCCGCCGCCCGACACGCCGAGCGTCAAAGGCTCTGCCAGCGGGTTGCGAAACAGGGCTTGCAGCGACGCGCCGACCATCGCCAGAGACGCACCCACCATCCCCGCCATCAACACGCGCGGCAGGCACAGGCGAAAAAAGAGCACCCGCGCCATCTCGTCGCCGCGCAAGTCGGCAAACGCTATAGGCGCATAACCGGCCCAGAGCGCAACGACCGTGGAGACGGCAAGCACGGCCGAGAGCAGCAACAGGGCGCGCGGCAAACGCCCCGCCGCCAATTTCCGCTCTCCGGCTTTTGAGTGTCGGCTTGAAATCAAATCGTGTCTACCAACTCCGGCGCATCTCGCGCGCCTCGCTCCCGCAAATTCATTCCGACCACACGAACGTCCG
>DATCWB010000320.1:0-3007 GCA_036566625.1 Pyrinomonadaceae bacterium
CGCCCGCCGCGCGCGTCGCGCCGGGGGCGGCCAAAACGACTTCGACCCCCACTGCGGGCGTCGCCAAAGGCATCCCGCAGGCGGTGGCCGCCAAACAACATCCGACCGTGGTGGACACCGTCCCCGACCCGCCCATCAACAAGATGCGCCGCCGCATCGTCTGGGCCAGCATCGTCGGGTTCATGGCGACGAGTTTGTTGATGTTCTTCCGCTTCTTCCTGCCGCGCACGATCTTCGAGCCACCGAGCATCTTTCGCGCCGGCTTCCCCGGCGATTACGGCATCGGCGTGGATACGAAGTACCAGCAGTTGTACCGCATCTGGGTGGTCAAAACTTCCGACCGCCTGTTCGTGATCAACGCGGTTTGCACGCATCTCGGTTGCACGCCCGACTGGAAGGCCAGCGAAAACAAGTTCAAGTGCCCCTGTCACGGCAGCGGCTACGACAGCGAGGGCATCAACTTCGAAGGCCCCGCCCCGCGCCCGATGGATCGCGCGCACGTCGAACTCGACGCCGAAGGACAACTCGTCGTCAATACAGGCAGGCTCTACGATTGGCCGAAGGGCGGCGAAAATAAATTCGACGCGCCCGGCGCATACATACCCCTGTAAAGTTTCGGCAAGCAGGTTTCTCTTCAAGCGGGTTTCTCATAAGTTCACGGCAAGCGGTCTCAATAACAGTTCGAGTCGAGACGGTCTCCCGAAGACCTGGATAGACGCAGTTTATTTGTCGGCCAGATTCGTGTTTTGTGCCCGAAGACAGGAGAGATGGGGATGGATTCCGAACGTCCTGACGAGAAGGAAGACCCACGCAAGGCGGGGAACGGCGCGGCGCAGAAGCCCACAGACCCCGACGATCCGGACGGCGTCAAGTCGCTCTTGAGAGCCGCGTCCGGTGTGCCCGCCGGGAGCAGGAAGGCCGTGGCGGGCGATGTGGCGACGACGACCGAGGGCGACCGCGCGTCCACTGTCGGCTTCATCAGTAAAACCAGAGAACAGGGACTCGCGCTCAAAGAACGCGCCGTCAAAGAGGCCGAGACCTACAAAGACCCGCAGCAGACGCAACTCTGGAAGTCCATCTTCCGCGTCTCGCACGACCGGAGCGATCCGCGCAACCGTTCGCTCGCGATTCTCTCGAACGTCTTCCTGCACCTCCACCCCGCGAAGATCAACCGCGACGCCGTGCGTTACGGTTTCACCTGGGGCATGGGCGGCATCACCTTCTATCTCTTCATCGTTCTCACCTTCACGGGCGTCCTGTTGATGTTCTACTACCACCCGACGAAGGTGCAGGCTTTCCGCGACATTCTCTACCTCGAACACGACGTTCCGTTCGGCAAGCTCCTGCGCAACATGCACCGCTGGGCGGCGCACCTGATGGTGATCACCACCTGGCTGCACATGTTCCGCGTTGTGCTCACGGGTTCATACAAGCGGCCGCGCGAGTTCAACTGGTGCGTCGGCGTCGTGCTGCTCGTGCTGACGCTCCTGCTCTCGTTCACGGGGTATCTCTTGCCCGACGATCAACTCGGCTTCTGGGCTGTGACGGTGGGCACGAACATGGCGCGCGCCACGCCCATGTTCGGCAGCGAAGGCCCGTTCGGGCCGCAGCTCGGCATGACGCCTTACAACGACGTGCGCTTCGGACTCCTCGGCGGCTCAATCGTGGATGCGAACGCGCTCTTGCGTTCCTACATCTGGCACTGCATCGGCATCCCGCTCGTCGCCTCGATCTTCATGGCCGTCCACTTCTGGCGTATACGCAAGGACGGCGGCATCTCCGGCCCCGCGCCCGTGATGCTCGAATCGGAAATGAAGGCGACGAAGAAATAGTGACAAGTGACAGGTGACAAGTGACAAGTTAAAACAAAAACCTTGTCTTCCTGTCTTAAACTCGTCACAGAGAGATTAAAGGAAAACTCAATCTTGTCTTTAACTCGTCACCTGTCACCTGTCACTTGTCACTGAGGTTCTTATGGACTGGCATCAACTTTGGGTCATCACATCCGCGCCGGACAACGTGCCGATTGTGGCGATGTTGTTCCTCGTCCCGTTCTTCACGTGGTACGGGTTGAAGCAGGCGCGCGAGAACGACAAATTGATCGTCGAACTGGAAGGCGACGCGGCGAAGGCCAAGACGCACCACCGCAAGACCCTGCCGTGGCGTCCGGGCTGGGCGCGCGAGTTGCACGTCTGGCCGTTCCTCGTGCGCGTGGAATTCCTCGCCGCCGTGATCGTCACGGTCATCCTCTTCATCTGGTCGATCACGCTCGACGCGCCGCTCGAAGAACCGGCCAACCCGAATCTGACGATGAACCCCTCGAAAGCGCCGTGGTACTTCCTCGGCCTACAGGAGATGCTCGTCTATTTCGACCCGTGGATCGCGGGCGTCGTCATGCCGTCGATCATGATGATCGGGCTGATGGTCTTCCCCTACGTTGACTCGAATCCTTTGGGCAACGGCTACTACACGATCCGCCAGCGCAAGTTCGCGCTCGGTATGTTCGGCATCGGCTGGTTCACGTGGATCATCCTGATCGTGATCGGGACGTTTATACGCGGCCCCGGCTGGGTCTGGTTCTGGCCGGGTCAGACCTGGGATCACAACGCCGTGGTCTTCGACAAGAACCGCGATTTGCACGATCTGTTCGGCATCACCAGCATGCCCGTCAAGATCGTCTTCGGCGCAATCGTCGTCGGCCTCTTCTACGTGCTCGCCGGGCTGTTCCTGCACTGGCTGATGACCAAGAACGAGTTCGAGCGCAAACTGCTGGCGCGCACGAGCGTGCTGCAATACCTGACGTTCCAGTTTTTCGCCATCTCGGTGCTGATCGCTTTGCCCGTGAAAATCATTCTGCGGCTGGCCTTCACGATCAAGTACGTGTGGGTGACGCCCTGGTTTAACGTCTGAGACTGAATCCTTGGAGGGAGACGAAGGTGGCCGAGACTCCTAAAACCGATACGGATGCACTGGCGAAACGTGAGCCGGAAACAACTCCTGCGCGCGA
>DATCWB010000321.1:0-2015 GCA_036566625.1 Pyrinomonadaceae bacterium
CGGTCTCCGCGTCCGTCGCGCCGTCGCGCGGCGGCGGAGCGGCTTCGGCCGCGTCAGGCGTAATGGTCTCGCCGAAAGTTTTCATGCGGACAAACTAAACATCAAAACGTGACGGTTAAGCAAGAGTCCAGCGACTTTTCAGGCGCGAAAACTAAAACCGCCGCGCCGCCCGCCCCCGTAACTCCCATAGACGCGCGAGACAAACGTTGACGGTGATTGACGGTTTGAGCGCGCCGAAAAATTTTCCGTTCGATGAGACGCATTCGCGGCGCATGCGGGCATACCGTGGGATTCTGGCGACGAGGCGTGTCATCGAGAGCAATTCCAAACAGTTTGAAGATCGAAAGGGACAAAAAAATGAAGAAGACTTTCCTGAGCTTGATGCTTTGCATGTTCGCCGTAGCCGTGACGGGCGCGACCGCTTCGGCGCAGATGATGAATAACAATAAGAAGATGAACGGCAACCCGACCGTCGGCGGCGCGGCGATGTACAAGACGAAAACAATCGTCGAGAACGCGATGGAGTCGCCGATTCACACGACGCTCGTGGCCGCCGTCAAGGCCGCCGGTCTCGTCGAGACGTTGTCGGGCAAAGGCCCGTTCACCGTTTTCGCTCCGACCAACGACGCGTTCGCCAAGCTGCCCGCCGGCACGGTCGACACGCTCGTCATGCCTGAGAACAAGGCGATGCTCACCAGGATTTTGACCTACCACGTCGTCGCCGGGAAAATGGATTCCAAGAAGATCGCGCAGGCCATCAAAAAGGGCGGCGGCCGCGCCACCTTCAAGACCGTCAGCGGCGGCACGCTGACCGCCATGATGCATGGCAACGGCGTCATGCTGACGGACGAAAAAGGCGGCACGGCGATGGTGACGACCGCCGACGTGTACCAGTCGAACGGCGTCATCCACGTCATCGACACGGTTGTGATGCCTAACTAACACGCGCGTTACGCAAGTAGTCTCCTGAGCAAAACGGCAAAGGCGTCCTCGCTTCCACGGCGAGGACGCCTTTTGTCGTCTGCGCATTATTTGAACTTCAACTAAACGGGCAGGCGCACGACGCGCACGATTGTTCCTGCTTCAATCGTCCGCGCGCCCGCTTCGACGATGACGAGCGCGTCGGCGCGCGTGAAGGCGACGAAGTCGGACGAACCGCCCCAGCGCAGGGGTTCGGCAATGAGCCTGCCGGCCGCGTCCGTGCGAAGCTCCGCGGGAAGATAACTCGCGCGCTCCAACGCGCCGCGCACGTCGCGGCCGAGCACAGCATGTTCTTCCGCGAACGCCGCCTCGCGCGCGCCCTGCATGGCGCGAATCGCCGTACGCGCGAACAGGTTGAACGTGACGGAGACGGAGACGGGGTTGCCGGGCAGCCCGAAGACGAGCGTCCGGCCGAGACGCGCGAAGACGGTTGGCTTGCCCGGCCTGAGACTCACGCGCTCGAAAAATATTTCCGCGCCGAGCGCGCCGAGCGCCGTCTTGGTGAAATCGTAGACGCCCATCGAGACGCCGCCCGACAGCACCAGCACGTCTGTGCGCTCCGCGCTCTCGCCGATCACGCGTTGCAGAAGTTCGGCGTCGTCACCGGCGAAGGGCGCGTGCTCGACGCTTGCGCCCGCCGCTTCCGCGTAGGCGAGCAGCGAATAAGTGTTCGAGTCGCGTATTTGATCCGCGCCGGGCTGCGCGCTCACGTCAACCAACTCCGACCCGGTCGCCAGCACAGAGACGCGCGGGCGCGCCCCGACGCGCACACGCGCGTAACCGAAAGACGCCAGCGCGGCCATCGCCGACGCACCTATCGTCTCCCCGGCGCGGAGCACCGTCTCGCCGCGCGTGATCTCCGTCGCGCGTTTCGTGATGAACTGCGCGGGCGCGGTCGCCCGCTCGATCTCAACGAACGCGCCGCCTTCCCGTTCGCGCGTCACTTCGACCTGCTGCACGCTGTCCGCGCCGGCGGGCACGGGCGCGCCCGTCATGATCCGCACGGCCTCGCCCGGCCGCAACTCCCCGCGCCA
>DATCWB010000322.1:0-2728 GCA_036566625.1 Pyrinomonadaceae bacterium
AACCTTTATTCGAAACCTTCATTCCGGGAGATTTTTATGGGGAAGACGGGCAGGGCGTTTGACCTGGAGCGGCTTTTCAAGGCGTTGGCGGATCGCACGCGGCTGCGCCTGTTGAATTTGATCGGCGGCGACGAGGTGTGCGTCTGTTTCTTCGTCGAGGTGCTGGGCGAGAGCCAGCCGAAAATCTCGCGCCACCTTGCTTACCTGCGACGCGCCGGGGTGGTTGCAGCGCGCAGGGAAGGCAAGTGGATACACTATCGCATCTCTGCGCCCGAGGACGCGCACGCGGCCCGTCTCTTCGGCGAGGTGCGAGCGTGGCTGGCGCAAGACCGTGAGATGCAGCGCGACCGCGAGCGGCTGGTGAAAGTCTGTTGCGCGCCGCAGCCGCCCGTGCAGTTGCAGGGCGCGCCGCGCCCGGCGAGCATCGCGGCGCGAGAGTGAGATGTTGCGAGCCTCGCACGGGCGCGCCCTCCTGATCGTTTTTCTTGACACCCGCGCCGCTTTTGCCCTAAGTTGCCGCCGCCTCTACCCGGTTGACATTGATTTTTCGGCAACCTTCCCGTTGACACATCAGTATTAGATCACATGAAAAACTTCACAGCGTCGCATTACCCCCGGGCGCGCGTCGCCGCGCGTCACCGCCGCCGCCTCAACTCCTTTTTCGTCTTGATGCTGGTCGCGTGCGCCGTCGTCTTCGCGGCGCGGACGCAACAGGCGCAGCCGCGCGCGAACGAAACGAACCGGCCGGAACTTGTGCTCCAGACGGGACACGCCATGCGCGTGGACGGGCTGGCGTTCAGCCCCGACGCGAAGCTGCTCGCTTCGGGCAGCAAGGACAACACGGTGCGCCTGTGGGACGCGGAGCGCGCGTTGGAGTTGCGCAGGCTCACGGGGCACGCGGCGTGGGTCAAGGCGGTCGCGTTCAGCCCGGACGGACGCCGGCTGGCTTCCGGGTCGGTGGACGGCGTGGTCAAGTTGTGGGACGTGGCGTCGGGGCGCGAACTGAAAAGCGCGAGCGGCGGCGGGAGCATCAACGCGCTCGCCTTTAGCCCCGACGCGCGTCTGGTGGCCGCGGGCAACGCGGAAAATTCCGTGCTCGTCTGGAACACGCAGACGGGGCAGGCGGAGCGCACTCTGGCGGGACACGCGGGCGCGGTGCTGACCCTTGCTTTCAGTCCCGACGGGCGACAGCTTGCAACGGGGGCGCGTGATAATTCGATCAAGTTGTGGGATACGGCGACGTGGCGCGAGTTGCACACGCTCAAGGGGCACGCCGACAGGGTGAGGTCTCTGGCTTTCAGTCCCGACGCCAAGCGTCTGGCTTCGGGCAGCAACGACCGGACGATCAAAATCTGGGATGCGTCGAAGGGGCGCGAGACGCGCACGCTCTCAGGGCATGCCGACCCGGTCGTGGCCGTGGCCTTCACGGACGGTGGGCGAAACCTCGTCTCGGCGGGCGCGGGCGCGCTCGCCCTGACGCGCTGGGACGCAGAGAGCGGCGAGGGGCTGGGCACAACTTCCGACGCGGAAAGTTTGGAGACGCTGGAGGCGGCCGTGTTCAGCGCGGACGGGCGTGTGGTCGCTTCGAGCAACGGCGACAAGACGGTCGTCCTCAGAGACGTGAGCGCGCCGCGCGACGTGCGCATTTTGGAGACGCGCGCGTCGAGCGTCTACGCGACGGCCTTTAGCCCCGACGGCAAATGGTTCGCTTCGGGCAGCAAGGACAACACGGTGCGCCTGTGGGAGTCGGCCACGGGACGCGAACTGCGCTCGCTCGGGGGCAACGTTGCGGGCAACATCGGCCCCATCACTTCCGTCGCCTTCAGCGCGGACTCGCGCATGCTCGCCGCCGGGGGCTTGAGCGGCGGCGTCAAATTGTGGGAGGTGTTGACGGGGCGTGAGATGCCTGCGCCCGCTGGCCACGCCGAGACGGTCAACGCCGTCGCTTTCAACGCGGCCGGGGTGCTCGCCTCGGCCTCGAACGACCGGACGATCAAACTTCGGGACACTGCGACCGGGCGCGAAATGCGCACGCTCGAAGGGCACGGCGGCGAGGTTCACGCGCTCGCCTTTAGCGCGGACGGCACGCGCCTCGCTTCGGGCAGTTCAAACGGCGAGATCAAAATCTGGAACACGGCGGACGGGCGCGCGGCGCAAACTCTCGGCGGCCACACCGCGCTCGTGCGCGCCGTCGCATTCAGCCCCGACGGGCGCACGCTCGCCTCTGCCGGTTACGATAAGACCGCGCGCCTGTGGGACGCAGGCAGCGGGCAACTGCTCCGCACTCTGAACGGCGCGGACGCTTTTTCGAGCGTCGCCTTCAACAAGGAAGGGGTGATGCTGCTGGCCGGAACCTCGCGCGGCGAGATCAAATACTGGACGGCCGCGACCGGGCAGGAGGGACGCACCTCGAACGCGCACAGCGACGCCGTCAACGCCCTCTCGTTCAGCCCGGACGGACGCTGGCTCGTGAGCGGCAGTGAAGACGGCAGCGCACGCGTCTGGAGCGGCGACACCAAAGGCGAACTGTTGGCGACGCTCGTCTCCCTGCGCGAGAGCGCGGATTGGCTCGTCGTCGCGCCCGACGGATTGTTCGACGGTTCGCCGGCCGCCTGGAATCAGATCATGTGGCGGTTCGAGCAGACCACGACGAACGTGCGCCCGGTCGAAATCTTCTTCAACGAATATTACGCGCCCGGCCTGCTCGGCGAAATCTTCGCGGGGCGCA
>DATCWB010000323.1:0-3156 GCA_036566625.1 Pyrinomonadaceae bacterium
GCGGGCGCGCGCGAACGCCGTCGAGGAGGCTTTGAAGGGCGCGGCGTCCGTGCCGCTCGAAGTGGCGAGTCTCGCCGTGCAGGTGGGCGAGTTGTTGGAGACGCTGGCCGAACTCGGCGAACCGGCGTGGCTCTCGGACTCGGCGACGGGCGCACAACTCGCGCTCGCCTCGGTCGTCGCCGCGCGTTACAACGTGCTCGTCAACGCGTCCGAGATCGAGGATGAGGAGTTCACGAGCGAACACCTCTCGCGCGCCGACGATCTGCTGGAACGCGCGCGCGGGATCGCCGCGCGCGTGGAAGCGTCCCTGATGGAATCAATCGGAAGATAGCGGAAGGAGGCTAAGGGAAGCGGCATGGAGAAGGAACGTCGAGAAGATAAACGTGCGAGTGTTTCCATCGAGGCGTGGTGGGAGGGGCTGTCGGGGCGGCACGAGGCGCGCGTCTCAGACCTGAGCATGGGCGGCTGCTTCATAGACACGCTCAGCAAAGCCGAGGTCGGCGAACTGATCGCCTTCGCCATCAAGCGACCGGACGGCAAGTGGCTTCAACTGCGCGGGCAGGTGGCGTCCGTTGATGCGCAGGCCGGGTTCAGCCTCGCCTTCACCTACCTCACCGAAGACGAGGAGCGCGCTCTCGCGCGAATAATCGCCGCTTGAAACTTCCGCCCGCCGGCCGTCGCTCTCAGCGCGCCCGCATTTTAAGTAATCAACAGCAGGCTCAAGAAGGCGGCGGTTGCACACAAAAATCTCATTGTTACTCGGTCACGAAACCGGCGGCCACTTTCGTCGTCGCTTTGGGCTTCGACTCGTTGCGGAGTTTCGCCTGCAAGTATTCCTTGCCGAAGTCGATCTGTAGTTCGATCCAGAGCGGGAGGTGGTCGGACATCTGGAAGGTGCGCCAGTCGTTGTAATAGCGCGTGCGCTCCTTGTCGGTGCGCTTCTTGCCCTGCTTGTTTTTGAGGTAAGCCTTGCCCATCGACTTCTCGTACATCGCCTCGTCTTCCGGGCGGTAGACGTACTTGAAAAAGTCGAACGCGCCCGCGCTGCACAGCTTGAGCTTCTCCTCAAGGCCGGGGGCGATGAAGGCGATCTGATCGTAGTGCTTGGTCTTGAGGGCGTTCGAGGGGTGGCCTTTGATCTGTTCGGGGATGAAGAAGCCCGCCTGGAGGATGGCGTTCATGGTCTCGTCCGTCGTGTCGAAGACGTTGAAGTCGCCGAGCAGGATCATGTTCTTCGCCCACGCGTGTTCTTCGCGGGCGCGTGCGGCGAGAAAGTTGGCGAGGGCTTCGATTTCGCGGATGCGGTTGGGTTCGTTCGCAATCGCCTCGCCGTAGAGGATGTGCGTCGTGCAGATGGTGAACTTGAACCAGCCGACGCTGAAGCCGACCATGAAGGGCGTGCGCGCGAGTTGCTGCGCGGGTTCGAGCGTCTTCTGCCCCTTGCGGCGCACGGGCGGGATGACGACTTCGCTGGCGAGGCCGCCGAAGTTGATCTTACGCGAGTCGTAGACGAAGGCCATGCGTTCGCGGTTGCCCATCGTTCCCTCGGTCACGTCCGTCAAAACATACTTCCACCAGTTGCCGAGATACTTCATCAACGAGTTCAGGGCGGTCAGGTCGTCGCGCACTTCCTGCACGGCGACGAGGTCGAAGTGAGAGATGATTTCGGCGGCGTAGAAGATCGGCTCGCGGTCGCGCCGGCCGTACTTCTCTGAGTCGAATTCGCGTATGTTCCAGGTGGCGAGCATGAGCGTGTGGTCGGCGGTGCGGCGCGGGAGTTTCTCTTTGTCGAAGGCGTCTTTGAGTCTGACCAGTCCTTCGGCGGTGCGCCTGCCGTCGGTCGTTTCGCCGCTGAGCGAGTAATAGAGAGGCATCGGCTGAGGTCTCCTTTTCGTCGGCGAGGGATCGGAAGTCGAACGCGCCCGCGCCCGTCGCGTGCGGTGCGCCGGTAGGGCGTTGTTAAGACACGCGGATTATAAGTCGGCTTGAAATTTTATGGCACTACTTTGTGCGCGGGCGTCGGACGCCGTGAAGACTGGGCGCGCCGGGGTTTCGCGCCGTCAGAGGTGTTTGCGCATGAAGGTGACGATCTTCCAGCCGTCGATGTATTTCCACGGCGACCGGCCGAGCGTGTAGTGGCCGCAGCGCAGCCACACGGCGTCGAGCGGGTGTCCGGCGTTGCGCACGCCCTCAATCGCATCGCGCGAGAGGTCTTCGGGGAATGTCAGATCGTAGCGCGCGGCGATGAAGCGGATGGGGCGCGGCGCGAGGCGTTTGAGTTTCTCCGAATAGGCGAGCGGGCTGATCGGCAGCCAGTAGCGGCGCAGTTCTTCGAGCGTGACGGCGTCGCCGAAACCGGCGCGGACGTGCGCCGTGGAGATGCCGCGCCACGCCACGTCGGCGACGTAGCCGGAGACGTGGTTGAAGACGCCCGTGCGCACCAGTGGTTCGTGGACGAGCGCGAGGAAGCCGATGCACGAACCGATGCTCGTGCCCATGATGCCGATGCGCTCGTAGCCCTGTGCGGAGAGCCAGCGGACGGCCGCGCGCGTGTCGAGCACGGCCTGCCGCATGGACTGGAGCGTGCGCCCGATGTTGGAACTGACGAGATGATCGGCGCGTTCGAGTTCGGGCGGTCGGCGCGGGCCGTGGTAGGGCAGCGTCAGGAGCAGCGCGGCCATGCCGAAGCGCGTGAAGATGCGGCACAGTTCGACGTGGCTGGGCACCTGCGCGTTCCATTCCGGCAGCACGACGACGGCGCGGCGCGTGTCGTTCTCCTTGCCCGTGATGGTTGATTCGCGGAAGAAGCGCGCGTGCGCCGTGTTGTTCTCCGGCGAAGGAGTCTGGATGGAACTCGTCCACGTCAACTCCTGCCCGTCGAGACGGTAGTCCGAGACGGGCGGGAGCGCGTAGTACGCGTCGCTATCGGCGAGTGCTCGCTCGGTGTGCGCAGCGAGGAGCGCGCGCGGGTCGTCGCCGTTCGCGTGTTCGACGACGAAAGACGCGCCCCACTCAAAAGGGCGCACGACGCGATTCGTGTCGCGCGTGGCGTAATGGCGTTCCCTGATCTGTATCCGGCGTTTGAGCAACTTAATCACCGACCTCCGCAAAAAATTTAAGAGTAACAGAGCGAAAGGTCAAAAGGCGAAAGCGGAA
>DATCWB010000324.1:0-10702 GCA_036566625.1 Pyrinomonadaceae bacterium
GACGCGCGGCGTTGGCGCGAGGGCGCGCGCGTGTTCGGCATCACGGGCGGCGGCGCGCAGGCCGAATACGTGGTCGTGCCCGAAAACACGCTCGCGGAAATTCCCGCCAACCTCGGTTGGGAAGAGGCCGCCGCCGTGCCGGAGGCGTTCATCACGGCGCACGACGCGCTGTTCACACAAGGGAATCTGGCGATGGGCGAGCGCGTGATAGTCCACGCTGCAGGCTCCGGCGTCGGCCTCGCCGCCATTCAACTCGCACGCGCCGCCGGAGCGCAAACTCTCGGTACGGCGCGTCGAACGGCCGACAAACTCGAACGCGCACGCGCCTATGGTCTCGACGAGGCGTGCGTCGTGCACGACGACCCGCAGGCGTTTGCCGACGCGGCGAAAGCGTGGACGAACGGCGCAGGCGTGAATGTGATACTTGATCTCGCCGGCGCGCGTTACCTCGCCGCCAACCTCGACGCGCTCGCGCCGCGCGGACGCCTCCTGCTCGTCGGCACGATGGCGGGCGCGAGCGCGCCGCTCGACTTCCGGCAGGTGATGGGCAAACGCCTGCGCCTCACGGGCACGGTCTTGCGCGCCCGCTCGGCGGAAGAGAAGGCGCGCGCCACGCGTCTTTTCGCCGCGCACGTCTCGCCGCTTCTGGCGCGCGGCGCGCTCCGCCCCGTCATCGACAGCGTGTTCGACCTCGGCGACATACGCGCCGCGCACGAACGCCTCGAATCGAACGAAACCTTCGGCAAAATAGTTTTAAGAGTGACGAGTGACAAGTAAAAAAAGCCGTGAATCGTCAATCGTAAATGGAGAAAGCCTGTCCTCATCTGTTCACGATTTACGATTCACGATTCACTTGTCGTCACTCGTCACTCGTCACTCGTCACTTGTCACTGTCCTTAAGGTTGTGCGATGATTCGTGTTCAGGCGAAGCATGAAACGTAACATTAAGTTGCTGGATATTTGGAGGGAACACCCGAAGTGAAAGCGGAGTTAGCACAGTTAATTGCTTTGCAGCACACGGACACAAATATCAGAAGGCTAGAAGCCGAGTTAAACGCCATTCCACAGAGGCGCGCTGAGATCGAAAGAGAATTCGAGCAGCGCGCCTTTGAATTTCGCGCCATCGAAATTCGCCGCGACGGAGCGCGCACCGAACGCACCCGACTCGAAACCGAGATCGCCGAGACACGCATCAAGGCGCAACACGCCGACCGCGCGCTGATGTCTTCAACGAACGAGAAGGAATATGCCGCCGCCATCCGCGAGGCCGACGCGGCGCGCAAGCACATCTCCGAACTCGAAACGAAAGTGCTTGAACAGATGGAAGCCTCGGAGGGCGCGGAGAAAGAGATCGGCGAGCACGAGCCGCAGATCGCCGGGCTGCGCGCCGAGTTGGAAGAGAAGCTCAAGGCGTTCGAGGAACAGACGCGCACGCAGGCCGACCAGCTCACGGCGCTTCGCGCCGAACGCGAACGGCTGGCGGCCGAACTGCCGAAGCCGATGGCGGCGATGTACAACCGCATCAGCACGCGCATCCGCGGCGGGGTGGCCGTGGCCGAAGCGCGCAACAACTCGTGCTCCGCCTGTTTCATGTCGCTGCGCCCGCACGTCATGTCGCAAGTCCGCCTCGGCGAAGAGATCATCACCTGCGACAACTGCAACCGCATTCTCTACTACGTCCCCGCCGAGCAGCCCAAACAGACATCAGCGCAGACGGCGAATTAGCATTCGCAGGTTTCAGGTTTCAGGTTTCAAGTTACGGAACGAAGCACGTTCAGACTTGAAACCTGAAACTTTTCCGTCTCTCCCGCGCCGTTATATTTTCGTGACCGCTCGCACGCAACATGTCGGCTCGAACTTCGACGGGCGAGGGGGGGTTCAAGATGTCGAGCGTACAGGTCTTGGTTGAAAACAGATCGGCAAAGAGCGCGGTCGAGAGCGTGACGCGCGGCGCGCGCTGTCGCTGGTGGCGGCGACGCGGCACGAAGCGCAGCGGCTTTCGCTACGAAGACTGCGCGGGCAACTTGCTCACGGACGAGGCCGCGCTCGAACGCATCAGGTCGCTCGTCATTCCCCCGGCGTGGGCGGAGGTGCGCATCTGCCCCGGCGTGCGCGGACAGTTGCAGGCCATCGGCCTCGACGCTTCGGGTCGTGTGCAGCGCATCTATCACCCGACGTTCGCCGCCCGGCAGGCGCGGCGCAAGTTCGCCAAGATCGAACGCTTCGGCGAACAACTCAAAAATTTGCGCCGCCGCACCAACGAGGACATCGCGCTCGAAGGCTTGCCGCGCGAACGCGTGCTCGCCGTCGTCGTCCGTCTCATCAACGATCTCTACTTTCGCGTCGGCTCGGAAGAGAGCGTCGTGCGCTACCGCACCTACGGCGTCACGACGCTGCGCAACCGTCATCTCGAAATCAAGCGCGGCGGCCGTCTCATCTTCTCCTTCGTCGGCAAGCACCACATCAAGCACCGGCGCATCCTCGTCGATGAAGAATTGGCGGCGCTCATGCGCGACATCCAATCCCTGCGCGGCAAGCGTCTCTTTCAATACTGGGACGCGGAGCAAAAACGCCCCGTCTGCATCAAGCCGCGCGACGTGAACGACTACATCAAGGCGGCAACCGCGCCCGAGTTCTCGGCCAAAGACTTTCGCACGTGGGGCGGCACGCTGCTGTGCGCCGTCGAACTCGCCGAACTCGGCAAGCCCGAAGACGACCGCGCTGCCAAGCGCAACATCCTCCACGCCGTCCGCGCCGTGGCCGAGCATCTCGGCAACACTCCGGCCGTCTGCCGCTCCAGCTACATACACCCGGCCGTCCTCGAACGTTATTGTCGCGGCATCACGCTCGACGAGTTTCGCCCGCGACGCGAACGCCGCATCGGACGCCAGCAGCCCGAATACTTGCCGGAAGAACGCGCCCTCTTGAAATTGCTGCGCGCGTAAGCTCCGGCGGGGGCGAAAGACTCGTAGCCCAGGGCGTGTGCCGTGAGATCAAGGATAAGATTGAGAAGCCCCGTCAGGGGCGAAAGAGATTCAACCTCGAACTTCTTTCGCCCCTGACGGGGCTTCGATCATGGTGCGGTTGTGGCGCGTCTCACGGCTCGCGCCGTGGGCTAAAAATCCGTCGCCCGTGCCGGGGCTTCGATCATTCCGCCCTCGCTTATATCAACTTCACGAATCAGTAGTGCTCCTTCGTCTTCCGTCCCTTCTTCGCGTCGCCTTTGCCCTGCTTGCGCCGCTTGCCCTTGCGTTCGTCCGCGCCTTTGAGCGAGGCGAGCGGCCAGAGTTGATGCTCGACGCGCGCCAGGCCCGCGCCGACCACCGCTTCGATCACCGCCTGCGAAGACTTATAGGCGGGCGCGGCTTCATCCAGCGGCACGCGCCCGTTAATGTTCACCAGAATCCCCGCCTCCCTGTACTCGTCGTCGATGACGCGCTGCGACAAGGTGCGCGTCGCCTCGCCGCGCGAGAGACGCCGCCCCGCGCCGTGGTTGACCGAGTAGCCGCTGTTCACCGCACCCTTGAGCGGTTGCAGGATGTAACTCCAATCCTTGTTCGAGCCGGGGATGAGGACGGGATGCCCGGTCTCCGCCCAGTGCGTGCCCGCGAGTGCCGGGTGTCCCGCGGGGAAGGCGCGCGTCGCGCCCTTGCGATGCACCCACACGTCGCCGAACTCGGGATGCCACTCGCGCTGCACGAGGTTGTGGCTGATCTCGTAAATCAACTCAAGGTCGCGCCCGAACACTTCGCGGAAGGCGTCGGCCACCTGCTCGAAGATGATCAGGCGATTGAGGATGGCGTAGTTGCCGCCCGCCGCGACGGCGTTCAGGTAGTCGCGGTAATGGCGCGAGTCGGGCGTGAAGTAGCCGAGGTCGATGTCGGTCATCTGGTCGGGTCGCTCGTCGCGCGCCATCTCGAAATAGTTTGTCGCCAGGCCATGCCCGAAGCCGCGACTGCCCGTGTGTACCTGCACGAAGATCGTGCCGGTCTGTTCCGAGCGTTGCAGTTCGATGAAATGGTTGCCGCCGCCGAGACTGCCCAACTGGTTCAGGCCCCGCTCTGGCCTACCCTTCCCGCCCCACGGAATCTGCCAGTCGTCGTCCACCGGGATGCGATGCCGCTCGGCGCGGCTGCGATCAAACGTCGCCCCGTAGCGTTCGACGTAATACTCCGCGCCCCCGCGCACCAGATTATTGAACTCGCCCTTCGACAACTCGCCGAGCCTGACGCTCTTGCCGCCCGCGCCCATGTTCACGCGCTCCATCACCGCGCGATTAAACTCCAGACGCTTCTCCGGCGTCGCTCGTTCCGCCTCCACTTCCGAACGCGCCGACATCATCCCGCAGTTATGCACAAAGACGCCCGCGTCGAGCGCGAAGTTGCCGTAATCAGGCACGGTCAAACAGAACACGTCAGCCGTTTTATCAAGCCGTTCAACTGAGACAACTTTATGGTTGTAGCCATGTTGCCAGCGACGGTGATTGTGAATGCCAAAACCACCGACCAGAACTTCGCCGCATATCTCGCACACGTGTTGCCGGTGTGCGACTTCGGAAGACTTTTTACGTCCTTCGGGACTGACGTTATAAGCCTCCAAATACTTTTTGCCGCGCTCTCCATTTCCGGCCACAGACCTCTTGAAGTGCTCCGCATTGTTAGCCATGTAGGCCAGAATGTTGTTTGTGCCGCGCTCGGCGAAGTAAGCGTAGCCTTCCGCAGTTTTGGCCTTGTTTGATAAAGCCTCTTTGCGTTTGGATTCAAAAGACTCCGCGCGAAAGTGGGTATTACGCTCAACGATTGATTTGTGATAGCTCATATGATCTCTATCACCCATGAAGACAAGATTCTCAGGCCGATTGTCAGATGGACAGAAGTTCTGATGATGAATAATCGTTCGCTGCCCTTCATAGGCCGGAATCTCGCCGAGCATGCCGCCCCGCCCCATAATCCAGTGAACCCTTTGCTCTCTACCTGTCGCCGGATGCCTGACCGCCATATAGCCGTCTTTGTCCTTGCGAGAGTAAAACGGCATTAACGAAGTGCGCGGGGTCAGGTCTTGTGCCTGCCGGTAGGTTCCATCACGCAGCATGAACTCGTGGTCCGGCGTGCAGAAAATTTCCCTGCCGTTGTCGAGCGTCACTTTGACGAGCGGCGCGCTCGTCCGGGTCTTCCTGGCTGTTGCTCCGGCGACGACGATCTTCTGTTCTTGGGAGATTGCGTAGACGAAAATTTCCTCGCCGCGCCCGGCCAGTTCGCCAATCGGATAAGAATTGCCATCCACCAGAGGTATTAGCGTGTCAGCCGTAAAGCAACCAATATCGTAGCCGACCGGCCCCATCGCGACTGCGCCCGCGTCGGCGTCCGTGATGAGCACGCAGCCGACGGGCACGCCGTAGCCGTAGTGCGTGTCGGGCGTGATGACGACCATGCGCACGCCGGGGAAGCGCGTCGCGTTGACGATCTGGCGGTAGAGGATGTCCTCCGCATCGTCGAGTAGTTGTTTGGTTAAGAAGAGGCGCACCGGCGTCGTGCCCGTGTCTTCGGTGTGCAGTTTAAAGTAGCCGTCGCCGTGCCAGCGCGCGAGATGCTTCCAGTTCTCGGCGTTCTTTAAGGTGCGTGCGACCTTCAGTGCTTTCGCGTCCGCGTCTTGTTTAGCCATCAGCTTTATCTTTCCCTCGTCCCTCGTATTCGTCTAAAAAATTTCGTCGTTCAATTATAGACGCGATCTCCGCCGCCGTGTCTTCTGCATTTCGGCCTTCCGTGATTTCCACGCGCAAGGCCGCGAGTTCATAGGCCGCGCGTCGCGCCTCGTAAAGTTGCCGCGCGCGTTCGCGTTCGCGCGCGAGCGGGCGGGCGTCGTGCGAGTCGGCGATGCGCCGCCAGCACAAATCGAACGGCGCGTCGAGCCAGACGGTCAGGCAACGGTGCGCGGCGATGAGCGAGCGATTTTCCGCCGACGCCCACGTCCCACCGCCGAGCGCGTCTCGTTCGATTTGACGAAAGCGCGGTTCGCCGTCGCCCTCTATGATCGCTTCGATGCCGCGGCCTTCTCGTTCGACAATCCACGCGTCCGTATCGAGCATCGCGCAACCAAGACGCGCGGCGAGGGCACGCGCGACGGTAGACTTGCCCGCGCACATAAAGCCCGTGAGGACGATCCGTCGTTGCGGAGGGCGCGCATTCATCTCTCGATTACCGATTCGAGCACGGTGAAAAATTCGGGGAACGACACGGCGACCGCATCCGCCCCCTCCAACTCCGACTCGCCTTCGCTGATGAGCGCGGCGACGACGCACGCCATCGCGATGCGATGATCGCCGAAAGATTCGAGTCGCGCGCCGCGCAGGCGTGTGCGCCCGCGTATGCGCAGGCCATCGGCGTATTCTTCAACCTCCGCGCCGAGCGCGCGCAAATTTCTAACCATCGCCTCGATGCGGTCAGTCTCTTTAACGCGCAACTCAGCTGCGTCGCGAATCTCCAGCCCGCCCTCGACCTGTGTGCCGACGACGCAGAGGACGGGCAGCTCGTCTATCAGACCCGCGATCATCTCGCCGCTGATGACGCCGGCATTCGTCGCCCCCGGCGCGAGTCCCCCGCCGTGTCCGCGCACGCGCAAGTCGCCCATCTCTTCGCCCGACTCGGCGCGCCGGTCTGCGACGGAGACATCCGCGCCGAGTCTTTGCAGCGCGTCGAGAATTCCCGTGCGCGTCGGGTTGAGGCCGACTTCGGCAAGCGTCACGTCCGAACCGGGGAGCAGCGCGCCCGCCGCCAACAGGAAGGCGGCCGATGAGATGTCGCCCGCGATGTTGCAATCCTGCGCTCGCAGGCTCGCCGGAGTTTCGAGAGAGACGAAGGGCACGGGGCGGTCTTTGTAATCTTTCAATTCCGTGCGCACGTCCGCGCCGAACAGGGAGAGCAGGCGTTCCGTGTGGTCGCGCGTTGCGCCGCGCGCTTCGATGATTTCGGTGCGCCCGCGCGCGTTCAACCCGGCGAGCAGAACGCACGACTTGACCTGCGCGCTGGCGACGGGCAAAGCGTAGCTAATAGCCGTTAGCGGTGCGCGCCCTTCGATGCGAAGCGGCGCGCGTCCCTCTGCGGACGAGACGCGCGCGCCCATCAACTCTAAAGGCTCGATGATGCGCCGCATGGGGCGCGAGCAAAGCGAAGCGTCGCCGGCGAGCGTGCTGGCGAAAGGCTGTCCCGCGAGTAGTCCGGCCAGGAGGCGCATGCTCGTGCCGCTGTTGCCGCAGTCGAGCGGTGCGCGCGGCGCGTGCGCCAGACGTGTCCCCGCGCCCTCGATCTCTACCTCGTCGCCCTCGCGCACGATGCGCACGCCGAGCGCGGCGAGGCAACGAAGCGTCGAGGCGCAGTCGGCGCTCGTCGAATAATTGGTGAGCCGCGAGCGTCCGCCCGTCCCGGCGAGCGCGGCGATGATGGCGGCTCGGTGCGAGATCGACTTGTCGCCCGGCAGGCGCACGCGCCCTCGCAGTCTCAGCGCCGGTTGAATCTTCATGCGTCCATCTTAAAAGAAGGAGAGGGAAGGGGGAAAGGGGAAGGGGAAAGGAGAAGCGTTACACCGTAGGTTCAACTTAACTCTGTGACTTTAACCTTTACCCCTTCGCCTTTCCCCGTTTGCCCTTTCTTGACAGGTGCGCGGCGCGCGTCTTAAATTGTGCAGGCTTCCGGTTTGCTTTCACATGTTTGACGCGCGGCAGCGGATGCCCGTCTGCCGGAGGGTTCTCTTTGAAGAGAGGTCTCGGTCTGCCACTGTGACTGAAGAGACGACTGAACTGACATTGCCGAGCCGCATTGAGGCAATCGCCGAGGCGGCCGCCAAGGCGGACGAAGTAGCCGAGCGTTTGCAACTGAGCGAAGACGCCGCCTTCGGTCTGGACATGGCCGTGCGCGAGGCGGTGACGAACGCCGTCCTGCACGGCAATAAACAGGACGCGTCGAAGCCCGTCGAGATCGCATTCACGGACGCGGGCGGCGAACTCGTGGTGACGGTGCGCGACCGCGGGACGGGCTTTGACCCGGCGGGCGTGGACGACCCGACCGCCGAGCAGAATTTGCTGAAAGCGTCGGGGCGCGGCATCCTGTTCATGCGCAACTTCATGGACACGGTCGAATGGTTGCCTCACCCCGAAGGCGGCACGGTCGTGCGCATGACGAAGAAGCGATAAAAATTTGTCAGTCGTCCGTCGTCACTTGCCCGTTGTTTGTGAGCGTCACACGAAGATTCTAAAGATCGGATCGAACAACTGACCACGGACTACTGCCTACTGACTATTCTTGAAGGAGAATTCCTGCAATGGCTGAACTAAACATCAATGAGCGTCAGGCCGGAGATGTGACCGTCCTCGACATGAGCGGCAAGATCACCATCGGCGAAGGCTCGGTGGCGCTTCGCAGCGCGATTCGGAAGTTGATCGAGGAGGGCAAGAAGAAGATTCTCTTGAACCTTTCGCACGTCAGCTACGTGGATTCGAGCGGCATCGGCGAGTTCGTCGCCAGCTTCACGGCCATCGGCCGCGAGGGCGGCCAGCTCAAACTGCTCAACCTGACGCAGAAGATTCAAGACCTCCTCGCCATCACCAAGCTGCTCACCGTCTTCGACACTTACGACGACGAGTCGAGCGCGCTCAACAGCTTTAAATAACAGTGACAGGTGACGAGTGAAGAGTGACGAGTTAAGACTAAAACTTGTCTTTGCTCGTCCCTAGTCACTCGTCACTCGTCACTTGAATTATGTTTCGCGCTGCTTTTCGCCGTCTGCTCGCGGTTGACGACCCGCCCGAGCGGACGGCGCTCGCTTTTTCCGTGGGCGTCTTCATCGCCTTCTCGCCCTTCCTCGGACTCCACACCATCATGGCGACCCTCGTCGCCTTCCTGTTCCGCTTCAACAAGATCGCCATCTACACGGGCACGTTTCTCAACAACCCGTTTCTCACCCTTGTCCCCATCATCGCCGCCTCCTACGCCGTCGGCGCGCTGCTCATGGGACGACCCGTGAGCCTGCCCGAAGAGGGTTGGAAACTCTTGCAGGAACCGCACCTCTTAACCGCCGCTTACTGGCGACAACTGTTCGCGCACATGTGGGACATCGTCGTGCCCTTCTCCGTGGGTGGTATGGCTCTCTCCATCGTTTGTTCCCTCGCCGCCTATCCTGTTACCTTAAAGCTGCTCCGCGCGCGGCAGAGGATGAAGGCGAACGATGAGGTGGCGACAGGGAACGATGAATGAAAAACCGCCGCTTTTACTTCGCCGTTCCGCATCCGACATTTCTTTTGCTGGCATCCGGCGCGCCCGGTGCGGCATCTCTAAGTAGTGTTGTCGCGTAAGTGATTTCAGAGTTCCTTACCCTGCGCGGAAAATTCAAACACAAGTAGTTGTTAATCGTATGAAGAAGCATTTATTCGTTGTGGCCGCCCTGCTCGTATTCGCCGGGACGGCCGTATTTGCTCAAAGCAACCCGCCTTCGGCTCCTTCGACTCCGAAGACGCCGGCCGCGCAACAGACGCCGACGCCGCGCCCGCAGTCGATGCGTTCCGGCACGCTGGATTTGTCGGATTACGGCGTGCGCATCGAGGCGGAGCCGCGCCTGCTGGTGATGATGGCCGCGCTCGACGCCGCCGGTTTCGACCCCACGCCAGCGGGGCGTCAGCCCTCGGAGTTTCGCGCGCTCGTCCGGCGCGATCAGGAAAATCTCGACACGGAACTGCGCGCACGCATGCGCCGCTTCTACGAGTTGAACAAGCTCAAAGACCCCGCGGCGACGCCCGCGCAGCAGGCGGCGCGCTACGTCTCGCTCGCTTACGCGCTCGGCCCCGCGCCCACCTTCACCGCGCCCGCGCGCTCCGACGATCTATTCGCGGGCGTGCTCGACGTGCTCGACTTCGCGCCGCTCCTGCGCGAGTTCTACACGAAGTCAGGCGTTGCCGAGCGGCTGCCCGCCTATCTTGCGGCGCACCAGGCGGAGGGCGACCGGCTGCGACCGCAAACCTCCCAGATGCTGCGCGCCGTACTCGCGTATCTGCACACGCGCCCCGTCACAATCGTGTCTGAACGCGTGCCCGTGAAGAACCCCGCGGCGAAGCCGAAGAAGGACGCGCCGCCCGCCTTCATCACGCGCGAGCGCGAACGCCGCTTCCGGCTCGTGCCCGATCTTCTGGCCGTCCCCGGCTCGATCAACTTCCGCGTCATCGGCGACGACTATTTCGCCGTCGTCCCGCAGGGACTCGACCCGGCCTCGTCCGAAGTGCGCCGCGCCTACCTGCAATACGTCATAGACCCCGTCGTGCTGCGCTTCAACCGCGAGATCGCTTTGAAGCGCGCGGAGATTCGCGCCCTTCTCGACGAACGCGCCGCGAACGCGCCCGCAGGCGCGTCCATGCCCGACGTGTTCCCCGCCGTCGCGCGCTCGCTCGTCATTGCGGCTGACGCGCGCATGAATTTCAGCGCGCGCGGGCGCGCCCTCGCCGAACAAACGAGCGCACGCCTCCAGCGCGCGAAAGAGCCCGAGCGCGCCGCCATCATTAAAGAGTCGCAGGCCGACCGCGCGACGCTCGAAGACGAACTGACCGCGCAACTGGCCGATGCCTACGAGCGCGGCGCGGTGCTCGCCTTCTACTTCTCCGAGCAACTGCGTGATCAGGAGATCGCCGGGTTCGACTTCTCAGACTTCTTCTCCGACATGATGA
>DATCWB010000325.1:0-2612 GCA_036566625.1 Pyrinomonadaceae bacterium
GCGTTGCTCGTTGCAAACCAGGAGCAGCCGCCGCCCGTCGTCACGGTGACAGTGCCCGTGCCGCCATTCGCACCGAACGATTGCGCGTTCGGCGTGATGGAGAAGGTGCATAGGGTGGCCGTGAAATCAGCCGTCCGGTCACTGCTCAAGTTGTTGAAGGACTGACTGGGCGGAGCGAACGTGGCGTTGGGCAGCGACGGCGTAACGGTATAGTTGCCGCCTTCGGCGAGGCCGGTGAAAGAATAGTTACCGCCGGCGTTCGTCATCATCGCGGCACTTCGGCTACCGGAGAGCAGGACGGTGACGTTCGGCACGCCCGTGCCGTTCGCGTCCCTCACGCTCCCGCTGATCGTATAGGTCGGAATCGGGCGCGGCGAGAAGGTCACGGTCTGCGCGCTCGACAGACTGATCGGCTGGTTCGGCGAAACAAACTCCCGCGTGTGCGATGCAATCACGTACGCGTCCGGTTCGCCGCCCGAAATCCCCACCACCGGGAAGACCCGCGGGTTATCACCGTAACGCATCTGGATCGTGCCGTCGCGCCGCAACTCGATCTCGAAATTCACGACCGCCACCGGCTTCAGAAACGTCTCGCCCTGCCAGCGGAAGATGATGCGATTGGCGTCGGGCTGCGAGACGTACACGTTGCCGATGGTGGTGCACGTGCTCGGGTCGCCATCGTTGGTACATCTGTTGGTGCGGATGTCGTCCCAGAGTCCCGCGATCATCCTCTGCCCCTGCATGGCCTCGACGGAACTGGGCACGTCGTCGGCATCGCCGTCGTCGCGGCGCGGCGGCGCGGTGAAATAGAGCGCGCCGTTGGTCGAGACCGTCAGGCTCGAATAGGTCGCACCGTAGAACGGGAACGCGAAGGGCAGGCTGCGACTGGCGTATTTATCGTCGCCGCCCACGGGGAACAGGTTCTCGCCCGTAGTGCCGCCCGCGAGCGGTTGCGCACCGCTGAGCGCGACCGTGTAGGGGTCGCTGCCGCTGCTGACCGGAATAGTGACGTTGACGGTGGCCGCGCTCGCGTTGCCCGCGTTGTCGTGGACGCGCAGTGTGATCGTGCCGCCGAAGTTTCTGAACGGCACCTCGACCGTCACGCTTTGCTCGGTTCCCGGTGTCGCGGGCACGGTCGTTGACGGCAGCAGAATCGTGGCCTGCGTCGTCGGGTTGGTGAAGAAGAAATCGTAATCGGCCGCCACGCCCGAGTTACCGTCATCGCCGGGCGCAGTCCAGGCGAGCGTGATGCTGCGACCGCTTTGTCCGGCGACGCGCAAGTTCCCCGGCGGCGCCGGCGCGGTCGCGTCGTTCTCAAGCGCGCTCTCGACGGCTTTGGCGACGTTCAGGCGGCGACCCGTCGTGGTCTTCTCTGCCAGCGCCGGGAGACGGTCGCCGGTGAAGGCGAGCACGCCGCGCAGTTGCGACATGGTGATGTCCGGTCTGGCGGCGACGACGAGCGCGCCCGCTCCCGACACATGCGGCGCGGCCATCGAAGTGCCGCCGAAGACGGAATAAGTGTTGCCCGGCGTGGTGCTCAGGATGCTCGAACCCGGCGCGCCCATGCTCACGACGCGCGCCCCGAAGTTCGAGAAACTGGAGAGTCCGTCGGGGCTGTTGGTGGAGGCGACCGCCAGCACGTTCGGCACGTTGTAACTTGACGGAAAATCCGGGTAGTTGAAGTTGTCGCGCGCCTCGTTGCCCGCCGCCACGACGAACAGGATGCCCGCCGCGTTGAGTTGACTGATGGCGTCGAGCGCCGAGAGCGACTTGCCCGGCCCGCCGTAGGAGTTGTTCAGCACGCGCAGGTTCACGCCCGCCTCGCGCAGTTGCCGCGCGTAGGTATAGCCGTCGATGATGTCCGAGACCGAGCCGCCGTCGGGGCCGAGCACCTTGATCGAGACGATGCTCACGTTCCAGTTGACGCCCGTCACGCCGATGCCGTTGTTGCCCTTCGCGCCAATCGTGCCCGCAACGTGCGTGGCGTGGTCGTCGCCCTCCTCGTTGTCGAACACGGTTTTATCGTTGTCGTTGAAGTCCCAGCCGTTGATGTCGTCGGCGTAACCGTTGCCGTCGTCGTCGAAATTGTTGCCGGCCACCTCGCCGGGGTTCACCCAGATGTTGGGCTTCAGGTCCACGTGGTTGACGTCGACGCCGCCGTCGAGCACGCCGACGACGACGTTCTTCGAGCCGGTGTAACCGCCGTTCCACGCGCCCGGGGCGTTGATGCGGGCCATGGCGTACATCTCGCCGCTCGTGTAGCGCGGGTCGTTGGGCGGCGGAGGGACGGACTGCCTGGCGCGCCAGATGTAGTTCGGTTCGGCGTAGAGCACGTCCGAGCGGTTCGCCAGTTCCTTGACGGCTGCGAGCGTGTGCGCCGGGTCAACTTTGGCGAGGCGCAAACCGCGCACCATGTCCGAGCCTTTGAAGCGTGCAAACTTCACTTCCCCGCCGTCGTCTGCGGCGCGCAGCGGCAGCGAGAGGGATTCGGCCGTCTTGGCCGCCGTGTCGGTGCGGAAACGCACGAGCACCTGGCCGGGGACGAACTGGGCGCCCTCGACGATGTTGGCCTGTCCCTTGGCGGGGGTCTGCGAGTTCGCGCGCGGCCGGGC
>DATCWB010000326.1:0-13172 GCA_036566625.1 Pyrinomonadaceae bacterium
GCTTATTTGTGTAAAAACGTCGGGGTGCATTTTCCGGTTACAGAATTCTCGTCGCCTGACGAGATTCAACGCATTTGGTCAATGAGATGTTTAAAATTACTCTCAGGCTCGCTGCACACGTATGGAAAACCTGAGAATAAATGAATTACAGTAGTCGAAAATGTCACACGGGGGAAAAGATTATATGTCTAACTGGCAGGAAGACCGAACGGAAAAACTGCGCGAGTTTTTCCATCTCGACGCGGGGCGCGAACTCATCGCGCCGGATGCGGCGGCGAAGTTCGAGTTGCGCCCGGAGGTGGACGAGGGGCTGCGCCACTTCCAGATCGAATGGCACGTCGTCCCCTCCGCGGAAGCCGTGCCATTCGACGATGCTTACATCGCGCGCCTCTACCCGTCCGCCCCGCGCGACCTCTCGAAGACGCGCGAGCACGGGCACAGCTACCGCCAACAACTCCTCGACGGGCATGCCGGGCATCAGGGGCTCGTCATCGGCGTGGAGACAACGCCCAAGCCGCGTTACCTTCCCGGCAACCGGCAGTTCTACGGCACGGCCTACGGCCACGACCCCACGGCCGACCCGTTCGCCGCCTACATGGGACGCGCCGGGATGATGAACGGCACGCGCTACGCGCACAATTACCTCTCGCTGCGTACTTTCCTCGGCGTCGTCAACGAAGACTGGCGCGTGCGCCGCCTGCTGCCCGCCGGCTACCGCGTGACGATCTGCCCGCCCGCCGTCTTCAACCTCGTCGGCACGATCTTTCATCCCGAATGGAGCGAGACCGAGACGCTCGAACTCGGCTTCTATCGCGACGAGCAGGGCAACGCCACCTGCTTCGCCGTCGGCTCGAACGCGCCCGGCGACTTCTCCTACATCAGCGAAGTGGAGGGCGAAGCCGAATGGTCGCTCATGGGCTTCCGCCTCGCGCTCGTGCCTGAATAAGTGACGAGTGACAAGTGACGAGAGAAGAAAGTGATTCGTCAATCGTGAATAGATATGGACAGACAGGTTTTCGCCATTCACGATTGATGAATCACGGCTTTTTCCCACGATTTACGATTCATTGCTTTATCTTGTCACTTGTCACTCGTCACTTGTCACTGTTTTCTTGTAACCGCCCGTCCCGTTCGTTCGTCTTGCATCCTGGTTGGCCGGATTGAGGCTTCATTCTCTCCTGTGTCCGATGCGGCTTGGAAAATTCACTTAACATCATTGGAGATAAGCACAGATGCAACTAACTCGTACACGGAAGATTGTTGGCGGACTGGCGCTGGCCGGGACGATGGCGCTGTCGGGGATCGTGGGATTCGCGCAGCAGGGAACAACGCAGGGAACGCAGGAAGGCGGCAAAGATCGCGGCGCGTGGGGTCATGGCGAACGCGGTGGCCACAGGAAGGGCATGCGCGGGATGCGCGGCGGCGGTTTCGGTCGCTTCGCCGAGAATCTCAATCTGACGGACGCGCAGAAGGCGCAGATCGCGCAGATCGCCGCGCGCTATCGCGAGACCGCGAAAGCCGGACGGCAACAGCGGCAAGAACGCGGCGGGCGCGAGCGCGGGTTCGATGCCTTCAACGGCGGCACGTTCAACGAGGCAGAGGTTCGCGCGGCGGCGCAGGCGAGAGCCAACGCGCGGGTCGAACGCGAAGTTGCGCACGCGCGCATGATGTCGGAGATGTACAACGTGCTGACGGCCGAACAGAAAGCGCAGCTTACCGCGCAGCGTCAGCAGCGTGAGCAGAAGCGGCAGGAGCGGCGCATGCGTCGCAACGCCGACGCGGCTCCGGTCAGCCGAACCTGAACGAAATACGCATAATGGTCTCCCCGTTCTAAACCAGACTCTCCCCTTCAAATTTTCAACGAAGGGCAACGATGAAGAATAAACTGAAAGTAATCTTGATGATGTGTACGCTGCTGGTCGGCACGGCGTTGACGGCCTCGGCGCAGGCAACTTACCGGACGCGCAACGGGCGCACGGTGACGGTCTACCCGAACAACCGCCGCGTCGTGCGCACGCAGGACGGCCGCACCATCGTGCGCGGCGCGAACGGGCGCACGGTCGTCCGCCGCTCGAACGGGCGCAGCGTGGTCATTCTGCCGAACGGCAGGCGCGTCGTGCGCAGTTCGCGCAGCCGCCAGTCGTACCCGCAAGTCAGACGCGGGCGCACTTACCGCACGCGCGACGGCAGGGTCGTCACCGTCTTGCCGAACGGCAGGAGAATTTATCGCTAAGCTGTCAGGACGAGGAGGGGTGAAGTAGGAATCGGCGTTGTACACTGACAAGCTAGCGCGACCGCGACGATTCGGGCGCAGCCGCTATCGCCGCTAAGAACCACTGAGCATGTGCCGGTGCAATGTGAAGGGACAGCTCTCAGGCGAGGGGCTGTCCCTTCATTTTTCACAAGGGCGGCGTGCAGGTTCAATTCTCCGCGCAAGACGGCGGCGGTTCGGTGCGGTTGATACTTTATGGACGAGCAGGCAGACAACACCGACCGCGACGCGCCCGACTTGCCGGAACACACGGTAGCGTCGGCCGACGTGCCGGATGTTGAACTCGTCGCGCGCGCGGGCGCGGGCGACGCCGACGCCTTCGAGGAACTCTTCAACCGCCACCGGCGTCGCGTCTCGCTCATCGCCGGTCGCTTCTTCCGCCAGCGCGAACAGATCGAGGAGATCGTGCAGGAGAGCTTCATGAAAGCCTACTTCGCGCTCCCCGACTTCGCCAACGGGCAGGAAAACTCTTTCGCCTCGTGGATCGCGCGCATCGCTTTTAACGCCTGCTACGACGAGTTGAGGCGAATGAAGCGGCGACCCGAGAGCGCAGCGGGCGACATCTCGGAAGAGGAAGCGGCGTGGTTGAAAACGCAACTGCGCGCCGTGGGCGCGGGCGCAGACGTGGAGGCCGCGGCCATCGCGCGCGATCTGGCCGACAAGCTGCTCGCGCGCCTCAGCCCCGAAGATCGCCTGCTGCTCGTCATGCTCGACGTGGAAGGGATGTCGGTGGCCGAGATCGGCGAGTCGAACAGTTGGTCGATCTCGAAGGTCAAAGTTCGCGCGCACCGTGCGCGGGCGGCCTTGCGTCGCGTGCTGGAGAGATTCGTGTAACCCGAACGCGCGCGCGCGCGTTTTCATTAACGAAGCCGCCGCGAGAGCCGGCGGCCGAAGGGCGGATAAAACTACCATGATCGGCAATCACAAAAAGGGCGAACCGGGCGAGCGGCTTGAACGTTTCGGGCAGGCCATCGTGCGCGCCTCCGCCACGGCGAACGACGCGGAAGCGGAAGCCGTCGCCGCATCTCCCTTCCTGTACGCGCGCCTGCGCACACGCATCGCCGCCGAAGAGGCGAGGCGCGCGGGCGGCGAGACGTGGCTCGCGCTGCTCGGCGTCGTCTGGCGTTCCGTGCCCGCGATGGCGCTCGTCGCACTGGTCGCCTTCGTCCTGTTCTGGACTACGAACCTCGGCACGACGACCACCTCGCCCGGCGTCCTCAGCGACGAGGCCTTGATGGACGCGCGCGACGCCGGGATCGAGAGCGTCGTGTTCGCGGAGCGGCGTCCGCTCTCCAGCGACGACGTGTTGGCGACGATTCTCCTCGAAGACGAGCGGGAGGTTTCCAGATGACGACCTCACCGCCGCGGCGCGGCTCGACCCGACTCAAAATCCTGCTCCTGCTCCTCGGCGTCTTCCTGCTTGGCGGCGTGACCGGCGCATCGCTCGCCAGTTTCTACCGTCTGCGCGACGGCCACGAACGGCACAGAGGGCCCAAGGGTGGCGGCAATAGAGAGGACAGAATTTTCGAGAGCATGCGCCGCGACCTGACTCTGACCGAACAGCAGGCCACCGAGATACGCGCCATCCTCGACCAGACGCGCAACGATTACCGCGCCCTGCGCGCAGAGGTGCGCCCGCGCTACGACTCCGTGCGCCAGAACGCGCGCACGCGCATACGCGCCCTGCTCACGCCCGAACAACAAAAACTCTTCGACGCAAAAGCCGCCGAACGCGACGCCCGCCGCGATAACGAGGATAAATAGATAGGCTCAACCAACCATCAAGAATTGCAGGAGCACGCAAGTTCACTCCCGGCGCGTTGTAAATGAAAGCAACGCGCCGGGAGTGAACTTCTCCTCCAGGGTGTTCGCCGCTCTCAGTTTTTGACCGAGGCTTTGGTCACCTGCGTAAGATCGATCTCGTAGGACTCGCCGCTCTTGGTCATCAGCGTGAGCGTGCCCGAGGCCGGGAGACACATCCGCTCGCCGCCCGGCACGGTCTGCGCCGCTTGCATGCCCGACGCGCCCCCGTCGGTTTCGACCGCGCCCGCGAGTTCGAGTTCATACTTGAGGTGCTTGATGTCCCTGTCCTCTCGCATGAAGACCTTGACGATGATGGGCTGGCGGCGGGCGAAGCTGCGTGTGCGCGACTCCGTGCGCCCCGACTCGTTGGCGACGACGCTGAACTTCTCAAGGCTTCTCCCGCCCTCGTCCAATAGTTCGACATCTATCAGCGTCGAGTAGGCTTTCGTCTTCGCCGTCGCCGCCAGTTTCACCTCGCCCTTGCCCGCCGTGAATCGCCAGTAGTGCGTCGTGGCGTCGCCGTCGTACTCGCCCTCCGCGCTCGTCGAGGCGAACGGCGTCGGGTTCCGCCGATCCGTCGAAGGCTCCTGCGCCGCGGCCAGCCCGGACGAGAGTGCCAGCGCGAAAACCACGCCCATTATCGCCCGCGCCGCCCGCGCGCGCCCGAACTCCGTCGCCCTGCCGAAATTAACTTCATTCATCATACTTTCCTCCTTCGCCCGTGCGGGCTTTGTAAACGGCCTCTGGTGGCCTCGGTTGAATGTTTATGACTTTGCGCCCGCTCAGTAATAGACGGGGAAGACGCCGAGCGGTTCCTGGTGCGAGTTGTTGACGTACTTGAAGCCGGGGCACGAGGCGGGCGGCGCGACGAACCCGTGGTCGCCGATGCGCGTTCCGAGCGGCATGCTCTGTTTCCTCCAGACGGCGGAGGCGAGCGCGGAGCAACCCTGGCAGCCGAACCCCTCGTTGAACTTCGCATCGTCCGTCCAGCGGAACGAGGAGGAGACACGTAAGTTGAACGTCGCGCCTTCGTGCATCTCCTCGATCCACGCGGCGTCGTACTCGTAGTCGGCCGTGCAGCCCGACCCGCAGACGCCGATGACGCGTGTCGGATCGTGCTTCCAGGTCTTGCCGACGTAGCGGTTGAAGTTCGGTGTCAGGAAGACCGGAATGACGAGTCCCTCCGTCCCCGTCGGCACGTCGGCCAGGTTCACGCGCACCGCCCGCGGCTCGAAGAAGTTTTCGGCATCGCCGACGCTGACGGTTTGCGTCTCGGAGAGCCGGATGCCGTTCGGGTTGCGCTTGATGCGCAGGTAGACGACGGCGGGGCGACCGGCGAGCGCGAGGTTCTTCGTCCCCAGCGCGAAGGGGTTGCCGCGCACGACGCCGCAGCCCGTCTGCGCGTTGACGCCGTCGTATCCCATCTCCTGCCAGGTCTTCCCCGGCGCGATGGGGAAGGCGCACTTGCCCAGCCCCGTCAGTTCTTTCAGTCCGGTCTTCGCGCTCTCGATCAGCTCCTTGCGCAACTGCTCTTTCGGGTAAGCGAGCAGCGTGTCGGCAAACTCGCCGGCCGCAGGCATCTGGCCGATGGCGTAATCCACGGCCGTGGTGGCGATGAAGGCCGCGCCCTGATCGGAGAGTTGCGCGATGGTGGGGAGGTGCGGCGGCAGTCCCGCAGCCGCCATCGCAACGCTGAGGCCGACGCGCACCGCGCCCCTGACCCAACCGCACGCGCCGTCGTTCTTGCCCGGCGGGCACTGCCCGAAGGTGATCCAGACGGCGACGGCATCAACGATGACCTGCTGAATCTGGTCGTAGACTTTGGCGACGAAGTCGAGCGCGAAGGCGAGATATTCGAAGAGCGTCTCGGGGTCTTTGCTGTACTTGTAACCCTCCAGCAGGTGAGCCGGGGAGAAGGCGCAGCCGCGCGTCCAGATGGGATCAGGCCAGCCGAAATCCGCGTCGGGCGCGCCGATGGAGAACGTGCACAGGCCGCCGACCTTCTTGTTGCAGTTCAGGTAATTCTTATCCACCGGCTCCTCGGCGAGGAGTTGGTACATGGTCGCCTCCGGCGGGAGGCCGTAGTGATCCGTGCGCGGCAGGTAGCTGAGGAACTCGACGCTGATCGGGCTTTTGGCGGCCGGGTCTGAACCGAGCACTTCGTCCTTCGCCTTTTTATACGCCGCGGCCTTTGCGGCCCGCTCGGCGATGCCCTCCTGAATGGCGGCCGACACGTTCGTCACGTCAAACTTGATCCACGGCGAAGGGCCGCCGACGCACCTGTACCTCGTCGCACCTTTGACGATGCTCGTGCCGGAGGCGGCGACGGGCACAACGCGCACGTAGGCCGAGACGTTCGACTTGAAGGGCAGTCCCTCCCAGATGAAGCTTTGCGGGACTGAAACCGAGACGGCCTGCCGCGCGCCCTGCCCGGTGGGCGAAGCGGGCGCGGCGGCGGGCGGCGTGGCGAAGGTCGGCGCAACGAAACGCTGCCGCACGATGGCCTCCGAAGCGTCCCAGTCGTCGCACGTCCGCGACGCGCCCGCGACCAACTTCGGCTGCGAGGTCGCGAGCTGGACGGCGACCTTCATCTCGGCATCCTTCGCGGCGGTGAGGAAACGCAACTCCTGCTCGCCCTCCACGCCCGCCTGGAGGGCGACGGCCTTTTCGTAGGTGCTGACGTACTCCTTCTTACCTTTGAAGTCGGGGTCGTAAGCCTGCTTCGGCCGGACGAGTTTGGCCGTGAGTTCCCACGGCGCGCCCTGGGCTGTCGGCTTCGGGACTGACTTCGAGAACCGGGCGGCGAGTTCTCGCTGCGCGCGCACCACGTCGCCGAGTCCGCTCGGCCGCGCCTCGCAGCGATAAGCGCGCGCGATGAAGAAGACGCGGAAGTGGTTCATCCTCGGATCGGATTTGTACCTGCCGAACTCGGCCAAGCAGTTCGACAGTTCGAAGTCGTCGCGCGTCACGCCCGGCGGCGGCCGCCTCGTGCCGGCCTTCGACATGACCATCCCTGCGCCCGTCGCGCCCCTCTCGCGCGGCTGGAAGAGTTGGGCGGCCTCTTCCTTCTTGAACGCGAGGGAGAACTTGTCGGTCGCCGCGCCTCTGGCCGACAGCGCGCCGGGACGGCGACACTGGAAGGTGACGAGCATGTACGCGCCCGTGTCCTCGACCGTCACCTGCTCGGCGCGCTTGTCGCCGCCGACGCACTGGAAGACCCCGGCCGCACGCGAGTCGTTCATGAGCGTCACGACGGGGAGCGGCGCGAGCCTCTGCGGCACGACGAAGTTCGCGCGCTTGACGGGCGCGGCCCGCCCCAGCTTCGCGAGTTCCGTCTCGACCTTCATGCTGAACAGGCGCGTCGGCCCGGCCACCTCGCCGCCCGCGATCTTTCCCTCAGACTTGCCCGCCTCGCCCCCTGCGTTCGGGGACGACGAGTTCACGTTCGCCGGTGACGGGACACGCCTGTCAATAACGAACGGGCCGTTCCGGCGTCCCGCGTCGCGGTTGGCGTTCGACGCGGCGTTCGCGTTCGCGCCGGCGTTCGCGTTCCTGTTGCCGCCCGCGTTGCCGTTCCAGTTGCCGCTCGCGTTGGCGTTGCGGACGACGCCCCGGTTGGCGTTTGAAGCGACAGGCGCGCCACCTTCGCGGCGCAGCGTGCCCCCGCCGATACGCACGACGGGGCGGTTGGAATTAGCCTGCGGCGTCGGCGTTGGGGTCGGCGCGGTTGCCGGCCGCCTGATGCGCACGGCCGGGCGGTTAGTGTTCCCCTGCTGCGTCGCCCCCCTCGCGTTTACACCGGCGAGCGGCGTGTAGACCAATGACGCGATCATCAGACAGGTGGTGGCTGTGAATAGAAGTTGGCGTCTCTCCGTATTACTCATAACTGACCTCCCGTGTCAGGCGTCTTCGCGCCCGTAAAGTTTTTCCCGCGCGCCCTCGGGAGCGGCGTCCGCCTCCTTGCGCGCCGCGCCGCCGAACAGGTCGGACAGCGACTTGAGGCAGACGAGCGGAGGCTCGCCGGCCGCATCTTCCGTAAAGTGAATTGACCCGGCTTCGAGGCAGCGGTAGACGGCGCGCGGGGTGGTGCGCGCGTGGCGCGCGGCCTCTTCCGGCGTCGCGTGAATCGAGCGCGCGCCGCACAATTCGCACCAGGCGTTGACGGCCACGCTGCGCCGCCCGACCAGCGTCACGCGCTGCGTCTCGACCGTGATCTCAATCCTTCTCTTCAATCGTTCGTACCGCCTTTCATGCGGGTTGGGGGAAGACAGTGGCGGCCTTCGGTTTTAATTGCCTCGCCCGATCCGTGTGGGTTAAACTTCGCCGCGCCGGTTGCGCATCCGCTTCCGACTTTCAAAACCCCCCTGCCGGCCACGACGCGGAAGGTACTCCCGACACGAGCGGGAAGTCCTCCGGAACTTCTCCGTTTTTTCTCCGAAACTTCTCCATCGTTCTCCGAGAGATGTGCCATGAGCGATAACCCGAAGCGTTTCTACGAGTTCGGTCAGTTCCGCCTCGATGCGTCGGACGGGCAGCTCTGGCTGGGTGGCGAGGAAGTGCCGCTCACGCACAAGGCGCTCAAGGTGCTGACGCTGCTCGTGGAGAGTGGCGGGCGACTCGTCGAGAAGGATGAACTGATAGGGCGCGTCTGGCCTGACGCCGTTGTTGAAGAGAATCGCCTGGCCGATAACATCTCGACCCTGCGCAAGGCGCTCGGCGACGACCCGAAGGCCCCGCGTTACATCAAGACCGTGCAGGGACGCGGCTATCGCTTCCTCGCCGAAGTGCGCCGGTGTGGTGACGAGGACTTAGGTCTGCCGCCCGGACAGGTCGTGTTAACCGCACGGAGTACCCGCACGCAGATCGTCATCGAAGAGGAAGTACCGGACTTCACGGCGGCGGCGAAGCAGGACTCGACGCCGACCGGGAGCAGCGCGGCAACCGACCTGCTTCCCGCCGCGCGCGGAAAGGGTCGTTCGCGACTGTTTGCGGCAGCCTTTGTCGCCTGCATCGCGCTCGCGGCATTGGCTGCCGCCGCACATTACTTCAGGCGTGCGCCCGCGCCCGCCCCGGGGGGAACGCAGCAGTTCAGGTCGCTCGCAGTCCTGCCGCTCCGGCAACTCGGCGCATTCTCCGGCGACGACGAATATCTCGGGCAGGGATTAGCCGACGCCCTCATTACCAAGTTGAGCAACGTCCGTCAGATCGTCGTCCGCCCGACGAGCGCGGTGCTGAAGTATGGCGTTCCCGGCGCGGCGCGCCCCGATCTCGTCGCCGTGGCGCGCGAGCAGCAGGTAGACGCCGTGCTCGACGGGAGCTTCCAGCGCGCCGGCGAGCGTTTGCGCGTGACCGTCCAACTCGTGCGCGCCGCAGACGGCTCGCCGCTCTGGGCGGAGACTTTCGACGAACGGCTGACCGACATCTTCGCCGTTCAGGACGCCATCTCTGCCCGCGTCACCGGCGCGCTCCGTCTCAAGTTGAGCGAGGAGGAGGAGGGACGCGTTGCGCGTAAGTACACGGAGAACACGGAGGCGTACCGCCTCTATCTGCTCGGCCGCTTCTTCTGGAACAAACGGACGGCGCAGGGCTTCGAGCGCGCCGCCGACTACTACCGGCAGTCGGTCGCCGCCGACCCCGACTACGCGCTCGCACACGCGGGACTGGCCGAGACCTACGTGCTGCTGCCCAACTGGTTGGACGCCCCGCCGGATGAAGCCTATCCAGCGGCAGAGCGCGCCGCGCTGCGCGCGCTCGAACTCGACCCACGACTCGCCGAGGCTTACACGGCGCTCGCCAGCGTCAAGATTTACGACCGACGCGACTGGGCGGGGGCGGGCGCGGATTACCGGCGCGCTATCGAGTTGAATCCGAACTACGCGACGGCGCGGCAGTGGTACAGCGAGTGGCTCGCCATGACGGGTCGCCTCGAAGAGGCCGTCGCCGAGGGCGCGTTGGCACAACGCCTCGACCCTCTCTCGCCCATCATCACCTTCGAGCACGGCGTCATGCTCTATTACGCCGGGCGGCTCGAAGAGGCCGAGGCGCAGATGCATAAGGCGCTCGAACTCCAATCGGGAATGTTTCGCCCACACGTTTTCCTGAGCCGCATTTACTTCGACCGTGGATTCATCGAGCAGTCGATTAAGGAGCGTGCACTCCTGCTCGCGCAGGGCGACGAGGCGCGGCGCGAGCGTTACGAGGCGACGCTGCTCGCGGCCTACCGCGCGGGGGGGCGCGAAGGGTACTTGCGAAGGCAGGTTGAGCTATGCGCTCTGCCCGAGATGCACCACGACCACAGGGTCGGGGGGCGGGTGGAGAGTTGCGCGCGGCTGGGCGATAAAGACTGCGCCTTCGCGGCTCTCGACGAGGCCGAGCGGGTGCGCCACCCGATCATCGATTTGATCAAAGTCGATCCTTATTTCGATTCGCTCCGCTCCGACCCGCGCTACGCCGAGTTGATGCGTCGCTTGAAACTCCCGCTGTAGCAGTCAGGCGTCCGGTGCCCGCTGATTGACGATATGCCCGAAGAGAGACGGAAGCAGTATTACGAGTTCGGCCCGTTCCGCCTCGACGAGGCGGGGCGCAGGCTACTGCGCGACGGCACGGAGGTGCGGCTGCGTCGGCAAGGCGGCAGGAAAGATGCGCGGCTGCCGAAGAAGGCGCTTGAGGTGCTGCTCTTTCTCGGCGGACACCTTCGGCGCGAAGTTCACGAGCATTTTCGCCGTGCAGGACTCGATCTCGGAGCGTGTCGCCTCGGCGCTCGTGCCGAAGCTGACCGAGGACTACAACTTCCGCACGAAACACTTGCCCGGCAGTTGACGGATCAACTCTCGCATTTCGAGGCCGAGCAGGACGCCGGTCAACTCCGAAACGGGCAGCTTGCTCACCCCTACGAGCGCGTCTATGTGGACGGGTTCGTCCGCCGACAGCAGGCCGAGCAACGCCCGCTCTGCCTCCGAGAGGTCTGCGGGAAGCGTGGGCTGCTGCATGGCCGCGCCCTCCGCTCTCTTCTTCTTCTGCGGTTCGGGCGGCAGGAGGCGCGCGGCGATCTCCGGCGGCAGTTCGGCCGCCACGTCCTGCCACTGCTGCACGAGTTTCGCGCCCGCACCTTTGATGAGGTAGTTCGTCCCGAACGAGTTGCGCGAGGTGACGTTGCCAGGCACGGCGAACACCTCGCGGTTCTGCTCCATCGCCAGCCGCGCCGTGATGAGACTGCCGCTGTTCTCGGCCGCCTCCACCAGCACGACGCCCAAACTCAACCCGCTGATGATCCGGTTGCGGTACGGAAAGTTCTCCGGGATCGGCGGCGTCCCCAGCGGAAACTGCGAGACGAGCGCGCCGCCCTTAGTTAAAATTTCCTCCGCCAACTTTTTATGATCGCGCGGGTAAACCTCGTCAACGCCCGTGCCCAACACGCCGACCGTGCGCCCGCCCGCGTCTAACGCGCCCCTGTGCGCGGCCGCGTCGATGCCGCGCGCCAGCCCCGACACGATGGTCACGCCGCGCGCCGCCAGATCGCGCGCCAGCATCAAGGCCACGTTCTGCCCGTAGGTCGAACAACGCCGCGAGCCGACAATCGCCACGCACGGCGCGTCTACACACGCCTCCCACTCGCCGCGCACGTAGAGCGTCAGGGGCGGGTCGGCGATCTCGCTGAGGAGCGCGGGGTAAGTCCCATCGTCCAGCACCAGCACGTCCGCCCCGAGCGCGCGCACGCGCTCCAATTCCGCCTCCGCCTCGGCGTGTCGGTCGCGCAGGACGATGCTCTCCACCGCCTCGGGCCGCAGACGCAGACGCTCCAACTCCGAGCGCAGAGCCGCGAACACGGCCTCAGCCGACCCGAAACGTTCCAGCAAGCGCGCTGCCGCACGCGGCCCGACGCCCGGCGTCATGTTCAAAGCGATCCATTCTTTCATAACAGAAGTGAAGAGTGACGAGTGACAAATAATGAGCGACAAGTAACGAGTGACAAGTGACGAGCGGAGACAGGTTTTAACCTGTCACCTGTCACTCGTCACTTGTCACTGTTCTTGTTGGCGGAGGCGTGTGGGAATCGAACCCACCCGAGCCTGTTCTCACAGTCTCACAGACGGTTTTGAAGACCGCGCCATTCACCAGAACAGATGCGCCTCCATGAGGTTTAAATCGCCTGAAACCCTACGCGCGACGGGCGTCGGCTGTCAAGCGCGAGCCTCCGACCGCCTCTCATCATCGCCCCGCTTGAGACGCCCGCGCGCTCGCGCCGCCCGCTGCCTGTTCGCCCCGCCCGCCCGCCGCCTCTTCCCTCCTTGACCGCCAGGCTTCGAGACGGTATCATCGTTTTTCGAACGAGCGTTCGAAAAACGCAAAAATAACTTTTACGGCCGGACGTGCCGGTGCGAAAGGTTCAAACCAATGTTTGACTCCCGGAGCGTGTGGCCGCGCGAACAACCTGTTTTGGAGTTCAGTTATCCGATGATTAATTTTGAGACTACACCCGAATCATACAAGCACTGGAAACTCGCGATAGACGGCGCGGTCGCCACCCTCTCAATGGACGTGCAGGAGGACGAGACGCTCGGAGAAGGCTACAAACTGAAACTCAACTCCTATGACCTCGGAGTTGACATCGAACTGGCAGACGCCGTGCGGCGTTTGCGCTTCGAGCACCCGGAGGTTCGGGTCGTGGTGGTGACGAGCCTCAAGCCGCGCATATTTTGCGCGGGCGCGAACATCTACATGCTCGGCACTTCTTCGCACGCCTTCAAAGTCAACTTCTGCAAGTTCACCAACGAGACGCGCTGCGCCATCGAAGACGCCTCGCGCAACTCCGGCCAACGCTACGTCGCCGCCCTGAACGGCACGGCTTCGGGCGGCGGCTACGAACTCGCCATCGCCTGCGACGAAATCTATCTCGTGGACGACGGCAATTCCGCCGTCTCGCTGCCCGAAGTTCCCTTGCTCGGCGTGCTGCCCGGCACGGGGGGTCTGACGCGCCTCGTGGACAAGCGCAAGATTCGACGCGACCGCGCCGACGTTTTCTCCACGCTCGCAGAAGGGCTTAAAGGCAAGCGCGCGAAAGAGTGGGGGCTGATTGACGGTTATTTCCCGACGAGCA
>DATCWB010000327.1:0-7231 GCA_036566625.1 Pyrinomonadaceae bacterium
GTCTCGCGCGCCGGGGCGACGACGGCCGCCGAGTTGATGGCGGCGGGCAAGACGGCGATCATGATCCCGCTCCCCGGTCAACTCGAACAACGTTGCAACGCCGAAGTGTTGCAGGAGGCCAATGCCGCCCGCATGATCCTGCAAGAGAATTTGTCGGGCGAAGCGTTGGCGCGAGAGATCGCCGCGCTTGTAGACGACCCCGCGGAGATCACGCGCCGTGAACAGGCGAGCCGCAAACTCGCCAGGCCCGACGCGGCGGGCGCGACCGTTGACTTGATTGAAAAGCTGGTTGGGAAAGATAAACGATGAAGGATGAACGCAAAACGTCGAAGTTAAAAGAGCGTGCGTTCGGCTTCTCGTCCAGTGTGCCGCGTTCCGCGTTCATCGTTTGATGGTTATGTTTCATCGCATTCAACACGTTCATCTGGTCGGCATCGGCGGGATCGGCATGTCCGGCATCGCGGAGGTGTTGTGCAACCTCGGATTCCGCGTGTCGGGTTCGGATATGAAGCGTTCGGGGGTGACGGAGCGTTTGGAAAGCTTAGGCGCGGAGTTCAACGAGGGACACCGCGCGGAGAACGTGGGCGATGCGCAGGTGGTGGTTCGTTCGACGGCCGTGCGCGACAACAACCCGGAGCTCGTCGAGGCGCGCGAGCGTTCAATTCCGGTCATCGCGCGGGCGGAGATGCTGGCCGAGTTGATGCGGCTCAAGCGGGACACGGTCGCCGTCGCAGGCTCGCACGGGAAGACGACGACCACTTCGATGATCGGGATGATCCTCGGCGCGGCCGGGTTCGACCCGACCGTGGTGGTCGGCGGCGTGGTCGGGGCATTCGGGTCGAACGCGCGTCTGGGCAAGAGCGAGTTGATGGTGGTCGAGGCGGACGAGAGCGACAGGTCGTTTCTCATGCTCGCGCCGACGTTTACGGTCGTCACCAACATCGACCGCGAGCACATGGACTACTACCGCGACATGGAAGACATGCAGGACTGCTTCATCAGGTTCGTCAACAAAGTGCCGTTCTTCGGCGCGTCCGTGCTGTGTCTCGACGATCCTTACGTGCAGGCGGTGATCCCGCACGTCAAACGCCGCCGCATCACTTACGGCCTGAGCGCGCAGGCCGACGTTTCGGCGCACGGCATCCGCTTCGACATCCCGTTCGGCTCGCGCTTCACGGTCTGGCGCGGGCAGGAGGTGATGGGCGAGGTGACTTTGCGCGTGCCGGGTTTGCACAACGTCTACAACGCGCTGGGGGCCATCGCCATCAGTTTCGAGTTGAACACGCCGTTTGACAAGACCGTCGAAGGACTGGGCGCGTACACGGGCGTCAATCGCCGCTTCCAGTTCAAGGGCGAGGCGCAGGGCGTGCTCGTCGTGGACGACTACGGTCATCACCCGACGGAGATTCGCGCGACGCTCGCCGCCGCCAAGATTGGCTCTTCGGGGCGTCGCATGATCGTGCTCTTTCAGCCGCACCGCTATACGCGGACGCAGGATCAGATGGACGAGTTTGCGCGCTCGTTCAATAACGCCGACGTGCTGCTCGTGTCGGACATCTACGCGGCGAGCGAAGACCCGATTGAGGGCGTTACGGCCGAGGCTCTGGTCGAGGCGGTGAAACGCTACGGCCACAAGAACACTTTCTACGTCGGCTCGCTCGACACGGCCGTCAAAGCCTTGCTCAGCGAGGCGCACAACGGCGACATGGTGATCACGCTCGGGGCGGGCAACGTCTCTCGCGCGGGCGAAGAGTTGATCGAACTGCTCGGCAAAAACGGCGACGGCAACGGCAAATGATGACAACGATGACGGCGATGACGCACAGCACGATGAGCATTAGCGAGCGCGACGCGGCGATTGAAGAGATCGCGGCGCGCACGGGCGTGCGTGCGGAGCGCGGGCGGCGGTTCGCCGAGTTGACGAGTCTGCGCGTGGGCGGCGCGATTGATTGGGTGTTCGCGCCGGAGACGGAGGAAGCAGCGGCGGCGGTCGCAGGCGAACTGGAAGCGGCGGGGATCGCCTGGCGCGTGCTCGGCGCGGGCAGCAACGTGCTGGCCGACGACGAGGATCATCATTACGTCGTCGTCAGCATGCGCGAGGTGAAGGGCACGGCCCTGTTCGAGGGCGAGCGCGTGAGCGTGAGCGCGGGCTATTCGCTGCCACGCCTGTGCGTGGACGCGGCGCGGCGCGGGCTGGCGGGAATCGAGGGCCTGGGCGGCATACCGGGCACGGTCGGCGGCGCGCTCTGGATGAACGCGGGCGCATACGGCCACGAGATCGGGAACGTGGTGGAGACGGTGCGCGTGGCTCGCGGCGGGCGGGTGGTAGACGTGCGCGCGAGCGAGATCAGTTGGAACTACCGGCACACCTCTTTTCGAGAGGGCGAGTTGCTGTTGGGCGTGACGCTCCGTTTGCGCAAGGACGACTCGGCGAAGATCGTGGAGCGTATGGCGGAAGTGAAGCGGCAGCGGATGGAGACGCAGCCGCACGGCGCGCGTTCCGCAGGCTGTTTCTTCAAGAACCCGCCGGGCAGCGGTTTGAGCACGGGGAAGATGATTGACGAAATGGGGATGAAGGGCGAGAAGCGCGGCGGCGCGGTCGTCTCGCCCGTCCACGCGAATTTCATCGTGACCGAGGGCGAGGACGCGCGCGCCTCGGACGCTTTCGCGCTCGCCGAAGAGATCAGGGAACGCATACGCCGCGAGCGCGGCATCGAGTTGGAGTATGAGGTCGAACTGTGGCGCAGCGGCGGCGACGATGCGCGACGGGCGGCCGATGTCGCTTCCGGCGAAGCGGCGGCAATCGAGCCGGGTCAGGCGGAAGAAGAGGAACGGCGAGACTGATGGTTGACGGACGACAAGGTCTTGCTTGTCACCCGTCGCTCATCACTTATCACTCGTCACTTTAGGAGCAGCGATGTTGAGAGAGCAGGTGATCACACCGCGCGCGGGGCGCGGCGCACAAGGGAGCGGAAGCCGTGGCCGCGCCGGAGAGATCGCGCAGCAGCGTCCCGCCAAACGCGGCGGCAACGGCGGCGCGTCCGGTCGCAGGGCGTCGAAGGGTGGTTCGTCGTCGTCTGCGTGGGGCAGGGCGCTCGCGTGGATGCCGTTCGCGGGGAAGACCTTGCTCGTGGTGTGCGTGGCGGTGGTCTGCTTCACGGCTTATCGCACAGCGGCTTCTTCTTCGTTCTTCCAACTGCGAACGGTGGACGTGAGCGGCGTCTCGCAAGGCTCGGAGGATCAGATCAAGGCTCTGGTGCGGCGCGCGGGCGCGGCCGGCGGCGTGTGGAAGGCCGACCTCGCCACGATCAGCGCGGAACTCGAACGCCAGCCGTGGGTGCGTCAGGCCGTCGTCACGCGCGTCTTGCCGTCGGGCCTGCGCGTGCGGATCACGGAGCGCACGCCGCGCGCGGTGGTGCGCACTTCGGCGGGTCGCTTCGTCTGGGTTGACGACGACGGCGTGCTGACGGGCGCTGTCGCGCCGACGCAGAACGCGCCCGCCTTCTTCATGCGCGGCTGGGACGAGTCGGGCACGGAGTCGGGGCGCACGGAGAACCGCCGCCGCGTGGAGAAGTATCTGGAACTCTCGCGCGAGTGGGAGGCGGCCGGGATCGCCTCGCGCGTGAGCGAAGTGAACCTCGACGATTTGCGCGACGTGCGCGCGCAGTTGACGGGCGACGATTCGCAGATCGAAGTGCGGCTCGGCCGCGAGGATTTGACGAAGCGGCTCAGGCAATCTCTGGAAGCTCTCGACGAGCAACGCTCGACGCCGCGCGGCCAGTTCATCACCTACATCGACATGACGCAAGGCAAGCGCGCCGTCATCGGCTTCAAAGCGCACGCGCTCAATCACGATGCCGCGAACGCGAGTGAAAAGTCGGACGACAGCACGACGAGCGACAACATCACCGCCGCGCCTGAGAAGAAGATGACTTCAAACGTCGCCGCCGAGGCGAACCGTCGCGCCGCGGAAACTAAGAAGCCGGCGGCTCAGGCGGGTAATAAATCGCGCCCGCCGGTCGAGCGCGCGGCGAAGGGTAAAGAGGACAAGAGGCAGCCTGTCGCGCGCGATGGTGGTAGTGGCGGTGGCGCGGGCGAACGCACCACGACCGGGCAGACGCGCGGCGGGGTCGAGCGACCGCGCCGGGTTGGGCGTAGCGGCTAGGGCTTAGAGCGTCGCAGCGAATCAGCGGGCATGGCGCAGGCGGCAGCGCGTGCCTCTGCAAGGAGGGCAGGTAAAAACGCATGGCGAAACGCGGAGCACACACGGTCGGCCTGAGCATCGGCACGAGCCGTGTGACGTGCATCATCGGCGAACCGGGCGACGTGTCGGGCACGCTCGACATCGTCGGCATCGGCGAGGCGGAGGCGCGCGGCCTGCGTAAAGGCGTCATCGTCAATCCGGAAAACGCGGTCGAAGCGATCAAGCACGCGGTCGAAGCGGCCGAGCGCATGAGCGGCCTAGAAGCCGAGGAAGTCACGATCAACCTGGCGGGTTCGCACATCATGGGCTTCAACGGTCAGGCCATCGTCGCCGTTTCGGGGCGCGACCGCGAGATCACGCCCGACGACGTGCGGCGCGCCATTGACTCGGCCTGCGCCATTCAACTCCCGGCCGGGCGCGAGATCGTTGATCGGCTGCCGCAGGAGTTCATCGTAGATGATCAGGACGGCATCAATGATCCGGTCGGCATGATCGGCGCGCGGCTCGCCGTCAAAGTTCACATCGTGACGAGTCCCGTTACGGCGCGGCAGAACGCCATCAACGCCGTCAACCGCGCCGGTCTGGTCGTCTCGGACATGGTGCTCGAACAGTTGGCCGCCGCCGAAGCTGCCCTGACGGAAGAAGACAAAGAGTTCGGTTCCGCGCTCGTTGACATCGGGGCGGAGACGACGGGGCTTGTGATCTACCAGCGCGGCGCGGTGCAGCACACGGCGGTGTTCGCGCTCGGCGGTTCGCACTTCACGAACGACATCGCGTTCGGCCTGCGCACGCCCATCCCGGAGGCGGAAAAGATCAAGCGTTCGTCCGGCTACGCGTCGAGCACGGGCTTGAGTGAGATGGAGCGCGGGGAACTCGTCGAAGTGCCTTCGGTGGGAGGCCGCGGCCCGCGCCAGTTGTCGCGCCAGATTTTGTGCGACATCTTGCAGCCGCGTGCCGAAGAGGTGTTGATGCATGTGGCCGACGAGATACGCGAATCGGGTTGGGACAGGCAGTTGTCGAGCGGCGTGGTGTTGACGGGCGGCGGGTCTCTGCTCGGCGGAATGGTCGAGGTGGCCGAGCAGGTTTTCGACGCGCCCGTGAGGCTCGGCTATCCGGAGCGCGACCGTTTCGGCGGCCTCGTCGAAGACATTCAAACTCCCGCGTGGACTGCCGCCGCGGGGCTGTCGCTCGTCGCCGGACGCGCGAGCGCGGTCGAAGCGCGCGCAGGCAGCGGTAAACGCGGAGCGACCGGCGGATTGACCGCCTTCGTCTCAAAATTTCGCAATCGTTTTAGTAGTATTTTCTGACAAGTTGTTGTATGCTGCCGCGCCAGCCGGCACAAGATGTTGTCCGCAATATATGGGTGTCACCGGCGCGCACAGCCCAAAATAGCCGCTTCGGCGCTTCACCGAGCGGCGGGCGTTCACAGAAGAGGAAAGGACTTATACGATATGACACCGGAAAGCCGTCAGCCGGGCAGTGGCATTAATATTTTCATAGACGACGATCCTCCGATCACCGGCGCGCGCATTAAAGTGATCGGCGTGGGCGGCGGCGGGGGCAACGCCGTCAACCGCATGATCGAGGCCGGCATAGAGGGCATCGAGTTCCTCGTCGCCAACACGGACTTGCAGGCGTTGAAGCGTTCGCGCGCGCCGATCAAAATTCAGCTCGGCGGCAAGTTGACGAAAGGTCTCGGCGCGGGCGCGAACCCCGACGTGGGCCGGAACGCCGCGCTCGAAGACACGGAGAAGATCATCGAGGCTCTGGAAGGCGCGGATATGGTCTTCGTCACGACTGGCCTCGGCGGCGGCACGGGCACGGGCGCAGCCCCGATCATCGCCTCGCTCGCCACCGAGTTGAACGCGTTGACGGTCGCCGTCGTCACCAAGCCGTTTCACTTTGAAGGCAAGCGGCGCATGCAGCAGGGCGATCAGGGCTTGCGCGAACTGCGCGAATGCGTGGACACGGTCATCACGATCCCGAACGAGCGTCTGCTCGGCAACGTGACCAAAGATATGTCTCTGACGGACGCCTTCAAGATGGCGGACGACGTGCTCAGGCAGGCCGTGCAGGGCATCAGCGATCTCATCACCGTGCCCGGCCTCATCAACCTCGACTTCGCCGACGTGAAATCAATCATGGCCGGGATGGGCATGGCCTTGATGGGCGCAGGACGCGCGAGCGGCGAAGACCGCGCGCTTAAGGCGACGCAGGAAGCCATCTCTTCGCCCCTGCTGGAAGAGGCGTCGATCAACGGCGCGAAGGGCGTCCTCATCAACATCACGGGCGGCCTCGATCTCACCCTGTTTGAAGTCAACGAAGCCTCTTCGATCATCCGCGAGGCGGCCGACGAAGATGCCAACATCATCTTCGGCGCGGTGATCGACGAATCAATGCGCGACGAGATGAAGATCACGGTCATCGCCACGGGCTTCGACAAAGAATCCGCCGACGCCGGTCTCATCCACAGCCCGAGCGTGATGCCCGCCGCGCAGCCGCGTTACCTGCCGCGCACGGACGAGTTGCCGTCGCGCAGCACCGCCGCCGGGCAAACGCGCGCCGACGATCTCGACGTGCCCGCCTTCATTCGTAAGAAGGCCGACTAATAAATTTAGCGACGAGTGACAAGTGACGGGTGACGAGTTAGGACAGAGAACCTGTTTTAACTCGTCACCCGTCACTTGTCACTCGTCACTGTTTTGTTAGGCTTGCCAAACTAACGTTGCTCGTGTAGCATGTCGCCCATTCCTGACAGGATTGTAATTCAATTAACGAGACAATAACCGTTCTCGTCTTGCAAACGACCACCGCCTGTAAAAGCAGGCGCATCCAAGCGCGCCATTTGTTGGCAACTCGTCCGCAAAGAGTCGGGGTATTAAAATTCAGCGCGCCGTTTTCCTGCTTGTAAGACTGTTGGAGGCATAAGTAAAAAAGTGAATCGCAAACTCATCCGACCGACGTTGGCCGACGTGAAAAATCGTGAGCCGAACACTCAACCCGAACGCAACGACAGATACAGCGACG
>DATCWB010000328.1:0-3039 GCA_036566625.1 Pyrinomonadaceae bacterium
CCGCCGGTTGCGGGCGCGACGTCGCCCGTGCCGGAGGCAGAGGCGGCGGTCGTGCCGCCGCTATCGGCGTCGGCAGCGGCAGCTACGGGAGCGTCGGATTGCTCGCCGCCCGCACTTGCATTACTTGCATTTGATTCGCCGCCGGACGCGTCAGGGGCGATCCCCGTTTCACGGCTCTCGCCGCCCGTGGCTGAGCCGCCGCCCTCACGACCGGAAGTAGAGCCGCCGGAGGACGCGGCGAAGAAGTTGCCGAGTTCCGCGAGCGAGGCCATACCACCCTTCGCTTCCGTCGAATAGCTCTTCGTGTCCACGACGGGTTCGTCGCTCGAAGCGGCGCGCGCCGAGAGGCCGATCTTTTTGTTGTCGTTTTCGATGCGCAGCACGCGGAAGTCCATCTCCTGCCCGACCTGCGCCACATCCTCCGGTTTGTCCACGCGCTCCTCCGACAGTTCGGAGATGTGGCAGAGACCTTCAAGCCCCTCATCCAACTCAACGAACGCGCCGAAATTGGCGAAACGCGTGATGCGCCCGCGCACGATGTCGCCCGGCTTGTGCTCGTTGACGAACCGATCCCACGAACTCGGCTCGGTGTCTTTGATCGAGAGCGAGAGGCGACGATTCTCCGTGTCGATGTTGGTGATGACGGCTTCGATCTCCTGCCCCTTCTTCAAGACCTCGCCCGGATGCTTGATGCGCTTGTTCCACGAAATATCCGAGACGTGGACGAGTCCGTCAACGCCGTCTTCCACTTCGATGAACGCGCCGAAGTCAGTCAGATTGCGGACTCGACCCGAGACGCGCGCGCCGATCTGGTAACGCTCGCGCAGAGTCTGCCACGGGTTGGCCTGCATCTGCTTCATGCCGAGACTGATGCGCCGCGCTTTCGGGTCGACGCCGAGTACCTCGGCCTCGACCGTGTCGCCGACGTTGACGAGTTTCGACGGGTGCTTCATGCGCTTCGACCAGCTCATCTCGGAGACGTGGACGAGACCTTCGACGCCGGGTTCGAGTTCGATGAACGCGCCGTAGTCCGTCACGCTCGCCACGCTGCCATGCACCTTGCTGCCGATGATGAAACGCTCTTCGACCGATTCCCACGGGTCGGGCTGGAGTTGTTTGTAGCCGAGGCTCACGCGCTCGCGCTCGCGGTCGAACTTCAAGACCTTGACCTGCACGGTCTCGCCGACCTTAAAGAGTTCCGCCGGATTCTGGAGGCGTCCCCAGGACATATCCGTGACGTGGAGCAGGCCGTCGATGCCGCCGAGATCGACGAACGCGCCGTAGTCGGTCAGGTTCTTGATCTGGCCGTCAACGATGATGCTCTCTTCGAGATTGTCGAGCGTCTCGCCCTTACGGCCTTCGTTCTGCTCGTCAAGTATGGCCTTGCGTGAGAGCACGACGTTCGAGCGTTTGCGGTTGAGCTTGATGACCTTCGCCTCGATCTCCTGACCGCGAAAACTTTCGAGGTTGCGGACGGGGCGCGAGTCAACCTGCGAGCCGGGCAGGAACGCATCCACGCCGTCAACGTCCACGCGCAGGCCGCCCTTGACGCGCTCGATGATGCGGCCTTTGATGGGCGTGCCGTCGCGGTGGGCTTTTTCGAGTTCGTCCCACGCGCGCATCCGCACGGCGTCGGCGCGCGACAGGATGGGCTGCCCTTCCTGCGACTCCATGCTCTTGATGAGCACTTCCACCTCGTCGCCGCGCTTAACGGTCAACTCGCCGTTCTCGGTGAACTCCTGCTGATCGACGAGTCCTTCGGACTTGAAGCCGAAGTCGATGAGCACGCCGCGGTCGTTGATGCCGACGACCGTGCCGCGCACGACCGAGCCTTCCTGAAAGGCCGCCTGCTCCTGCTCGTACTGATCGAGCATCGCGCCGAAATCGAAATCGCCTCCCGAACGCTGATCGTCATCGTCGTCGTCATCGTCCGACGCGCTGCCGATGCTGGCGACAGGGGCGGATGAAGGAGCGGCGGCGGTGGTAGCAGCGGCGGTGGACGTTGAAGAGGAGACGCGCGACTGGGTTTGCTGCTGCTCGCCCGAGGTGTCGGGCGCGGCGGCGGTGCTGTCGCTTGCGCCGGTTGGTGAGTTTTCGTTGGTCGCTTCGCTTGCGCTCAGCTTGTTATCTTCAGTGGACATGCGGGCTCTTGGACTCCTACTCGAATTCGCGGCGCGTTGAAGAACTTTCGCGCCTCCCAATCAGACATTCACTCGCTCGCGCGCTCGCGGTTCAACCGCGCCCTTGACTCGTGGCGCGCGGCCTACTCTACTGGCGATGTGGGGGTGATTGCCGGATGATCCAGAAGGGATGAGGCGGGGATTGCGAGCCGTCTAGAAGTTGAAAAAATTTAAAAAAAGGTTTCGGTTTCTGTCGTGCCCGTGGATCACCCGCGTGATCCGGTAATCACCAGTCGCTTGACCGGGTAGGCCGAAAATGTACACGCCCACGCGCAAGGCTGTCAAGGCAATACGGGGAGCGATGACGGGCACGCGGCGAACGGCAAGTTGGAATCTTTAAAGTTAAAGGGAAATGGTCAACGGAATTCAGCATTCGCCCGTTGACCATTTCCCTGCGCGCTTTGCACGCTGCGGCCGTTCAAAGATTGCCGGTCACGGCTGCGTCGGGGCAATCGCCGTCGTCGCGGTCAGGCCGCGCTCGGCGATGTAGACGCCAGCCGAGTGTGAGCCGATGAGCAGTTTGCCGGATTCGCGCGTGTCGAAGGCGAGCGCCCACACGCGTCGGCTCGGCAGTTCGGGGTCAACCCGTTTCCAGGTCTGGCCCGCATCCATCGAATGAAAAACGCCGTTGCCTTCAGCGCGCTCGTATGCGCTGCCGACGAAAATCTCGTCGGTGTTTTTCGGGTTGATGAGGATGCTCGTGAAACTGCCGTAGGGCAGGTTGCCGCCGCGTCGCTTCCACGTCTCGCCTCCGTCGTGCGAGACAAATAGCGTATGCGACGTGCCGACGTAGACGTAGGCGGAACGCTGCGGGTCTTGTTCGATGACGTTGACGGGCACGCCCTTCGGAATGCCGTCC
>DATCWB010000329.1:0-2827 GCA_036566625.1 Pyrinomonadaceae bacterium
CAGGTAGTCGAAGCCGAACTCGTTGTTCGTGCCGTAGGTGATGTCGGAGCCGTAGGCGTCCTTGCGCTCCCAGTCGTCGAGGTCGTTCGTGATCGCGCCGACGGTGAGGCCGAGAAACTTGTAGATGCGCCCCATCCATTCGGCGTCGCGCGTGGCGAGGTAGTCGTTGACGGTGACGACGTGGACGCCGCGACCCGTCAGCGCGTTCAAGTAGGCGGGCAGCGTGGCGACGAGCGTCTTGCCTTCGCCGGTGCGCATCTCCGCGATCTTGCCCTGATGGAGGACGATGCCGCCGATGAGTTGCACGTCGAAGTGGCGCATGCCGGTCGCGCGCACGCTCGCCTCGCGCACGAGGGCGAAGGCTTCGGGCAGAATCTCGTTCAGGGCGTCCTGCTCGTGCTGCTTGCGCGTCTCGGGGTTCTTCGCGTCGGCCACGGCTTCGGCGACGAACTGCTTGAGTTCCTCGGTGCGGCGGCGCATGTCTTCGTCCGAGAGTTTCCTCACTTCGGGTTCGAGCGCGTTGATGCGCGCGACCGTGGGTTGCAGGCTCTTGATGTAACGCTGGTTGCTGCTGCCGAAAACTTTGGTCAGGAATTTATCAATCATGGTTCACCTTCACTGAAACAGGAACACGCGGCGCGATTCGAGAGGCCGCACAGGACACGTCTGCGCTGCGGAGCGCAACATGCGATTGTAAGTGAGCGGGTGGAATGGAGCAAGCGAGCCGCTTTTGCCTCTTTCGGCCGGCGGCGCGCTTGGTCGTCCGGCGTGTTTCAGGGAAGGGAAGTGTGCTTGCGGAGCAGGTTGCCGACCATCTCGCGCGTCATTTCAAGCCGCATGGTGAGCTGCTTGCCGTTCGCCGAGAAGGCCATGTTGTTCAGGATTTCGACGCCCTCGTGCCCGCGCCTCGTGAGACGCCCGAGGGCGACAAGCGCGTTGTAGTTTTGCGCTAACTGAGCGGCCTGCTCCGCCGAGTTGACCGCCGCGTGCAGACGCGCCGAGGCGCGCTCGTCCAACCTGAGCGTGATCGTCAGGCGGTCTGCATCCGTCAGGGCGGAGAGCGCGCCGCTGTCGCTCAGAACCGAGACGAACTCCTGCACCAGAGGCCGCCAACGCCCGTTTGCGGCCGCGGCTTCCGTAAACTTGATGTCGCGGAGCGTGCCGTCGGCGTTGCGTTCGGCTTCGAGCGTAAAATCGAAAACGTCTTGAGAGTTAAGCTCACCGGCTTCGATCAACGCGCGCGTCTTCGCCAGCAGGTCGCGGAACGGGCGCGCGTTAATGGGGCGAAACTCTTTGGTGTCCGGCGTCTGCTGCTGGTAGGCGGGCGAGCCTTGCCCGAGCGCGTGCGGCGCGAGCGCGGCGCAGAGCACGAGCGAACCGACGACGGCGCGCACGAGCAGCGCCTGCCGCCGTTTGGCGGTCGCCGTGGGTCGCTGGTGTCTCTGGCGTTGCACTTTACCCTTCATCGTTCGGAATTTTAACACAGGAGGTTGGCGCGCCGCCCGCCCCGTCAGGCTTTAGCCCGGCGGCGGCGTCGCCGTCGTCGTCGCCGGGGCTTCGTTCTTCTTGATCAACTTGGAGAGCAGATCGCCCGCCGCCTTGCGGGGCATGTTGAAGGTGAGCACGACCTGCTTGGCCTCCGAGGCGATCAGGACGCTCTTGAAGATGGCCTCTTCGTCTTTGCCCTTTTTAGCCTGCGCGCCGATCCAGAGCAGGCCGTTGTAGCCGTTCGACATGATCGAGGCTTCGTCCGCGCTCGACATCTCGGTCAGGACGCGCACGGAGACATCTTTGTCGTCGAGTTTCAACTTCATTTTGAGGTGGCGCGTGCCCTTGAGGGCGGCCAGCACTTTACTGTCGCTGATGGCGGCGATGAAGTCTTTAGACAACTGCACGAGTTTCGGGTTGCTGGCCGCCGCGCCCGTGACGACGACGTTCGTCAACTTCCCGTCTTCCTGCCGGTCGCCCTCAACCTCCATCTCTAAAGTGCCGGAGAGGTCGATCTCTTTCGCGTCGCGCATCTCCTTGCCCTGCTTCAAGAGATCGGTGAAGGGCTTCGTGTTGATCGTCGGAAACTTCTCTGCGCCCGCCTCCTTCGCGATGCGCTCGGCCTCTTCCACGGTCTGCGGCGTCGCGGCGGTCGTCGGCGACGCTTCGGGGTCGCCCGCCTTGTCGCCTTCGTTCTTCGCCGTCGTTTCATCGCCCGCCTCGCTTCCCGGCGAAGGCGATGCTTCCGGCGTCGGCTTCGGCGTCGGTTTTACTCTGACGGGCTTTGGCAACTGCGCGGGTTGCGGCCTGAACTCTTCGACGAGTTGCGGCGCATCGGGCGCGGGCAGCGCGGTCTGCGAGAAGTAACCCGGCGGGTAATAAAGTTTGTTGTCGGCGAAATTGAGCATCACGTCGGCGCGCTGGCCGACGGCGGTCTTCGTATAGTCTTCCTCGACGAAACGCAGGCCGGAGAGCGTGCTGGCGAGGCTAAAGGTGTCGCGCACGGCCGGGACATACACGACAGCGGCCAGAAACAGCGCATGCGCGGCGAGCGACGCGCCGAGCGTGCGCAGCATCCACGGCGTGCGCGAGACCCGGTTCAGTCTCTCGTGGGAGTGAAAAATCTCAGCCATAGTTTTAAACAGGCGCGACGCGGGGTTATTCATCGTCAACGCGCGAAAGCCTGCGGTTTATTAGACGCTTTTGCCGCCCCGAACGTTGCGAACTTTTCAGGGCACACGAACTTAACAAATTTCGGGGGCATAAAAACTTAACATCACCCGCAACCATTTCACAAAGGCGTGCGGTACAATCCCGAATCATGCCACGGACGAGAGAC
>DATCWB010000330.1:0-12701 GCA_036566625.1 Pyrinomonadaceae bacterium
ATCCGGCTTCTCTGTTCTTCGCCGACACCTTTCGCCAGCAACAGGCAACATTCTTCCGAGCCTTTCGGCGCGACTAAAACCCAACGCTTCGTTTCGCTCTGGGCGGTGTCTTCGATAAGCGTGAAATTTAATTTCTCCGTATAAAATTTGATGGCTTCGTCGTAATCACTTACCACCAGAGCAATGTGCGCGATACTTTGTTTCATAGTCTTAATTCGTTTATGCGCGAGCCAGCCGCATTGATGCCGTCTTTATTGATGTCGTCTTTAACTTCGCTGGCAGCGCGGGCAGAAATAGGTCGAGCGTCCGGCGTGCGTGATGCGGCGGATTGAGGCGCGGCAGTTGAGGCAGGGTTCGCCCTCTCGGTCGTAGACGCGCCAGCGACCCCGGAAGCCGCCGTCGTAGTAGCTGGCGTCAATGTTTTCGGGGTCAACGTTCATGGTCGAGCCGTGTGCGATTGCTTCGTCGAACACTTCGAGAATGGCGCGGTGGAGGCGCGGCAGGCGGCGAGTCGAAATTTCGGCGGCGACGCGGAAGGGGTTGATGTGCGCGAGAAATAGGGCTTCGGCGGCGTAGATGTTGCCGAGACCCGTCACCTTCGTCTGATCGAGCAGCGTCTCCTTCAAAGTGCGGCGCGTGCGGGCGAAGGTGGCTCGCAGGTAAGCGGGCGTGAACTCGCCGGAGAAGGGTTCGGGGGCGAGCAGGCGCAGTTCTCTGGCGTGCATGAGTTCGGCCGCGCCCACGAGTTTCATCATCCCGAAGTGCCGCTGGTCGGAGAAGACGAGCCGCCGCTCGTCGTCCAGATAAAAGAGGGCGTGCGTGTGCTTGGGCAGGGGGGCGGCGGGCGGCAGGAGCGTGAATCTCCCCGTCATGCGCAGGTGCGCGATGAGCACGAGCGCGCCTTCAAACTCGAAGAGGATATGCTTGCCGCGCCGCGTGACGCGCTCGATGCGACGCCCGCGCAAGCGACGCGCGAAGACAGCGGGCGGCGTGTCGGGCGCGAGACCGGCGCGCAAGAGTCTCGCGGCCAACACGCGGCGCGAACTGACGAGACCGTCGAGGGCGCGCGCGACGAGTTCGACTTCGGGTAGCTCGGGCATAAAAAAGAGGTCGGAGGTTAGAGGTCGGAGATCAGTGAAAAGCGGATTAAGGTCGTCGTTAATTCGTCGGGAGGGTAGAGTCAAGAAGTGTCTTCTACTAACCTCGGGACTCTAACCTCTGATCTCCGCTTTGTCCGCCATCGCGCAGCCTGCGTCGAGCAGTTCTTTCACCTTGGCGACGGAGGTGGCTTCCGAGTAGATGCGCAGCACGGGTTCCGTGCCGGACTGGCGAAAGAGCAGCCACGATTCGTCGCCGAAGATGAGTTTCATCCCGTCCATGTGCGAGAAGCCGTGGACGGTGTGACCCGCCACCTGTTCGGGCGGCGAGACGGAAAGCGTCTCGACGAGGTTCAACCCGCGCGCCACTTCGAGGTGCAGGTCGCGCCGCCCGAAGTAGAACTCGCCGAACTCGCGGTGCATCTCCCTGACCATCTCCGAAGGCGACTTGCCCGCCGCCACCACGGCTTCGAGAAAGAGCAGCGAATTGAGAATGCCGTCGCGCTCGGGGATGTGGCCTTTAACGCCCACGCCGCCCGATTCTTCCGCGCCGACGAGGATGTCTTCGCGCAGCATGAGGTCTGCGACGTACTTGAAGCCGATGGGGGTCTCGTAGAGTTTCAGATTGTGCGCGGCGGCGATGCGTTTCGTCAGCACGGATTGCGAGAAGGTGCGCACGACACCGCCCGTCATCCCGCGTCGGCGCGCGAGGTGCAGGAGCAGGAGCGGGACGACTTCGTGCATCGTCATCGTCTCGCCGAGTTCGTTGACCGCGCCGACGCGGTCGGCGTCGCCGTCCGTCGCCAACCCGACGAGCGCGCCCGCCTCCCGCACGCGCTCGCGCAAAGGGGCGAGGTTCTGTCCAATCGGCTCCGGGTTGACGCCGCCGAACTGCGTGTCGCGTTGGGCGCGAATCGTCTCCACGTCGAGCGCGCCGCCCACGAGAAAACTCTCTACCCAACGACCGCCCGACCCGTGCATCGGATCAACCACCACGCGCGCACGCGCTCCTTTAAGCATTTCGAGATCGACGTAAGACGCGATCTGCGCGCGATAACTTTCGACCTCGCCGTCCAGCCCGCCCCGCGACGCCTCCGTCAGGTCTGTGCGGCGCGGCGGTTGGGTATCGACGAGAGCTTCGACGGCGGCCGTCGTCTCGCGCGTTGCGCTCCCGCCCCATGGGGCTTTGATCTTGAAGCCGTTGAACTCCGCGGGGTTGTGCGAGGCCGTGATGACGACTCCGCCCGCCGCCCCGCGCTCGCGCACCGCCCAGGAGACGAGCGGCGTCGGCACGTCCCGGTCGAACATCCGGACGCGGATTCCATTGCCCGCAAGCACCTCCGCCGCGCGCGCGGCGAATTTATCCGACAGGAAACGCCGGTCGTAGCCGACGACGACGTGCGGCGCGTCCGTCGCTTCGTCCGCGCGCTTCGCCCGCGCCGTCTGATGCATCTGGTTGATGTGGTCCGCGTAGGCTTGTGCCACGCGTTCGAGGTTGGCGAAGGTGAACTCGTGCGCGATGACCGCGCGCCAACCGTCCGTCCCGAACAGGATCGGCGTGCGAGGGATGCGTTCGGGGATCGTGCGCCCGCTCATGATGCTCCGCCCGTCTGCGTGTAGTCGGTGAGAGAGGTTTTGTCGCCGAGCGTTGCGCCCACGCCGACGCGTGCCTCGCGCCCGACGTGGCAGCCGCGCCCGATGATCGCGCCCGAGACGTGTGCCCCCGCGCCTACGCGCGTGTGCGACCAGATGACGGAGTTTTCGATCCGCGCCCCCTCTTCAACATAACAACCCTCGCCGAGCACGGAGTTGATGATTTGCGCGCCCGTTTTGATCGTGCAATCGCCCGCGACGAGCGAGCGGTCGTCAACGGAGGCATCCGTGTTTGACGCAAACTTGCCGCGCTGTTGGTCGAGATTGACGTGGGCGACGCGACCGGCGAGCAGGTCTCGATGCACTTGCAGATAGCGCGCGGTCGTGCCGATGTCGATCCAGTAGGCGTCGCCGGGGATGTGCGCGTAGAAGGGTTCGCCGCGCCCCAGCAGGTCGGGGAAGAGTTGATACTCGAAAGAATAGTTTTCGCCCGCCGGGATCATGTCGAGCACGCGCGGTTCGAGAATGTAAGTTCCCGCGTTGATCGTGTTGACGCTGATCTCGTCCGGTTTCGGCTTCTCCAGAAAGCGGCGCACGCGGCCGTCCGGTTCGGTTTCGACGAGTCCGTAGGCGCTCGGATTTTCGACGGGCGCAAGCACGAGCGTCGCCGTCGCGCGTCGTTCGTTGTGTTCGCGGATGACGCTGTGGAGATCGAGGTCGGTCAGGATGTCGCCGTTGAAGACGACCGTCGGTTCGCGCAGCAACTCTTCGGCGAACTTGTAAGCCCCGGCCGTGCCCATCGGCTGCGGCTCGACCGTGTACCTGATCCGCACGCCGTGCGCCGAGCCGTCGCCGAGCAGTTGCTCGATCTTATCCGGCTGGTAAGAGAGCGACAGCGTGATGTCGGTGATTCCGGCGTCGCGCAGCGTGTCGATCTGGTAGAGCAGGAAAGAGCGATTGCAAATGGGGACGATGGGTTTCGGCGTGTGGACGGTGAGCGGGCGGAGTCGTGTGCCTTTGCCACCTGCGAGAATGAGTGCCTGCATGAAATTCAAAAAGGACGAGAAATGAAATTACCCCGCGCCTGATATGGACGCTTGCCGGGCGCGTCGGAGTCTAACACCCGCGCGCGCCGTTGCCAATTCGACGCCACTCTCCGCAATCAGCCCTTGCTTGACTCTCGTTAGTGCCAACGTATAATCAGTAACACAGTGACAAGTGACAAGTGACGGGTGACGAGATAAAACATCTTGTCTTTTCAACTTGTCGCTTGTCACCTGTCACTTGTCACTTTTTAAGGAGTCATCATGCCGGATAGCACAGAGGCGGTCATCATCAGCGCGGCGCGGACGCCGACGGGGAAGTTTCAGGGTGCGTTGAAGGATTTTTCGGCCACCGACTTGGGCGCGCTCGTCGTGCGCGAAAGCGTCAGGCGCGCGAATGTTGCGCCTGAGGACGTGGACGAGGTGATCATGGGATGCGTCGTGCAGGCGGGCGTCGGGCAGAACCCGGCGCGTCAGGCCGCGCTCAAGGGCGGGATTCCGTTCGGCGTCTCTGCCCTGACGATCAACAAGGTCTGCGGGTCGGGCTTGAAGTCCGTGATGCTGGCGGCGCAGGAGGTGAAACTCGGCGATGCCGGAATCGTCGTCGCGGGCGGCATGGAGAGCATGTCGAACGCGCCGTATCTTCTGCCGAAGGCGCGCGAGGGCTACCGGCTCGGCAACGGCACGCTCGTCGACGCGATGATTCACGACGGGCTGTGGTGCGCCTTCGAGAATTATCATATGGGCAACACGGGCGAGGTTGTCGCCGAACGCTACAACGTGACGCGCGCCGAGCAGGACGAGTATGCCCTGAACTCGCACCGCAAGGCCGCCGCCGCAATCAAGGCCGGTAAGTTCAGAGACGAGATCATCCCCGTGGAGATTCCGAACAAGCGGGGCGCGCCCACCATGTTCGACACGGACGAGGCCGTGCGTGAAGACACGTCGCTCGAAGCGCTCACGAAACTCAAGCCCGCGTTCAAAAAGGAAGGCGGGACGGTGACGGCCGGGAACGCACCGGGCGTCAACGACGGCGCATCGGCCGTCGTCGTCACGTCGCTCGAACGCGCCCGCGCGCTCGGCGTCGAGCCGCTGGCGCGCATCGCTGCACAGGCCACTTCCGGCATCCAGCCGGAACTCGTGATGATGGCTCCCGTCGAGGCGATTCGCAAAGTCCTGAAGAAGGCCGGGTGGACGCTGAACGAAGTTGATTTGATCGAACTCAACGAGGCGTTCTCCGTGCAGGCCGTCGCCATCATGCGCGAACTGGAACTCGACCCGGCGAAGGTGAACGTCAACGGCGGCGCGGTCGCGCTCGGTCACGCCATCGGCCAATCGGGGTCGCGCCTGCTGACGACGATCCTCTACGAGATGAAGCGGACGGGCGCGCGCCGAGGGTTATGCGCGCTGTGTCTCGGCGGCGGCAACGCCGTGGCGATGGCCGTGGAGCGATAAATGACGCCCGAAGAACACAACAAGGCTCTCGGCATCTGCCATCTGGCTTACGGGGGCTTGAGCGCGTTGATGGTGATCGTCATGCTGATTTTTTTTGGCGCGATCATGTTCGCGATTCCCGGCGGCGATGCCCCGGTGGGCTTCTTTATGCTCGCCTTCACCTTCATCCTGATCTGGTCTGTCATACTCATGTTGCCCTCCTTCATCGCGGGCTACGCGATCCTGAAGCGTAAATCGTGGGCGAAGACGGCAAGTATTGTCGCGGCCGTGTTGGAGACGATGAGCTTCCCGCTGGGCACGGCCGTGGCGATCTATTCTTTCTGGTTCATGTTCGGCGACGCGGGACGCGCGTTGTACGACAAAAATTTCACATACCAGCAGCGGCCTTACTCTCTGCGCGACGCTCCGCCCCCGCCGCCCGCGTCCCAGTGGGGCGCGCGTTCGAGTCGGGAACGCGAGCGCGAGTACGTGCCGCCGGCGCAGCCGCCCGATTGGCGCGGCGAATAAATCTTCGGGGAGACGAGAAAAGTGACAGAGACAATCGGGGTGATCGGCGCGGGAACTATGGGCAACGGCATCGCGCAGGTGGCGGCGCGCGCCGGCTACACGGTCGTCATGCGCGATGTGCAGGACGAATTTTTGGAGCGCGGCCTCAAGAGCATCGACCGCAGCCTGCAACGCGACGTGGACAAGGCGCGCCTGACGGAAGAAGAGAAGCGCGCCATCATCGGCCGTATCAGCGCGACGACCGAGTTGGATGCGTTGAAAGACGCGCACTTCGTCGTCGAAGCCGTGACGGAGAATTTCGCGGTCAAGTCGGAAATCTTCCGCGCGCTCGACGAACTGACCGGAGCGGAAGCCATCCTCGCCTCGAACACCTCCTCCATCTCGATCACGAAACTCGGCGGGGCGACGCGCCGCCCCGACAGAGTGATCGGCATGCACTTCATGAACCCCGTGCCCGTGATGAAACTCGTGGAAGTGATTCGCGGCATCGCCACCTCCGACGAGACCTACGCGCGCACGCACGCGCTGACCGAGCGGCTCGAAAAGATTCCGCTTGAATGCAACGACTCGCCGGGTTTCGTCTCCAACCGCGTCCTGATGCCCATGATCAACGAGGCCATCTTCGCGCTCTACGAATCGGTCGCCACGCGCGAAGCAATCGACGGCATCATGAAACTCGGCATGAATCACCCGATGGGGCCGCTCACGCTCGCCGATTTCATCGGCCTCGACGTGTGCCTCGCCATCCTCAACGTACTGCACGAAGAACTCGGCGACCCGAAGTATCGCCCCTGCCCGCTCCTCAAACGTTACGTCGATGCCGGCTGGCTCGGCCGCAAAACGGGGCGCGGATTTTACGAATACGGTGACAAGTGACGAGTGACGAGTGACGAGATAAAATCCTGTTCCGACTCGTCACTTGTTACTTGTCACTTAAAAGAAGATGCGAAGAAGTTTTCAAGAGATACGTTGCCAGAGATGCCGCGCGGCCAATCCGCTGGGCGAGGAGTTGTGCGGGCGTTGCGGAACGCGCCTGATGCTGGTGGTCGAGCCTTCGACGCTGCGTTTCGAGGAAGAGGTGGCGACCGGCGCGCAGGACGCCGAGCAATTGATGGAGCGCGTGTCTTTGTTGGAAAACAACCTGCTGCGCTTCGCCGAGCGGCTCGAAAAGGGGTTCGAACTGCTGTTGAAGCAGTCGCAGATCGCGCTGTCGGATCACACGCTGCTCGAAAGTTTGATCGACCTGCTGGTTGAGGCCGGGAAGGCTGACCGTCAAAGACTGAACAGTCTGTATCGCGCCGCGATGGCGGGCGAGAAGAAGCCGGGCAAAGAACTGAGCGACGTTGAATTCTTGCGCGCCAGCATCATTGACGATTATCAGGGGAAGGACACGGAAGTTTTCGCCGGGCTGATCGGACGCGGGTTGGAATTGCTGGGCGCGGGCAAAACGGCGCGCGCGAAACGCGAGTTGGAACGCGCCGCCGCGCTCGCCCCCGCACACGCGACGCTCAATTTCATCCTCGGCCTGCAATTCTTTCGCGAGTCCAAATTCACGCTCGCCCGCGCATACCTGCAACGGGCGCACGAAGCGCAACCCGCCAGCACGCACGTCTATCTGTTGCTCGGCATCGCTTGCGGCGACGAGGGCGAGGTCGAACAGGCGCGCCGGTTACTGCACGACTCGGTCGAGCGGCGCGGCTCGTCCTACGCCGCGCATTACGCGCTCGGACGATTCGACGCAGAGGAAGATAACTGGGCGGGCGCGCTCGCGCATTTCAAGCAAGCCCTCGCCGCGCGCCCTTGCGCCGAGGCGCATTACGTGTTGAGTCTCACGTCGGCGCGCCTGGGTCGTCTGCGCACCGCGCTCAGGCACGCCAACAAGGCCGTCGGGATGGACGAAAATTACGCGGCGGCGTTCCAATTGCTCGGCCACATTCAGGCGCAACTGGGCGAGGCCAAAGCGGCGCAAAAGGCTCTGGCGACAGCGCACGCGTTGAGCGCGGACGGGGGTTCAGAGGCGGGCGAGCGGGGCGGGGCGAAAAAAGGCCGCGCCGCCGTGGTCGCCGTGTCGGACGAGACGCTGCTGCACGAATTTTTCGGCGCGGGGCGGCATCGCAGGAAACGTCTGCTGACGGGCGGCGACAAGCGCCTCGCCGACTTGCTGCGCAATGACGCGCTGGCGAAAGTCGGCTTCGGCACGTTGACACACACGCGCTGACCGCTATAATTGCTCCTTTTGCGTGCGCCGGATATTTACGGCTGTGCGCACCCACCGGGGACGAACCAATGCGGATTGAGGTCGAAAAACTGAACGAGGCGGGCGCGCCCTTCGCCGCCCGTTACGCGCCCGAAGAACTCGAACTCGAAGACGAACTGACGCGCCTCGTCTCGGAGGCGAAGCTCGAAGGACGCGCGAGCAAGTGGCGCGAGCAGGTTCGCCTGCGGGGTAAGATCGACGCCTCGGTCGAGGTTCGTTGTGATCGCTGCGTCGCCCCGGTCGTCATTCCGGTGAACGCGGATTTCGACGTGACTTACGTGCCCGAAGAAGTTTTACAGACCGACGCCGAGGCGACGGAGTTACAGGAAGACGACCTGACGTTCGCCACTTACGAGGGCGACGAACTCGATATTGAGGAACTGGCGCGCGAGCAGCTCTTATTGGCCTTGCCCGCGCGCCACCTGTGCCGCGAAGATTGCAAGGGCTTGTGCCCGACCTGCGGCGAGGATTTGAATACACAGACATGCCACTGCGAGCGGCAGCAGACAGACCCGCGCTGGGCAGCCCTCGCGGCGTTGAAAAAGAGTGACGAGTGACGGGTAATCAAGTGATGAGTTAAAATGCTTGTCACGCTCGTCACTCGTCACTCATCACTTTTAACTTTTAAGGAATAATCATGCCTAATCCGAAACGACGACATTCCAAAGCGCGCACCCGCCAACGCCGTGCGCACGACGCGCTGCGCGCCCCGCAGACCCAGACCTGCCCGAACTGCCAGGAGCCGCGCATGCCTCATCGCGTCTGCCCGAAGTGCGGTCATTACAAAGGCCGTGAAGTGGTTCGCGTCAACTCCGAAGTCTAAGCGTTTGGCAGGCGGGTTTCGGCGGTCACTTCCGCGGACACTTGCGACGTGCGCCACAAAATGAAGCAAGGACGCCAACTGACGGGCAAGGTCGTCGTGGATGCCATGGGCAGCGACCGCGCTCCGCATCCTGAAATTGACGGCGCGCTGGCGGCAGCGCGCGACTTCGGGATCGGCGTCATCCTCGTCGGCCAGCCGGAAAAGGTTGTGCCGGAGTTGCGTCGCTGCGGCTGGCGCAGGGACGGCGATCACCGTATCGAATTCGTCGAGGCGGCGGAAGTTGTGGGCATGGACGAGGCGGTCGCCGTTGCCGTCCGCCGCAAGAAGAAGAGTTCTTTGCGCATCGGCGCGAAGATCGTCGCCGAAGGGCTGGCCGATGGTTTCGTGTCAGCCGGCAACACGGGCGCGGCGATGGCGACGGCCAAGATGGTTATAGGCATGCTGCCGGGCGTGGATCGTCCCGCGCTCGCGGCTCTGATTCCGACGAAGGCGGGCAAGCCCGTGCTGCTGCTCGACGTGGGCGCGAACTCGGATTGCAAGCCGCACCAGATGGCTCAGTTTGCTATCATGGGCGACGCTTATTCGCGCTCGGTGCTCGGCACGAACCGGCCGTGCGTCGGCCTGATGAGCATCGGCGAGGAAGAGGCGAAGGGCAACGAGTTGACGAAGGAAGCGTTCCCGCTGCTGCGCGAGTTGAGCAGTTTGAACTTCGTCGGGAACGTCGAAGGGCGCGACGTGTTCACGGGCGCCGTTGACGTGATCGTGACCGACGGCTTCACCGGCAACGTGATGCTCAAACTCTCCGAAGGTTTGCAGGACGCCGTCATCTCGCTCATCAAACGCGAACTATCCGCTTCGGCCATCACGAAGGCCGGGGCGATGCTGGCGCGTCCGGCCTTCCAACGTTTGAAAAAGAAACTCGACTATTCGGAATACGGCGGCGCACCGCTCCTCGGCGTGCAACGCCTGGTCGTCATCGGCCACGGCAGTTCCAACGCGCGCGCCATCCGCAGCGCCGTGCGCATCGTCAAGGAGTTTGCCGAGCACGGCGCGGGCGACCGTATCGAAGAAGGCATCGCCGAGACACACGCGCGCGAGCTTGTGTTGGCGGACGAGAAGTTTCAGGTGTCGAAAGCTGGAGATTAAAGATGGCGAACACGAACGCCCGTATTTTGAGCACGGGGCGCGCTTACCCCGCAGGCGTATTGACGAACGCCGACCTCGAAAAGTTGGTCGAAACGTCGGACGAGTGGATCACTTCGCGCACCGGGATCAAGGAGCGTCACAAGGCCGCGGAGGGCGAGTACACGTCGCAGTTTGCCGTGCGCGCCGGGCAGCAGGCCATCGAGCGCGCGCGCATCGACCCGTCAGAAATAGACCTGGTTATCTGCGCCACCGTCACGCCCGACCAGATTTTGCCTTCGACCGGCTGCCTGATCCAGACCGAACTCGGCGCGCACCGCGCCGCCGCCTTCGATCTGGCCGCCGCCTGCTCCGGCTTCCTCTACGGCCTGACGCTCGCCAACCAGATGATCCGCGGCGGGCAGGCGCGCTACGCGCTCGTCATCGGCGCGGAAGTCCTGACGCGTTACGTTGACTACACGGATCGCTCGACGTGCGTCATCTTCGGCGACGGCGCGGGCGCAGCCCTGCTCGGCGCGGCCGAAGGCGAGCGCGGCGTTCTCGGCACGCGCATTCGCTCCGACGGACGCTACGCCGAACAACTCTACGCTCCTGGCGGCGGCACGCGCCTCGGCATCTCCGCCGACAACATCACGAGCGGCCAACACTTCTTCCGCATGAAGGGCAACGAGTTGTTCAAGGTGGCCGTTCGTTCGATGGCCGACGTGTCGCGCGAGGTGTTGGAGGAGGCGGGCTACAAGGGCGAAGACGTGAAACTGTTCATCCCGCATCAGGCCAACCAGCGCATCACGGACGCTGTGGCGAACAACCTGAAAGTTGACAGCGGGATCGTCTATTCAAACATCGCCATGCACGGCAACACCTCTTCGGCCTCCATCCCGATTGCGCTCGACGAGTGTGTCGAGCAGGGACGTATCGATGAGGGCGACCTCGTCCTGCTCGCCTCCTTCGGGGGCGGCGTCACGTGGGGCGCGGTCTTGATGCGCTGGTGAGAAAGAGAATGGTAAAGGGGTAAAGGTGAAGGGGGAAAAGGAGATTTGACTCTTTACCCCTTCACCTTTATCCTTTGCCCGAATTTCAAATGACTGTCGCATATATTTTTCCGGGGCAAGGCTCGCAGGTTGCCGGGATGGGTCGTGAGCTGGCCGGGCATTTCGCAGCGGCGCGCGAGGTGTTCGCAGAGGTCGACGACGCGCTCGGGTTTTCGCTTTCGCAACTCTGTTTCGAAGGGCCGGAAGAGGCGTTGCAGTTGACGGAGAACACGCAGCCCGCGATCCTGACCGTCTCGGTCGCGGCCTTGCGCGCGATGGAAGCCGAAGGCTTCCCCGCGCCAGCCTTCGTCGCCGGTCATAGCCTGGGCGAATATGCCGCGCTCGTCGCCGCCGGGGCGCTCTCGCTCAGAGATGCGGTGCGGACGGTGCGTGCGCGCGGCCGTTATATGCAGGAAGCGGTGCCCGTGGGCGTCGGCGCGATGGGGGCGATAGTGGGCGCGGACGCCGAAATGGTCACCGATGCATGCCGCGAAGCCGCGCAGGAGGGCGAAGTTTGCAGCCCCGCGAATATCAACTCGCCGAAACAGATTGTGATCGCCGGGCACACGGCGGCGGTCGAACGCGCGATGGAGATTTTAAAAGCGCGCGGGGCGAAACGCGCGATCAAGTTGGCGGTCAGCGCGCCGTTCCATTGTGCGTTGATGCAGCCGGCGCAGGATCGTCTCGACGCGGATTTGGAGCGCATTGAGTTTGCGGATTTGCGCGTGCCGCTCGTCTGCAATGTGGATGCGGTTGCGATCCGCCGTGGGGGCGAGGCGCGGGCGTCGCTCGTGCGGCAGGTTTCCTCGCCGGTGCGTTGGCTGGACTCTGTGAAGTTTCTGTCGGAGGCGGGCGTGGAGACGTTTGTCGAGGTCGGCCCCGGCAAAGTTCTCGCCGGACTCGTGCGCCAGACGATTTCCGGCGCACGTTGTCTGAACGTCGCAGACCCGGCGAGCCTTGAGGCGGCGGCGACTGCGCTCGGCGAGAGTCAGGCCGCGGGCGGTGGCAATTAACGTGCGAGCGTGTTTTAATTTGCGCTTAACACCAAGACCAAGTTTTTCTATTTTTTATTTGACCGAAGGAGCAGAACTACGATGCCCACGCAAGCAGACATCGAGATTAAAGTGAAACAGATCATTGTGGACGAACTCGGCGCGGACGAAAATGAGGTGACGCCGAACGCACGCTTCATTGACGATCTGGGCGCGGACTCGCTCGACACCGTCGAACTCGTCATGCGTTTCGAGGAGGAGTTCGGCATCGAGATTCCCGACGAGGACGCCGAGAAAATTCAGAGCGTGCGCGACGCCTACAACTATATAGATCAGCATTTGAACAAGGCGTAGGACGGGCGCGGCCGCGCTCGCCCGCGCGCGCCGCACGGCGGCGTGTGTGCGCGACTCGCCCGTCGCCGTTTTACTCCGGCAGGAAATTTCCGTCGCCTTTGAAGTCGCGCGCGCCCGACAGGGTCGTGTGCATCCGCCGGGGCGACGGCACGAGCAATCCCTCGGAGGGAGGAGCAGTAATTTGAAACGTCGCGTCGTGGTTACGGGACTCGGTCTCGTCACTCCCGTCGGTTTGACAGTTGAGTCCACGTGGGCTGCCCTGTTGGAAGGCCGCAGCGGTGTGGGGTATATCGAGAAGTTTGATACGACGAAGTTCCCGGTCAAGATCGCGGCCGAGATCAAGGAGTTCGATCCGCTCAAGTTCGTCGAGAAGAAGGAAGCGCGCAAGATGGGCGCGTTCATCCAT
>DATCWB010000331.1:0-3679 GCA_036566625.1 Pyrinomonadaceae bacterium
GCCTTCGCGGTTTCGCCTCGTAGGAATCGAACGACTGCTCGACGCCCCTGAGCACTACATGCAGCGGCACGCCCCGCGCCTTCCATCCCTCGATCAAAGCCCAGTCCATCGGACTCAGCAGCAGGTGCTTGCCCCTGCGCCGGATAAACGCGTCTTCGATCTCGGTGAAGTAATTAAAGTAGTTCATGCGAACCAGTGACAGGTGACAGGTGACAAGTTTGGAAGACAAGAAGTTTTATCCTGTCACCTGTCACTTGTCACCTGTCACGTTTTTTGTTCCTTCGTGGATCAATCTCAACCCTTCGAGCGTGAGCGTGTCGTCAACGGTTTCGATGAGTTCCGAGCCGGTGGCGATAAGCGGGGCGAGGCCGCCCGTGGAGACGACGCGCACGTCGCCGCCCAGTTCCTCGCGCATGCGCCGCAGGATGCCATCGACGAGGCCGACGTAGCCGTAGTACAGACCCGATTGGATCGCGCCGTTGGTGGTCGAACCGATGACGGCCTGCGGTCGTTTGATCTCAACGCGCGGCAGGCGCGCGGCGCGCGCGAAAAGAGCGTCGGAGGAGATTTGGATGCCGGGCGTGATGACGCCGCCGAGATACTGCCCGGCGGCGCTGACGGCGTTGAACGTGGTCGCCGTGCCGAAGTCAACGACGATGACGGGCGCGCCGTACTTGTGCCGCGCGGCGACGGCATCGACGATCCGGTCCGCGCCAACGTCCGAGGGCGGCTGGTAGAGAATCTCCATGCCCGTATTCGTCGTATGGTCTATGAAGAGGGGCGAGAGTTGGAAGTATTCCTCGGCCATGCGCTTGACCGTGAAGTTCAACTGCGGCACGACGGAGGCGGCAGCGACCGCGCTGATCGCTTTGAAGTCCAGCCCCGCCAGCGCGAACAGGTTGCGCGAGAGCACGCCGTATTCGTCCACCGTGCGCCCGCGCTCCGTCGTCAGACGCCAGTGCGTGACGAGCCGCTCGCCGTCGTACACGCCGAGCGAAGTATTGGTATTGCCAACGTCTATCACCAGTAGCATAAAGTGCTGACCGCCTTATCCTCTTCTCCCCTGCAAAACTTCTTCAATCGCGTCGCAGGCGGCGCGCGCGCCGTCTTCGGCCTGCACCCGACGGCCGATCCGCGTCGCGTTAACCTGATAATTTTCGTCGCCCAAGATAGCACGCAATTCGCGCGTCGCGCTCGCGGCGTGGTAACGCGGGCGCGCGAGCATGCGACCGCACCCCAGACGCGCGACGCGCGCCCCGTTGTCGAACTGGTCGTGACTGAAAGGGACGACGAGCGCGGGGCGTCCGGCGCGCAGGGCTTGCCCGGTCGTGCCGACGCCGCCCTGATGCACGACGGCGCACGCGCGCGGCAACACTTCGCCGTAAGGCGCATACTCGAACGCGGCGATGCCTTCGGGCAGAGGTTCGGCCGGGCGGTTGCGTTCGTGGCCGATGAGCAGGAGCGCGCGGCGGCCGAGCGCGCGCGCGGCGGCGATTGACTCGCGGTAGAAATCTTTCGCCACCCAGATGGCCGACGAGCCGAGCGTGAAGACGATGGGCGGCTCTCCGGCGTCGAGAAAGTCTGCGAGTCCGGCGGAGAGGCCGCCGCCCTCTTCGTCGCCCGCGCGGTCGCGCCGGTCGTAGAAGGGAAAGCCCGTGATGCGCGTGCGGGGCGGCCAGTCGGGTTGCGGTTCGGCGAGGACGCGCGAGAAGAGCGCGAGTACGAGCGTCGGCGAATGTTGCCCCTCGAAGAGCGGGTGCGCGCCGGATGGCGCGAGCCCCACGCCGGCGCGCAGTTTGTCTACCTCCTGCCGCATCGCGCGCCACTTCCACTTGCCGAGTCGCATCGCCGTGCGCCCCACGGCCGGGTGGAGCGTCATCAGGCCGTGCAGCGCGGGGAATTGCGGCGGCACGGGCGGGTCGTAAATCGACAACATCGAACCCGGGGCGAGCACGCTCGACACCCAGCGGACGCCCGTCCGCTCCACCACCGGCGGCCCCGGAATTGAGAGCGGGTGCGTCACGAGCAGATCGGCCCCGGCGACGGCCACGCTCAAGTCTTCGTAGGTGTCTCGCAGGTGCGGGATGATCATGGTTTTGAAGACTTCTTCCGTCCCCGTGCGCGCGTCCATCAACGTTTCGAGCAGGCTGCTGATCGCGTCAGGATCGTCGTAAGAGGGCATGACGGGGCGCACCGGGTGAAGTTCAAGGCCGAGCGCGTCGGTCTTCTCACGGTAAATTTCCGTCGTGGCGATGACGGGATGATGCCCGCGCGCCTTCAACTCAAGCGCGAGCGCGACGTAAGGATGCACGTCGCCGAACGAGCCGAAGGTGGACAACACGATCTTCATATAGATGATTGCGGATTGCGGAACGCGGATTAAGAAGACGAAGAAACGATAGCGACGCTTCTATCTTTCAATCCGCATTCCGCAATCCGGCTTCCGCATTCTTCCAGAGTCCTTGTGACGGCACGCGCAGGGCGCGGTTGAATTTGCTCGACGCGTTCTCCCAGGCGATGACGGCGGTCAGTTCGACGAGCGCATCGTCGTCGTAAAACTGGCGCAGACGCGCGAAGAGTTCGTCCGAGACTTCGCGGCCGGTGATGGTCATCGCGTCGGCGTATTCGAGCGTCGCGCGCTCGCGCTCGTCGTAGTGCGGGCTGGCGGCATAATCCGCGAGGGCGAGAATCTTTTCGGCGGGGGTGCCGAGTTCGCTGCCGACCGCAGCGTTGATGTCCTGTCAAAACTCGCAACCGTTGAGCGCGGCGACGCGGCGGTTGACGAGGGCTTGCAGTTTCGCGTCGATCAACCCCGACGCCTCGATGCCGCCCCACATGCCGCGCACGCCACGGAAGATCGTGGGGCGGCGCGCGTAGAGCAGATGATTCAGTAGCGGCGCGCCCCACTTCTTCGCCTGCGCCTCCAACACGCGCCCGACGTAGCCTTCGGCCGCTTCCAATTCGACTCCCTCGATTCTCGCCATATAAACCTCTGTGGGAATTGATTCATTGATTCATTGAATCAGTGAACCAATGAATCAATGAATCAATCCTTCTTCCATCGTTTCTCTGAGCGCGTGAACGTCGCCCGCGCGCACGATCCTGATCTCGGCCGTCGCTGTTTCCACGCGCAACGCGCCGTCTGGCTCGAGGCCGCGCGTCGTGCCGTCGAAAATTTCCGTGGCGGTGTGGACGCGCACGCGCTTGCCCGAGGCGTAAGAAGAGTTGGCCGACCAATCGCGAATGATCGCCGCCCGGCCTGCGGGCGCGTGGAGTTGCGCGTAGCGGCCGGCAAGCCGGCGCACGAGCGCGGCGAGGATGCTTTCAACGTCAGAGCGCGCGCCCGTCGCCGCTTCGACCGACGTGGCGTGCCCGCGCAAGTCCGCCGGGTAAGCCTGCTCGCTCAAGTTGATGCCGATGCCGAGGATGCACGCGCTCCCCTGTCCGGTCTCGACAATTTCGGCGAGGATGCCGCAGAGTTTTCGTCCCCCGTAGAGGATGTCGTTCGGCCACTTGATGTCCGTCTCAAGTTCGCACGCCTCGACGAGCGCGTCTCGCACGGCGAGCGCGGCCGAGAGGGTCACGAGCGGCCACGTCTCCCGGCGCGAGCGCGGGCGCAGCACGATACTGAAATAGAGTCCCGCGCCGGGCGGCGACGCCCACACGCGCTGCTGCCGCC
>DATCWB010000332.1:0-2872 GCA_036566625.1 Pyrinomonadaceae bacterium
AGGTCGTGCTGGAGGTCAATCAGGAGTTCAGGCTCCATATCAGGTTGGACATCGGCGGCACGGTCAATCAGGTTTTAGTCGAAGACTTCTCGCCGTTGAGAGCAGACACGCCCGCGCTCGGCACGGTGATCGCCGAACGACAGATCGCGGAGTTGCCTTTGGACGGCCGCAACTTCCTCGAACTCGCCCTGCTCGCCCCCGGCACTGCGCCCGCCGCGCCCGGCTCGGCCGGGAGCGTGCGCGGCGACTTCGCCTTCAGCGCAAACGGCGCGCGCGAGGACTCCAACAACTTCCTCCTCGACGGCGTCTATAACCTCGACCCGAAACTCAACAGCTTCGGCGTCCGCCCGCCCGTGGACGGCATACAGGAGTTCGAGATTTCGACGAGCACCTACGACGCTTCATTCGGCCGCAACGCCGGGGCGCAGGTCAACGTCATCTCGAAGTCGGGTACGAACGCTCTGCACGGCACGCTCTACGAGTTTCACCGCAACGCCGCCTTCGACGCGCGCAACTACTTCGCGCCCGCAGACCAGCCCGACCCGAAATACATACGCAACCAGTTCGGCTTCTCGCTCGGCGGCCCGCTGCGCCGCGACCGCACCTTCCTCTTCGGCGACTACGAAGGCACGCGCACCCGCGAAGGCATCACGCGCATCACCAACGTCCCGACGCTCAGGGAGCGCAACGGCGACTTTTCACAGTCGCGCGACGCCTTCGGCAATCCTGTCTTCGTGCGCAACCCGTTCGCCGTCGACCCGGCGACCGGCACATTGCGTCCCTGCGGTCTCGTCCTCGGCACGGCCATCACCGCGGGCTGCTTCCCCAACCAGACCGTCCCCGTCCAGTTTCAGAACCCCATCGGGCGCGCCATCGCTAACCTCTACCCGCTGCCCAACCGCAACGTGCCCTTCGCCAACTTCGTCTCGTCGCCCACGTCAACCGACCGCAACGACAATTTCGACGTGCGCCTCGACCACAGGTTCGGCGACACCTCAACTTTCACGGCGCGCTACAGCTTCGGCGACCGCACTCTCTTCGACCCCTTCACCGGCCCGACCTTCTCGCTCGTGCCCGGCTTCGGCAATTTCGTGCCGCGCCGCAGCCAGAATTTGATGCTCAGCGAGACGCACGTCTTCTCGCCGAGACTGGTCAACGAAGCGCGCTTCGCTTTCAGCCGCGTCGCCTCGGCTGTCACCGCCGAAGGGCGCGGGGCGAGTCTCAACCGTCAGGTCGGCCTGCCGGAACTCTCTTCGAACCCGCGCGACTTCGGCCTGAGTTTCATCACCGTCACGGGCTTCTCGCCCATCGGCGACGAGTTCAATAATCCGCAGCAGAGCGCGTCGAACGTCTTCCAGTTTCTCGACAACGCGACTTACGCGAGCGCCTCTCACCTCGTCAAGTTCGGCTTCGAGTTTCGCGCCTTGCAGCAGAACGGTTTTCGCGACGTTCAATCGCGCGGCTTCCTGACCTTCTCCGACCGCTTCCCGCTGACGGGCAACGCCCTCGCAGACCTCCTGCTCGGCTTCCCCGCCCTGACCGGCGGCGCGCGCCTCGACAACCAGCAGCACCTGCGCGGCGAGAGCTACGCGCTCTTCGTCAACGACAGCTTCCGCATCACGCCGCGCCTGACCGTCTCCGCGGGCTTGCGCTATGAATACAACTCGCCGCCCGTCGATGCGGAAGACCGCGCGAACCTCTACGACCCGGCCACGCGCACGCTCTCGCGCGTCGGCACGAACAACATCCCGCGCAGCGGCTACGAACCCGACCGGAACAACTTCGCCCCGCGCCTCGGCTTCGCCTACACCCTGAACGAAGCGGGCACCACGGTCGTGCGCGGCGGCTACGGCATCTATTACGATCAGCCCGCGCTCGCGCCCGGCGAAGGTCTCTACTTCAACGCGCCCTACTTCGACTTCAACCTCTATTTCTCGCTACAGGGCTTGCCGCTCACCGTCAACAATCCGTTCCCGAACAACTTCCCCGTGCCGCTTCCCGACACCGCGCTCGCCTTCCAGCGCGACCTGCGCACGGCCTACATGCAGCACTGGAACCTGAACCTACAGCAACAACTCGGCGCGAGCCGCGTGCTGGAAGTCGGCTACGCCGGTTCAAAGGGCACGAAACTTTTGACCGCCCGCGACATCAACCAGCCGCTTCCCTCGACGCTCCCCTTCGTCCTGCGCCCCGTCGCGCAGTTCGACGACATCAACCTGATCGAGTCGCGCGGCAACTCCGTCTATCACAGTTTGCAGGTGCGTCTCCAGCAACGCCTGACGCGCGGCCTCGCGATGCTCTCGTCCTACACCTACGCGAAATCCATCGACGACGCCTCGAACTTTTTCACCAGCGCGGGCGACCCCAATTTCCCGCAGGACAGCCTGAACCCGCGCCTCGAACGGGGGCGCTCGAATTTCGACGTGCGCCACCGCCTCTCGGCGAGCTTCTCCTATGAACTGCCGTTCGGGCGCGGCCGCCGCTTCCTCGGCGATGACGGCCTCATCACGAAGCTCGTCTCCGGCTTCCAATTGAACGGCATCGTGACGCTGCAATCCGGTCGCCCGTTCACCGTCGCGCTGCTCTCCGAAATCGACAACAGCAACACCGGACGCTCTTCGCTCGGCTTCGGCGCGAACGACCGCCCGAACGTCGTGGGCGACCCCTCGGCCGCCAATCGCACGCCGGAGCGTTGGTTCGACACGTCGGCCTTCGCCTTCCCCGCCTTCGGCACATTCGGCAACGCCGGGCGCAACATCCTCGACGGCCCCGGCTACCAGAACGTCAACGCCTCGCTCCTGAAAAACACGCGGCTCTCCGAGCGCGTGAATTTGCAACTGCGCCTCGAAGCCTTCAACCTGTTCAACCGCCC
>DATCWB010000333.1:0-4980 GCA_036566625.1 Pyrinomonadaceae bacterium
AAAGCAGAGCCTTCCGTTTCAGGCGTCGAAGCGGGAGTTGAAGCGGCGTTCGCTCGTCCGCAATTCATCTCGGCGTGCGATTCCCCGGCCTGATTTCGCGTGGTTAAGTTTTCGTGCGACGCATCGTGCGAAGTTTCCTGCGACGGGGAATGTTCCGCGTCGGACTCGCCGATTCTGGCGCGGCAGCAGTCGTGCTCGTCAGACGCGGAAGGCGCGCCTGCTTCGTGCGCGCACCACTCGGCGGCCTGTGCGCTGCCCCACGCGACCGCCGTGATCGCAAGAAGCATGCCGAAAATGAGAGAGAGTCGTCGCATAAAGTCGCAGGGGTTCTGATGTCTGCCTTAACCTTCCGGTTGCCGTCAATTTAGCACGAACGCTCTCGGTCGCGCCAATTTGCCGCGACCTGAAAGCGCGCGGCCGCCTCAAGCGCCCTCGACCAAGGAGTTGCCTTAATCTTCCACGATCAACTTGCCGCGCACCATGTTCATGCCGCAGTTGAACATAAACGTGCCCGCGCGCTCGGGCGTGAGTTGAATCCGGGTGGTTTTAAACGCGGGCAGCATACGGCTGATGCCGAAGTCGCCGAAGACCACTTGCTCCGTGCATGAATTGGTCTCGTCGCGATAAAAGTCGAGTTCGACGGGCGCGCCCCGTTTGACGACGATCACGTCCGGCGTATAGCCGCCCTTGACCAGCACGCGCAGGCGTTGCACGCCCGTGGCCGTCACGCCGGCCGCCGCGCGCACCCCTTCGCCCGCGAAGAAATACCAGAGCACGAAGGCGATTGCGGCGACGCCCGCCAGCAAGACGATGATTTCCGTTGTGTCCATTTTCATACTCCTTCACGCTTCTTCCATCAAGCGTAACTTACAAAAACACTCCTGCCATTTTCCTTTGCGCCTCCGCGCGCCTCCAGCGTGAGATTTATTTCTCGCAAAGGCGCGGGAGGCGCAGAGGAAGGCAAATGAATCACGGGCGAAAGCGTCTGAGCCGCAGGCTGTTGGCGACGACCGAGACAGACGAGAGCGCCATCGCCGCGCTCGCCACGACGGGCGATAGCAGCCAGCCCGTCAGCGGATAGAGCGCGCCCGCCGCGAGCGGGATGCCGAGCGTGTTGTAGACGAACGCCCAGAATAAATTCTGCCGGATCACCTTGATCGTCTGCCGCGAGAGCGCGATGGCCGTCACCACGCCGTCGAGGCTGCCGCGAATCAAAGTGATGTCGGACGCTTCGATGGCAACGTCCGTGCCCGTGCCGATGGCGATGCCGGTATCTGCCTGCGCGAGCGCGGGCGCGTCGTTGATACCATCGCCCACCATCGCCACACGCTTGCCCTCGGCCTGCAACTTTTTCACTTCCGCCGCCTTGCCCTCCGGCAACACTTCGGCCAGCACGCGCCCGATGCCCACTTCGCGCGCCACCGCTTCGGCCGTCCGGCGGTTGTCGCCCGTCAGCATCACGACCTCCAGCCCGAGTTTTTGCAGCGCGGCGACCGCCGCCTTCGAGTCCGCCTTGATCTCGTCCGCGACGGCGATGACGCCCGCCGCCGCGCCGTCCACGGCGACGTAGACGACCGTCCGTCCCGCCTCCGTCAGACCCTCCGCGCTCGCACGCACATCCTTCAACTCGACGCCCGCGTCCGACATCAACTTGAGATTGCCGAGCAGCACGCGCCGCCCTTCCACTTCCGCCTCGACGCCGTGACCCGCGCGCGCATTGAAAACGGAGACGGGCGCGAGCGCGAGTCCGCGCTCCACGGCGCGGCGCACAATCGCCTCGCCGAGCGGGTGCTCGCTGCCGCGTTCGGCCGAGGCGGCGAGACGCAGCAATTCATCTTCCCCGAACGCGCCCGTGGCCGACACGTCCGTCACGGCCGGTTGCCCGCGCGTGATCGTGCCCGTCTTGTCCAGCACGATGGTCGTCAGGCGGTGCGCCGTCTCCAGAGCCTCGCCGCCTTTGATGAGGATGCCGTGCTCGGCGCCGCGCCCCGTCCCCACCATCACGGCGGTCGGCGTCGCCAGCCCCAGCGCGCACGGGCAGGCGATGATCAGAACCGAGACGAAACTGACGAGCGCGTAACTCAGGCGCGACTCCAAGGGCGCGGCGATGAACCACACGACGAATGCCGCAATCGCGATGCAGATCACGATGGGCGTGAAATAACCGCTCACCACGTCGGCGAGCCGCGCGATGGGCGCGCGCTGCCCCTGCGCCTGTTCCACCATGCGCACGATCTGTTGCAGCACCGTCTCGCGCCCGATCTTCGTCGCGCGAAAGGTGAAACTGCCCGTCCCGTTGATGGTCGCGCCGATGACCTCCGCGCCCGCCGTCTTCTCGACGGGCATGCTCTCGCCCGTCAGCATCGCCTCGTTCACCGCCGACGCACCCGCGATGACCACGCCGTCAACCGGAATCCGCTCGCCCGGCCGCACGACCAACACGTCGCCAACCCCGACCTCTTCGACCGGAACATCAACCTCCCTTCCCCCTTCGCGGACGACGCGCGCCGTCCGTGGTTGGAGTCCCATCAGGCGCTTGATCGCGTCGGAAGTCTTGCCGCGCGCACGCGCTTCGAGCAGACGCCCCAGGAGGAGGAGCGCGATGATCACGCTGGCCGCCTCGAAGTAGACGGGCGCGACATTCATGTGGACGCCGCTCATGCCCGGCATCGCCGCCGAATGCTCCGCCGTGGCGACGAGTTCGGGCGCGACCGTCACGACGAGCGAATAGATGAAGGCCGCGCCCGTGCCCGTGGCGATGAGCGTGTTCATGTCGGCGGCGCGATGTTTGAGCGCGGTCCACGCGCCCTGATAGAAAGGCCAACCGCTGTAGCCGATGACCGGCAGCGTCAGGACGAGTTGCGCCCAGTTGATCCACGGGACGTTGAACGTCTCGATGCGCCCGTGCGACATCGCGACGAGCAACACGGGCGCGGAGAGCGCGGCGGCGACGACGAAGCGGCGGCGCAGTTGCGCTTGCTCCGCCTGCTCGGCTTCCTTCTCCCTGTCGGCCGCGCCCTCTTCCGCCGCATCGCTCGCGCCATAGCCGATCTCTTCGACCGTCGAGATCAAACGCTCCGTCGCGGTCGCGCGCGGGTCATATTCCACACTGGCGCGAGCCGTCGCGAAGTTGACGTTTGCGCTCTGCACACCCCCTGCGTTTGCGAGCCGGCGTTCGATGCGACGCGCACAGGCGTTGCAAGTCATGCCCGTGAGCGACAAATCAACTCGCTCGATATTGTTCGCGCCGGTCGCCCCGTTCGCGCCCGCGACATGCGCCGCGCTGGCGTGCGTGCCGGCGTGCGCATCGTTGGCTGCGCTTGTGGCCGCGCCGCCCGTGGCCGGTTCTTTGGTGATGGTCGCGCTCATTTTTGTTTCCCCTTATTCGTCTTTTTGCGCGTAGGCGCGTGCATCGCCCCCGTGTGGGCGGGCGCATGGACGTGGCTGTGTTCGATGAGGCCGCAGAATTGACCTTCCTCGACGCCGCGCTCGTCCCAGTCTTCCAGCGTGCGCGCCAGTTCGTTGCGGTAGCGGCGCAGTTCGCGCAGGCGCGTGTCGAGTTCCGCCAGTTTGCGCCGCGCCGCCTCGCGCACCTCAAGGCACGGTGCCTGGCCGCGCCCGCGCATCTCCAAAATCTCCGCGATCTCGTCGAGCGAGAAGCCGATGGCCTGCGCGCGTTTGATGAAGGCGAGGCGTTCGAGCACTCCTTCGTCGTAAGCGCGATAGCCGGAGGCCGTGCGCGCGGGCCGACCCAGAAGGCCGCGCCGCTCGTAAAAGCGCAACGCCTCCACGCTGATGCCTGTGGCCCCGGCCACCTCGCCGATCCGCAAGGTGCGCCCCTCTGCTCGCGGTTCAAATTGTCTCGCCGTTTTCAACATGGCTACATTGTAAACCCTGTAGTCAGCTACAGAGTCAACCCCCCGCCGCAAAAAAAATTTCGGGGGCAAATGACGGGCGACGATTTGACCGCGCCGCGCCAACAGTGAGACGATGCCGGAAATAATTTTTCACGCTAGCCGTGCTTCTAAGAAGGAGGTCTGTAGATGTCAATTGACCCGGATAAGGTGACGACGCAGGAGGAGACGGGCGAACCCGCCGCGATAGATGAAGTGGAGGGGCGCGTTCAAGCGGAGATGAAGATCGCGGAAGGCCGCGCCAAAGAAAGTGTCGCGCAGGGCTTGCAGGACGAGGAACTCGAACGCGAAGGGCGCGCCCTGATAGAGGAAGGCAAGCGCGAGTTGGAACAGGAGCGACAGCGCGACCAATCGGGAAGCGTTGACGCATGAGCCGCGCAGTTTTCGTCGCGCCGGAAGTTTGAAAGGCGAGAGACGCCTAGGAGACGTTAAACAGGAGACGTTAAAGAGGAGAGGCGGCCGGCAGGCGTCTAAACCTGCGGTGCTGCCTCTCCTCTTTATATCTTACCGGCGCGCGCCGCCGATGAAGCCGTGTCTTACCCGGCGCGTCTAGCGCCCGCCGGTCGCGGAATTGCCCAGAGCCTGATCGGCGATGTCGCGCACCATCGTCGCCACCTGCGGGCTGTAGCCGACGAACTTATTGATCAGGTTTCCGTCCGGCCCGAGCACGTAGGTCTGCGGGATGCTGTAGCGCGGCGCGAGGAAAGCCTCCCATCCCTTTGCGTCAACCCACACCACCTTGTAATTGATCTCAAACTCTTTGACGAATTCCTTGACCGACTCCGCCGTGTTGCGCTCGTCCTCCGACGTGATGCCGACCACCTCGACGCGCCCCTCGTAGTCTTTCTGTATCTCGATGAAATCGGGAATCTCCCGGCGGCACGGCCCGCACCACGTCGCCCACAAATTCAGCACCACCACCTTGCCTCGCAGATCGGGCAGTTTCAGCGACTTCCCTTCGAGCGTGGTCAGCGCGGCGTTGAGCAGTTCGTCGGGTAAAGGCGACGATTGCGCGGGCGGCGTTTGCTGCTCGGCGCGGCGCGGCGGCGCGGTGGCGACGGATGCG
>DATCWB010000334.1:0-8915 GCA_036566625.1 Pyrinomonadaceae bacterium
AGAAACAAGAAAACTTCGGAAACCAAGTGAAGAACCATGAAATCACTATGGTTTAGAAGCTCTCTTATGTTTCAACCTGACAATCTGTTCCAGAGGAGATTAAGAGATGATCCGCAAAATGCTATTAACCAGCGCCGCCACTTTTATGATGTTAGCTTTGAGCGTTATCGCCCAAGCCGACTCGGTTACGACCACTGCGGCAGCCACCACGCCTGTCGTGACGGCAACAATTTCTAACTTTACTTTGACGGGTAATTCGTTCACTTTTACCATCAATAACACTTCAAGCAGCGGCTCTATCACTGCCCTCGGCTTCAATTTGCCCGGCAGCAATCTCGGCACATTTACGCTGACCAGTTCGACAGACCCGGACTTTACCATCCAAAGTGAAGTCAAAGCTCAGGCGGGCGCGCAAACGACAACCAACTCTCTCGACTTCGCCCTGTTGACCGGCAAAAACTTTGGCGGCGGTAAGGTCGCCGAAGGCATCGCACCGGGCACGAGCGCGACTTTCACGGTCACGGGCAATTTCGCCGGATTGAGTTCACAGCAACTCGCCCAACTGATCTTCGCGCGTTTTCAGGGAATCCAGCCCGGCGACCGGAGCGATGTCATTACCGTGACCCCCGAACCCGTGCCCGAACCGGCCACAATGATCCTGTTGGGAACGGGTCTTGCGGGAGCGGCGGCAAGCGTTCGTCGCAGACGCAAAGCGGCCAAAGACGCGGCATCATCCGAGAACATGTAAGGACTGTGCAAGCGTGACAATGTTGCATCATCTCTGAGTTAGAAAGAATTTGGCGAGCCGAACTCTTGTAGTCGGGCTCGCCAAATTCTTTAGGTAAACACGGAGATTTTCTGGAAGTAACTGAGTATTGAGTCTTTAGACGAAGTTAAAGGGTTGAAAATCAAAGATTTCGACGGTAAAAGGACTTGCGCTGCCTCGCCGTCCGGAAAGATAGATCAAGGGTTTTGCTCCGCCCCTGATTTTTCGAGATGGTGCTTCCAACTGCGGCTCGGCATCACTCTCTTTACGCTTTAGCGCGTTTTTCCCCGCGTAAATCACACTTTAGCCGAAGGTGGATTTACGGTCAGAGGGCTTTCAAGAATTTGTTCAGATTTCCGTAAAAGGGTCCACGGAGGCAAGGATACAATGAAAAATTTCGCAACCATGTTCAAATCGCTCGCAATGGGCGTCGCGCTCATCGCCATCTTCGGCGCCGGGCAGATCGCAAAAGCCGATCCGGTGACGGTTTCGGGTACTTCGTCAGGGACTGTGACCGGCACTGCCGCCAATTTCCTGTCTTTCCAGAGCAATACCTTTACGGCGACGACCGCCGGCGGCGTCGGCTCCTTCAGCGGCGCGAACCGCATCGGCACCTTCGTGCTGGCGTCAACCGCCGGTGAAACGCCTGTGAGCGGCAATTTCACGCTCAATCTGACGTTCACCGCCCCGGCCGGAATCGAAGGCGGCCAGTCCGCCACGTACACGGCGACCGTCACGGGCACCATCTCGACGCCCACGGTCGGCGGCGTGGAAATCGTGTTTGATAACCCCAATCAGACCTTCACGTTCTCTAACGCGAACGGGAGCGGCACATTCACCGTCGAACTGGCGAATAATCTTTTCGTCCAATCGGGTCAAACGGCCAACTTGACGGCCGGTCTCAGGGGCAATCAGACGCCGGTTCCCGAACCCGCCACCATGCTCCTGCTCGGCACGGGTCTCGCCGGAGTGGCTGCGCGCATCCGCAAACGCCGCAAAGATGCACAGGTTTAAGCGCCGAACAGATCGTTTGCCTCTCTCGGGCGCACACATCTGACCAGTCCTTTCAGTTGCAGGCAAGACGAGCCGGATTAGTTAAAACTAGTCCGGCTCGTCTCCTTTTATACGTGTAATTGCTGTTTTCCCACGATTTTTCGCCTTTTCAACAATTTCGACAATTTTTCTGGAGAACCTCAAGGATTCATCATTTTCTTTGATTACAATAGGACGGCGAGAGGTTAGCGGCAGGCACGAGCGGTGGAGTAGAGAGCGAACGGCTCTCTTTTTTTGTGTCTGTTTTCACGCTTTTCGGGCGGTACTCCCGTTAAATTCGGCGGTGTACCCGCTAAATCCATTGACCCGCAAGTAGTTCTCTCCTTATCATCCGCACTGTGCTAAAAGTGATAACAGCCGCCGAGATGCGCGAGGTTGATCGCCTGACCACGGAGCGGTACGCCACACCTTCTCTCCTGCTTATGGAGCAGGCCGCGAACGCTTCGGCGCGCGCCATCGTCTCACGCTTCTCGAAAGACGCTTCCGGCCTACGGTTGCTCATAATTTGCGGGCGCGGCAATAACGGCGGGGACGGGGCGGCGCTGGCGCGCATTCTCTCGCTCAAAGGCGCGCTGACTGAAGTCATTCTCTTCGGGAGCGTCGAGGACACGCGCGGCGACGCCCGGACAAACTTCGAGATCGCGCGCCGGATCGCGTCCGCCGCACCGGAAACCGTGTCGGCGGCTCGCCTATCTTTCACGGAATGCACGGACGAAGCGGCGTGGGGGGCGTTTCAGGCAGCGCGTAAAGACTACGACGTGATTGTTGACGCGTTGTTCGGCACGGGTCTCACGCGCCCGCTCGAAGGCATTTACGCTCAGGTGGTCAGGCATCTGGCGCAAATTAGAGATGCGCGCCCCGAAAGCGTCGAACGCCGTCCCTTGCTCGTCTCGCTCGACGTGCCTTCCGGCCTCAACGCCGACACCGCAGAATTAATCGGCGACGCCGTGCAAGCCGACCTGACAGTCACCTTCACCGCGCCCAAGCCCGCGAACGTCCTACCGCCCGCCTCTCACTTCAATGGTGAATTGATCGTCGCGGACATTGGCTCTCCCGCCGCACTCGTTGACGCCGCCGGCTCACAACTTTTTCTCGCCGAAGCGGACGACGCGCGCGCGTGGCTCAAACGGACACGCTATCGCCCCGGCTCCTACAAAAACACGCACGGCCATGCCCTAATCATCGCGGGCTCGCGCCGGATGTCGGGCGCGGCCGTCCTGTGCGGCAACGCGGCGATGCGCTCCGGCGCGGGACTCGTCACCATCGTCACGCCCGCGTCCGCCATGGACGCCGTCGCCGCGCGGGTCATGCCCGAAGTGATGATGGCCGAATTGCCCGAGACGACCGAAGAGAAACAAGCGGGCGCGCATGCGGGCGCACGCATCTTGAGCGAGACGGCCGTCGAACAGGCGTTGCAACTGGCCGCGCGCGCCGACGCGCTCGCTATCGGCCCCGGCCTCACATCAGCCGAACACATTCGCCGTCTCACGCGCGCTATCGTCGAACGCCGCACCGCTCCGGTTGTTATTGATGCTGACGGACTCAACGCGCTCGCCCCGTGGCCTGCCGATTTGCGCGGCATGCCCGAAGCCCCGCTCATCCTGACGCCGCACCCCGGCGAGATGCGTCGTCTGACGGGCGCGGACACAGATCAAGATTCCCTCGCCGGCCGCGTCCGGAACGCCAGAGACTTCGCCGTCGCGCATCAACTCATCCTTGTCTTGAAGGGCGCGCGCACCATCATTGCCGCCCCCGACGGGCGCGTCTCGGTGAATCCGACCGGCAACGCCGGAACGGGCACGGCGGGCGCGGGCGACACGCTCACCGGAATCATCACCGGCTTCATCGCACAGTCGCGCGGCGCGCTCGGAGACCGCATGGACGCCTATGCCGCGACGGTTGCCGCCGTCTACGTCGCCGGGCTTGCGTGCGACCTCGCCGCCGGGGCGCAGGGCATGCGCACGATTGTCGCGTCGGACATCAGTCGCTATCTTGGCGCGGCCGTCCGCGCGCTCGACCCCGTGGGTGAAAGACCATGACTACTCTTGAATTCGATTCAGCTTCCGACTTCGACCCGACCGGCGACTGGACTTCACACGAACTGGGGGACACATTCCTGCTCGGAAAGCGAATGGGCGAACATCTGAGCGGCGGCGAAATCATCCTGCTCGACGGCGCACTCGGCGCGGGCAAAACGATCTTCGTGAAAGGACTCGCCGCCGCGCTCGGCCTCGATTTCAACGACGTGACCAGCCCCTCCTTCACCCTCGTCAATCGTTACGAGGCGCGACTCACGCTCTACCACCTCGACCTGTATCGCTTGGCGGATGGCGTATCGGCCGCCTACGCCGTTGACCTTGACGAACTGCTCTCGGACGAACGCGCCGTCATCGTCATCGAATGGGCTGAGCGATTGCGCAACTACCCTCTGCCCGCGCCCGTCTATCACGTGCGGATCAAAGGCGACGGCGAGGAAGTTCGTCACATCAGCATCAACAGGGAATGATTGCGACAGTCGCCATCGTGCCCCCTGTAAAGCGCGCGGCTATGTTAGAATTTGCGCGAGAACATTTATCAACAGAGGAGACTTTAGTTATGCCTTATCCTGAGATCATGATTCGCCCGATGCGCGAGGAACTGACGCGACTCGGCATCGAAGAAGCACGCACGCCTGAACAGGTTGACGAAGCCGTCAAAGCTGACGGCACGGTGATGGTCGTCGTCAATTCCGTCTGCGGCTGCGCGGCGGGCAAGGCGCGGCCGGGCATCGCCCGCGCGATGCAGCATCCGACGCGCCCCGAGCGGGCGATTACAGTCTTTGCCGGTGCGGACATCGAGGCCACCGAAAAAGCCCGCGCCTACTTCGCCGGCCACCAACCGTCGTCGCCATCCATCGCCCTGCTCAAAGACGGCCAACTCGTCTACATCATGGAACGCTACCAGATCGAAGGCAAAGACGCGCCCACCATCGCGCAGGAATTGACGCGCGCCTTCGACCAGCACTGCTCTGCCGCAAGCACGGCCAACGCCTGATTAAAGTGACGAGTGACAAGTGACAAGTGACGAGTTGAAGACATTTCTTCTGTTTTAACTTGTCACTCGTCACTTGTCACTTGTCGCTCGCTTTATGTCTCTCACGCTCGACACCCCCATCCTTTCGCTCACAGGCCACGGCATCCCGCGTTTCGGCCAGCCGACGGCGCGCCGTCTCGGCCTCGCGCTCGCAACTCTCACGGGCAAGCGCGACGCGGGCGAAGCCACCGTCGAAGACCTCTTAAATTACCTGCCGATGCGTTACGAGGATCGCTCGAACCTGACGCGCATCTCCGAACTCAGAGACGGCGTGGAAGCGTCGCTCGAACTCTACGTGCGCGTGGCGGGCGGTTTTCAGGTGGGCAAGAATCGTGGGGCGAAAGCGCCGCCTCTGTTTATCTTCGAGATCACGGCGAGCGACCCGGAGAGGACGGGCAAGCCGGTCGTCGTCTGGTGGTTCGTGTCCGGCCGTCAGGCGGCGCGCATCGTCGCCTACAACCGCCAACGCTTCACGCGCGGCGCGCGCTTCGTCGCCTACGGCCGCTGGGAGTGGGACGCGCGTCGCAACACGTTTGCCCTGCGTCTCGGCAAACCCGACGAACTGGAAATGCTCCCCGGCACATGGACGCCGCCCGAACACGCCCTCCTGCGACTCGCCGAAGAGAACGGCGCAAACGCGCACGAAGGCTCGGAAGCCCGACAGGATAGCGCGCCGGTGGCCGAGGCCGTGGAAGAAGAATCTGACGCGGACGCAGAATCGCTTGTAGAAGACGACGAAGCGGAAGCGGCCGATCCGCGTCTCGCCGCAATCCACGTCGGGCGGCGCGTGCCCGTCTATCGCAAGCTCGGCGAGTTTCCCGCCAAACGTCTGCGCGAGATCATGCACGCCGTTCTTGCGCGCATAGACGACGCGGAGATCACGGAGACGCTGCCGTCCGAACTCATCGGGCGACAGAGTTTGATCACGCGCGCCGAAGCCCTGCGCCGCATCCACTTCCCCGCCGAAGACGCCCCGCTCGCCGACTACGAGCGCGCCCGCTCGCCCGCGCACCTCCGTCTCATCTTCGAGGAATTCTTCTGGGTCGCGCTCGCCATCGCCATCCGCAAAAGCGAGCGCGTCAAAGAGCCGAAGGGCGCGGTGATCGAGATTGACGAACGCGTGCGCGGCCACCTCGCCGAGATACTCCCCTTCACGCTGACGAACGCGCAAGAGCGTTCCGTCAAACGCATTCTCGACGACATGCAATCCGACGTGCCGATGAACCGGCTCTTGCAGGGCGACGTGGGCAGCGGCAAAACCATCGTCGCGCTGCTCGCCATGCTCGCCGCGATGGAGAACGGCTATCAGGCCGCGCTCATGGCTCCGACCGAAATCCTCGCAGACCAGCACGCGCGCAACGTCAGGCGCATGCTCGCGCGCACTCCGCACCGCGCCGAACTGCTCATCGGCTCGCTCCGCGCTGCGGAAAAAAGACGCCTCCACGCCGACATCGCCGCCGGTGAAGTTCATGCCTGCATCGGCACGCACGCGCTCATTCAGGAATCGGTCGCCTTCCGCAAGCTCGGCCTGGTCGTCATAGACGAACAGCACCGCTTCGGTGTACTGCAACGCGCCTCCCTGCGCGAGCGCGGCTTCAACCCCGACGTGCTCGTGATGACGGCGACGCCCATCCCGCGCTCGCTCGCCATGACCGTCTACGGCGACCTCGACGTGTCGGTCATAGACGAACTCCCGCCCGGCCGCACGCCGATCAAGACGGTCGTCGTCGGCGAAGACCAGCGCGCCGGAGTTTACAAGGGCGTCGAGCGGGAAATCCGCGCGGGTCGTCAGGCTTACATCGTCTACCCGCTCGTGGAAGAGTCAGAGAAGATGGACTTGAAGGACGCGACGCGCATGTTCGAGCACCTGCGCGACCGCGTGTTTCCCACGTTCAGTATCGGTCTGCTGCACGGCAAGATGAAGTCGGCGGAGAAAGAGGAGACGATGCACCTCTTCACGCGCGGAGACGTGCAAATACTCGTCGCGACGACCGTGGTCGAAGTCGGAGTTGACGTGCCCAACGCGTCCGTCATGGTCATCGAACACGCGGAGCGTTTCGGCCTCTCGCAGCTACACCAGTTGCGCGGGCGCGTCGGGCGCGGCGCAGAGCAGAGTTTCTGCGTGCTGCTCGCTTCCGACAAACAAACCGCCGTCGCCAGGGAACGTCTCGGCATCATGGAGGAGACGAACGACGGCTTCCGCATCGCGGAAAAAGATTTGGAGATTCGCGGCCCCGGCGAAGTGATGGGCACGCGCCAGTCGGGCGTGCCCACCTTTCGCGTCGGCAACCTCGTGCGCGACGTGCGCATATTGGAAGAAGCGCGCAACGAAGCCGACTACTACCTCTCCAACGCCCGCCGCCGCACGCGCGAAACCTCTCGCCTCATCGAACGCGTCCGCGCCGACGCCCGCTTCGGCCTCGCCGCCGTCGGGTGAAGTTCCAAGTTGCAGGTTTCAGGTTAAAACCAGACAATCGTTTTCAACTTGAAACTTTAAACCTGAAACCTGAAACTACTCTTATCGTGAGAATCATCGCCGGACAATATCGCGGGCGGGTGTTGAAAAGCCCGCCCTCCATGCAGATCCGCCCGACCTCCGACCGCCTGCGCGAGACGCTCTTTAACGTCCTCGCGCCGCGTATCGAGGGCGCACGTTTCCTCGACCTCTGCGCCGGTTCGGGCGCGGTCGGCATCGAGGCGATTTCGCGCGGCGCGGCGTTCGTCACTTTCGTGGATCGTTCGCGCAAGATGTGTGGTCTCGTCGAGTCGAATCTCGACCTGTGCGGCGTCCCCGAAGAGTTGACGGAAGTCGTACTCAGCGAAGCCACGGACTTTTTGCGGCGCGTCGAGGGGCGCGGCGGCGCGCCCTACGACATTGCCTTTCTCGATCCGCCTTACGCCATCGACTACGCCCCGCTGCTCGAACTCTTCGGCGCACGCACCGAGTCGCTTCTCGCCGCAGGCGGCATCCTCATTGTCGAGCACCATCACAAGAACGCCCTTAAGGATGCTGTCGGAGGCGTTCGACGCTGGCGCATCCTGAAGCAGGGTGATTCAGCCCTGAGTTTTTACGAAGCGGAAGCCGCGGAATGATCCGGAGCGTTCCACCCGGAGTTGAACGTTCCGCGCGGAAGCAATAGACTGTCTTTCAACCAACTCTTCAACCATGCTTGTACTCGGAATCGAAAGTTCTTGCGATGAGACGGCGGCGGCAATCGTGCGCGATGGCCGCATGATGGTGTCGTCCGTCATCTCGTCTCAAATCGAAACTCACAGACGCTTCGGCGGCGTCGTGCCCGAACTCGCCTCGCGCGAGCATCTGGACAAGATCGTGCCCGTCGTCGAAGAGGCGTTCGCGCGCGCCGGCACGGGGAAGCGCGAGATTGACGGCATCGCGGTGACGCACGGACCGGGGCTGGTAGGCTCTCTGCTCGTCGGCCTCTCTTACGCGAAGGCGATGGCGTTCGCCCTCCGGAAGCCGCTCGTCGGCGTCAACCACATCGAGGGGCACATTTATTCGGTGGTCTTCGAGAATCCGCCGATTGAATACCCGGCCTTCGCGCTCGTCGTGTCGGGCGGCCACACGAACCTCTTTCTAGTGCCCGAGCCGGGCAAGTACAAGGTGCTCGCGCGCACCCGCGACGACGCGGCGGGCGAAGCCTTCGACAAGGTGGCGAAGATGCTGGGACTCGGTTATCCCGGCGGCCCCATCATCGAGCGTCTCGCGCGCGAAGGCGACGCGCGCGCCGTGCCCTTCAGCGTGCCCCGCATGGGCGATGGCCTGCCGGACTTTAGTTTCAGCGGACTCAAGACCGCCGTCTCTAAATACGTGCGCGAGAGCGGCCTGCAACCCGTCGCCGATGGGCAGACGCCTGCGCAGGCGGTGAAAGATTTGGCCGCGAGTTTTCAAAGCGTCGTCGTGCGCTCGCTCGTCGGCACGACGGAGAAGCTGGCCGCCGAGCACCGGCCGCGCACGCTCATTGTCGCGGGCGGCGTGGCCTGCAACGGCGCGCTCCGCGACGCG
>DATCWB010000335.1:0-2176 GCA_036566625.1 Pyrinomonadaceae bacterium
CGCGCGATGCGCCACGCGCCCCCGCCGCTCGTCATCGAGCGAAGCACACAGAATTCCACAGTGCGCGCGCCGCAGTTGCCGGCGGCAGCGGGAAAAGGGGCGGAGGCGGCGAAAGATCCGCGTGCTCCCGTCTACGGCGCGGACGGCACGGAGACGGAACGGCCGACCGACCCGGCCGAAGTCGTCTCCGTCTGCGGCGCGCGCACCAAGCGCGGAACGCCCTGTTCGCGGCGTGTGCGCGGCACGGGTCGCTGCTGGCAGCACAGGGGACGCGGCGCGATGCTGCCCGCGTCGAAATTGGTCGTGCGCGAAGAATGAAGGGAAAACTTTTCCCGTCACCCGTTCGTAACAATTAGCGTTCGCGCGGCGTTTTAACTACAATGCACGGGCTAATCCTGCAACGCGCTTCCGGTGTGGGCGCATAAAAAATTTCCTGTCCGACAAAAGATGCGAAGTTGTTGCTGCTCGAAGCAGCCCTAGTCGCGCCCGTCTCCGCAGCCGGGCGGCCTTTAGCTCTCTGACTTTCTGGAAAAAATGATGAAGAAAATTTACCTCTCGGCAATCGCGTTTCTCTTCGTCGCCTCGGCCGTCGCCACGGCAAAAGAGGCGCGGCTCGTGCGCTACCCGCACTATCATCAGGGGCGCGTCGCGTTCGGCTATCTCGGCGACATCTGGACGGCGGATGAGACGGGGCAAAACGTCCAGCGTCTGACAGTCCACAGGGCGCGCGACGTGTACCCGCGCTTCTCGCCCGACGGCCAGTGGATCGCTTTTTCGAGCGACCGTAACGGCAACCTCGACGTTTTCATCATGCCTTCCGGCGGCGGCACGGTGAAGCAGTTGACCTCGCACTCGTCCGACGATTCGGTCTTGAACTGGACGCCCGACGGCCGGAGCGTCCTCTTCTCGGCGAATCGCGGCGAGGACTTCGCGGCGCGGCTCTACACCGTCAGCGTGGATGGCGGCATGCCTGCGAACGCGGGCGTGGACATGGGCGTGCAAGGCTCTTACTCGCCCGACGGCCGCCGCATCGCCTACAACCAGAAGGCGCAGGCTTACTGGCGCAAGTTCTATCGCGGCTCGATGCAGTCGGACGTGATGGTGATGGACGCCTCGACGAAGAGTTTCAAGAACCTGACGGACTTCGAGGGGCTGGACTCCTGGCCGATGTGGGCGCGCGACGGCCACATCTATTTCGTCAGCGACCGCGAGGGCGGCGGCCTCACCAACATCTGGCGCATCCCGGAATCGGGAGGCAAGGCCGCGCAGGTCACGACGTTCAAGACGGGCGACGTGCGCTGGCCGTCCATTAGCAATGACGGCAAGACTATCGTCTTCGAGCACGACTTCGGCATCGCAAAACTCGACGTGGCATCAAAGCGCGTCACGCCGATCAAACTCGACATCGCCGCCGAGACGCAGGAGAGTTTGAGCGAGGTGCGCGACTTCGCTTCGCAGGTTGACGACTACGCCCTCGCGCCAAACTCGCGCCGCATCGTCGTCTCCATCCACGGCGAGATTTTCACCGTGCCCGTCGAAGAGGGCGACCTGCGCCAGTTGACCGATAGCCCTTTCCGCGACCGCAACGTCGAATACTCGCCCGACGGCAAGTGGATCGCCTTCGTCTCGGATCGCAGCGGGCGCGAGGAGCTTTACGTCGTGGCGACGGACGGCGCGGGCGACGCGCAGAAGATCACAGACCTTGACGAACTCAAGTTCGGCTACTCCTGGTCGCCCGACTCGACGCAGATCGCTTACACGTCTTCCGACAACAAACTCCGCGCCGTCATGCTGGCGAGCAAACAGTCGAGGGAGATCAGTGCGTCGCGTTATGGAAGCGTCGGCTCGCCCCAGTGGTCGCCCGACGGTAAGTGGCTCGCCTATTCCAAGCCCGACTTCACGCGCAACAGCGACATCTACATCGCCCCTTCGGCGGGCGGCGGCGAAGAGCGGAAAGTCTCTTTTGATTCCTTCAACGAGGTGAACGCGCGTTTCTCGCCCGACGGGCGCAAACTCTATTTCCAACGCATCGACCAGAGCAGTTTCAACTCGCTGACCTCGGTGCAAATCTACTCGGTCGCGCTCGAAAAACTTGAGCGCGACCCGGACGACCCCGAAGAACGCGCCGAGCAGGAACTCGTGCAGGCCGCCGCGCAGCAGGCTTCCGGCGAAGCGG
>DATCWB010000336.1:0-6804 GCA_036566625.1 Pyrinomonadaceae bacterium
GGGAGCGGCGACGGCGCGCAACCGCCGTCAGGCCGCGCAGACCGCCACCGAGCAGCAGCGCGACGCGCAGGATCGCAACGAGAAACTCGACGGCGCGCCGCCCGACCTGCCGCCCATCGCCTCGCCCTCGGCCAGACCGGGGCGTGTGCCCGAACCCGTCCCCGGCGCGATCTTCCGCGCCACCGTGGATCGCTCGACGCCGCTGACCTACGGCTACGAAGACCCGCAGCTTCCCGTGCTCATCGACTCGGCCTACTTCTTCCGCCCTTCGAAAGAAGGCACGAACGCCGTCGTCTTCACGGGAGAAGGCAATCAACCGCTGCGCATCGCCGGTTTCATCTGGCCGAACAACACCGAGCGACTACTGCGCGGTACGGCGCACGTCATCGAAGAACCGACGGGGCGCGGCCATGTCGTGCTCTACGCCGAAGACCCTAACTATCGCGGCTTCTGGCGGGCCACCACGCGTCTGTTCTTCAATTCGTTTCTCTTTCAACCAACATTTTAGAAAAAAGTGACAAGTGACGAGTGACAAGTGACGAGTTAAAAACGTATGCTTGTGGTGACGGGTTGAGTTTGGTTCTTGCTCGTCACTTGTCACCTGTCACTTAGCACGGGGGGAATTGTGTTCCAGATCAAAGCGGCTTTCGAAGAGAAACTAGAGATTAAGACCACGGTCGAGCGGGCGCGCGCCTTCTTCGGCGACTGGCGCAACTTCGTGGAGTTGATGCCGGGCGTGGAGAGCATCCGCGAAGAGGCGGGCGGCGTGATGCGCTGGCTCATTCGCGCGGAAGTGCCCGTCATCGGCGCGATCCGGCAGGCGTTCGCCGTCGAGCAGACGCTCGATCACCCGCAGAGCATCGAGTGGTCACCCGCCGCGCAGGAGCGCAGCAACTTTCTGCGTTACGCCGCGCAGTTCGAGGAACAGGGCACGCGCGTGCTCATACGCATCGTGCAGCGCGTCGAGTTGCGCCGCCAGAAGGCGACCGAGTTGCACATGCTCGCCGGACTCGTCGGCGAAAACCGCCTCAGCGCGGAGATGCAGAAGGGCGTCAGCGAGATGATGCGCACCTTCCTCCAACGCGCGCGCACGCAACTTGAACAGTAGTCAGCCGGGTTGCCCGTGGTCTGTGTGCCGGTTGTTCAATCGTATCTTTAGTAATTCGTTTGATCACAACTGACGACCGACTACGGGCAACCGCCTGCGGACAGTCCTTCCTTTATCCTGCCGCCCCCGACGCTATTTTATCTTCTTGCAAGGAAACGAATTATCAAGTAATCTGGAAAGCGGTTGACCTCCCCTTACGGGGACTTGCCCACTTCTTCCGGTCAACATCCTCAGCTAACGTCACAGTTCTCCGCTTCGTAAATGCTCGCCGCTCTCTTTGTGCGCGCGGTCAGTTGAGCGGGGAGAGGTAGTTTCACTTTGAAGTCAAAGCGAGCCTCGGTGTGCCCCCACGGGCGGGTCTTCTCCGGCGGCTTCGCCCGCAAGACGGAAAAGTTTCCCGGCAGACGAGAGCCTCTTAACCCTTCGCCCGCCCGCGCCTCGCGCGCCGGCGCGACCGGCGCGATGCGCCTCACCAACGACTATGAACTCATCCCCCTCCGCCATTGATCTCGCCGTCTTCCAGAGACTGTGCGAAACGCACGCGAATCAATCATCCGACCCGACCAGCTACGCGGAAGCGCAACGGACGCTGATCACACTGATGGGCAACCTGCCCGGCATGGCCTACTGCTGCCGCAACGACGAGCGTTGGACGATGGTTTTCGTCAGCGAAGGCTGTCTGGAACTGACCGGCTACGCGCCCGCCGACCTGACCGGCAACCGGAAAATCGCCTACGCCGAATTGATTCACCCGGACGACCGGCAAAAGGTGTGGGACGAGGTGCAATCCGCGCTCGCGGCCAGGACGCGGTTTCGTCTCGTCTACCGGCTGGCGACCGCGACGCAGGGTGAGCGGTGGATGTGGGAGCAGGGGCACGGCATCTTCTCCGCCGACGGCGAACTCGTCGCCATCGAGGGCTTCGTGACCGACATCACAGACCGCGTGCAGTCGGAGGAAGCGCTGCGCGCGGCGGAGTTGAAGTACCGCTCGATCTTCGAGCAGGCCGTCCACGGCATCTACCGCTCGACGCCGGACGGGAAGTTTCTCGCCGCCAACCCCGCCATGGCGCTCATGCTCGGCTACTCTTCGCCCGCCGAGTTGATCGCCAACTGCACCGACATCGCGCGCGACTTTTACGCCGACGCCGAGACGCGCGGCGCGCTCCAACGCCTGCTCGCCGCGCACGGCAAGGTGCAGGGCTTCGAGGCGCGGGTGTTTTGCAAAGACCGCAGCGTCATCTGGATGCGCGAGAACATCTACGGCGTGTGCGATGCGGCGGGCGCGCTCCTGTATTACGAGGGCAGCGTCGAGGACATCACCGCGGGCAAGCGCGCCGAAGAAAAACTCGCGCGCTCCGAGGAGCAGTATCGCGTCCTGTTCGAGAGCAACCCGAACCCGATGTGGGTCTACGACGCGGACACTTACCTTTATCTCGCCGTCAACGAGGCGGCGGTCAGGCACTACGGCTATACGCGCGAGGAATTCCTGGCGATGAACATCTTCGACGTGCGCCCGCCCGAAAGCATCCCGGCCGTGCTCGAAAACATCGCCTCGCTCCCGTCGCCGCACCGTTACGCGGGTGAGTGGGAGCACCGCAAGAAGGACGGCACGCCGATTTTCGTCGATGTCAGTTCGCAACTGATCGACTTCGGCGGGCGCTCGGCGCGCCTCGTGCTCATCAACGACGTGACCGAGCGCAAACAGGCCGAGGCCGCCCTGCGCGAATCCGAGGAACGCTATCGCGAGTTGTTCGAGAACGCCAACGACGTGATCTTCACCACCGACCTATCGTGCGGTTTCCTCTCGGCTAACCCCGCCATCGAGAAAGTCACGGGCTACACCTGCGCCGAGATCGGCAGGATGAATTTCACCGAGATGCTCGTGCCCGAACATGTGGAGCGCTCGCGCCAGATGATGGAACGCAAACTCGCCGGAGACGAGGCCACCACCTGTTACGAGACCGAGATCATCTCGAAGGGCGGCGAGCGTGTGTTGCTGGAGTTGAGCACGCAGTTGATTTGCGACGACGAAGGCGCGCCCGTCGGCGTGCAGGGCATCGCGCGCGACGGCACCAAACGCAAGCGCGCCGAGCGTGCGCTGCGCGAATCGGAGGAGCGTTACCGCGAACTCTTTGAGAATGCCAACGACCTCATCTACACGCACGACCTCGCGGGCAATTTCACCTCGCTCAACAAAACGGGCGAGCGCATCACGGGCTACTCGCGCGAAGAGGCCGCCTCCCTCAACATCGCGGAGATTATCGTGCCCGAACACCTCGCCCTCGCGCGCCAGATGATGACGCGCAAAGGGTCTGTGGACGAGGCGACCGTCTACGAGCTGGACATCATCGCGAAGGACGGCCGCCGCGTGCCGCTCGAAGTGAGCACGCGTCTCATCTACCGGAACGGCCGCCCCATCGGCGTGCAGGGCATCGCCCGCGACATCGCCGAGCGCAAGCACACGGAGGCGAAACTTCTCCACAACGCCTATCACGACGCGCTCACGGGTCTGCCGAATCGCACCCTCTTCACGGATCACTTGCAGACGGCCGTCGAGCGCGCCCGTCGTTGCGATGAGTTCGTCTTCGCCGTGCTGTTCCTGGACCTCGACCGCTTCAAGAACGTCAACGACTCGCTCGGTCACACAGTCGGCGACCAGTTGCTCGTCGCGCTCTCGCGCCGTCTGCAACACTGCCTGCGTCCCTCGGACGTGGTCGCGCGTCTCGGCGGCGACGAGTTCGCGATCCTCTTGAACGACATCGGCACGGAGACGCGCCAGGCCGTCGCTCTGGCCGAACGCGTCCAACAGGAGTTAACGCAGCCGTTCAACCTGGGCGGCCACGAAGTGTTCACCACGGCGAGCATCGGCATCGCCCTGAGCAGCACGGGCTATGAAACGCCGGAGGCCGTCCTGCGCGACGCCGACACCGTGATGTATCGCGCCAAGGCGCAGGGCAAAGCCCGCCACGAGGTGTTTGACCAGAACATGCATGCGCGCGTGGTCGCCCTGCTGCGTCTGGAAAACGATCTGCGGCGCGCCGTCGAGCGCGACGAGTTTCGTTTGCAGTACCAGCCGATAGTGTCGCTCGACACGGGGCGCGTCTCCGGCTTCGAGGCGCTCGTGCGCTGGCAGCACCCGGAACTCGGTTTGATCCAGCCGGGCGATTTCATCTCCGTCGCCGAAGAGACCGGCGTGATCGTCGAACTCGGCCAATGGGTGCTCGAAGAAGCGTGCCGCCAGATGCGCCTCTGGCAGGCCATCTCACCACAACACAGTCGCCTCAAACTCAGCGTCAATTTATCCAGCCGACATTTTGTACAACCCGATCTCTACGAGCGCATCGTGGAAGTGCTCGGGCAGAGCGGCCTCGCGCCCTCCGCGCTCCAACTCGAAATCACCGAGAGCGTCTTGATGGAGAACGCGCACACCATCGTCCCGCTCCTCGGGCGGCTGCGCGAGCTGGGCGTCGAGTTGGCGATTGACGATTTCGGGACAGGCTACTCGTCGCTCAGTTATCTCTCGCGTCTGAAGCCGATCCACACGCTGAAGATCGACCGCTCGTTCATCAGCATGGGCGGCGACGACCACGAGAATGCCGAAATCGTCCGCACCATCGTCATGCTCGCCAGGAACATGGGCAAGGACGTGGTGGCCGAAGGAATAGAGACCGTCGAACAACTGGCGCGCCTGCGCACGCTCGATTGTACCTACGGTCAGGGTTACCTCTTTTCCCGCCCGCAAGACCCCTTCGAGATCGAGCGCCGCCTGCGCAGCGGCCTGCACGCCGTCATCGCCAACCCGCTCACGAACGAACTGAGCGTCGCCTGAATAAAATTCGAGACTTAAACGCAGGGGAGCGGAGAGGGTTAACTACTGTTACTCTTTCCGCTCCCCTCTGCGCGCGCGCCCCGCGCCCCGGCCACGACCGCTTTCGCCTCATGCAAAGGAAACCCGCTTGGGCTACAATGGCGACATCATATTTTTCACCCGGGGGAAATCGACGGGATGGCAAACATCAAAATGTATACGACCACGTGGTGTTCCGACTGTCGCCGCGCCAAACATTTCCTGAATGAGAATGGCATCGCCTACGAGGAGATCAACATCGAAGAGCAGGACGGCGCGGCCGAGCTTGTGATGCGGCTCAACGAGGGCAAGCGCAAAGTGCCGACCTTCGAGATTGACGGGCGCGCCTTCAACCTCTCGCCCTACGACGAGCGCAAACTGCGCGCGGAACTCGGTCTGGAATTGACAAGGTAAAAGCGATGGCGATGAATACGAAACGGACGGGAATGGCGAGGGACATGACACGCCGGGCGGTGCGCGCCGGGGGCTGGCGGCTGGCGCGGCGGCTCATCAAGCCGATCCCCATTGTCGGCACGGCCGTCGCCCTCGGCTTCGCGGGTCACGAGATCAGGAAGAAGGGCTGGCGCAACGGCATCATCCACGTTGGCCTCGACGTGACGCCCTTCGTCGGCACGGTCAAAGACGTGATCGAACTCTTCACGGGCGATCTCATTCCCGATAAGGATTCTCGGAAGGGCTGATTCTTTCAACGCTCCGGCTGCGGGCATTCGGGGCGTAGTCAACAACGCATTAAAAACGCAGGGGCTGCTTCGATGTCGAAGCAGCCCCTGCGTTTTGGAAGTGTGCCGTCAGCCGCCCGTGCGCTCACCCTTCGCCGCCGGCTATCACGCCGGGGCGCGCGTCGAAAGGTTGCGCCTGCTCGTAGGCGTGCGCGAAGCGCAGGAGCGTGGACTCGCTCCAATGGGGCCCCAGCAGTTGCATGCCGATGGGCAGGTTCGTTTTGGAGAGGCCGCAGGGGACGGAGAGGCCGGGGATGCCCGCGAGGTTGGCCGTCACGGTGTAGATGTCGTTGAGATACATGGCGAGCGGGTCGTCCGTCTTTTCGCCGAGCAGGAAGGCGGTGGTCGGCGAGGTCGGCGTGATGATCGCGTCGCAACGTTCGAAAGCGCGCGTGAAGTCTTGTTTGAGGAGCGCGCGCACCTTTTGCGCTTTGAGATAGTAGGCATCGTAATAGCCGGAGGAGAGAACATACGTGCCGAGCATGATGCGGCGTTTGACCTCCGTGCCGAAACCTTCCTCGCGCGTGCGCCGGTACATCTCGCGCAGGGTCGGCGACTCTCCGGCGCGAAAACCGTAGCGCACGCCGTCGTAGCGCGCGAGGTTGGAAGAGGCTTCGGCGGTGGCGATGATGTAGTAAACCGCGATAGCGTATTTCGCGTGCGGCAGTTCCACGTCAACCACCTCCGCGCCGAGCGTGCGGTAAGTTTCAATCGCCGCCTCGACGCTCGCGCGCACGTCCGCGTCCAGCCCTTCGCCGAACAACTCGCGCGGCACGCCGAGGCGCACGCCGCGCATGTCGCCCGTCAACCCCGAGACGTAATCGGGCACGGGGACGCCTGCGGTCGTCGCGTCGCGCGGGTCGCGCCCGGCAATCACGGCGAGGGTCAGGGCGGCGTCCATAGTGTTGGTGGCGAAGATGCCGATTTGATCGAGCGACGAGCCGAAGGCGACGAGTCCGTAGCGTGAGACGCGCCCGTAGGTCGGTTTAACGCCGACGATTCCGCAGAGCGACGCCGGTTGGCGCACCGAGCCGCCCGTGTCCGACCCGAAAGCGACGGGCACGATGCGCGCAGCGACGGCCGCCGCCGAACCGCCCGACGAACCGCCG
>DATCWB010000337.1:0-4925 GCA_036566625.1 Pyrinomonadaceae bacterium
GGCCGGGCGGGAGCGGCGCGCCCGCCTGCGTGGGGTCGAGCGGCGGAGCGGAATCCGTAGGCGCGCTCGATGCGTTCGACGCGACTGCCGGCGCGGCCGGGATGCTGCCGGTGATTTTGTTGGCGAGGAAGAAACCCCCGCCGAAGCCAAGCGTAAGACCAATAACGCACAGGAGAATGTTTTTGCTCATAGACGGTATGAAACGTTGCAGCCTTTCGGAGAAATAACCCGGAGGCATCGGAAGATAACAACTTCGCGTCGAAACGGGAGAACCATGGGGCGGCGCATCCGCGCCCTTCGAGAGGCGTCGCCGCACGCCCGTCGCATGATACACGATGCGGCTGCGACGCCGAAAACGCGGCGCGCGGTGGTTAATTCAGAGCGTCGAAAAAACGTGAGGACGATTAGTTGATGATGCGACAGTGATCGGCTATGATGGCCTCCACCGTGGACGACCCGCGCGACTCTGACCCGCAGACGCGCCAGATTTCAATGAAGTTTCCTTCAGTGCTATTGCTGAAATTCATAAACAAATGTCTGCCATAGAAGAAACCAAAAACGAGATAGGTGTGAACCGGATTGCCCCCGCCGTCCGCTCAACTCCCTCGATCATCACGCGTCTGCTCAATCTCCTGAGTTCCGTGCGCTTCGGCGTCACGCTGCTCATCCTGCTCGCCAGCGCCAGCATGATCGGCATGCTCATCATGCAGACGAACGTGGACGGCTTCGACAAATATTTCGCCGGCCTGACCCCTTCGCAAAAACTGCTCGGCGGCGTGCTCGGCTTTTTCGACATTTACCACGCGTGGTATTTCAACGCGCTCCTGCTCGTGCTCTCGCTGAACATCGTGCTGGCTTCGATAGAGAGGTTTCCCGGCGCGTGGCAGTACGTCGTGCGCCCGAAACTCGAAGTGGTCGCCGCGTGGCTGCGCAAGCAGCCGGTGACGGCGACGCTGGAGATGCGCGCCGACAGCCGCGCCGCGCTCGTCGAACGCCTCGCCGAGGCTTCACGCAAAACCGGCTTCAAGCCCATCGTGACCGAGAAGGGCGCGCGCACCTTCATCCTCGCGCAACGCGGGACGTGGAATCGCCTGGGCGCGTACGCCGTCCACGTCGCGCTGCTGACGATCTTCTTCGGCGGCTTCATGACGGCGCAGTTCGGGCGCACCGGCTCGATGTGGTTGAAACCCGGCGCGTCGGCCGGTGAAATGTCCGAGACCGTCTTCAAGATCGAGGACATGAACACCTTCCGTCTCGACAAGTCAACGGCCGCCCTGCCTTTTGAAGTGACCTGCACCGACATCCAGCAAAAGTTGATCAGAAAAGAAGGCCCCATCACGGCCGACAACACCATCGACTGGATGACGCGCATCAAGATCAAAGACGAGACGGGCGAACACAACGCGCTCGTCCACATGAACCGCCCCTTCGACTATCGCGGCTATCGTTTCTTTCAGGCCAGCTTCATGAACGTCGGTCACGCGCGCAACATCACTCTGCGCCTGACGCCGGAGGCGGGCGGCGCACCACAGGATGTACAAGTCGCGCGCGACGGTTCGGTACAACTGCCTGACGGGACGAAGATCGACTACGTGGACTTCCAGCCCGACTTCCAGATGCAGGGCAGCCGGGTGGGAACGCAGTCGGGCGAGTACAACAACCCGGCGGCGATCCTGAACGTGACGAGTCCGGCGGGCGAACGCAGTCGCGCCTTCGCCTTCGCGCAGGAGTTGCCGAGCGGCGCGCCGGTCGGCCGCGCGGTCGCGGGTTACAAGTTCCGGCTCGCCGATTTCGAGAAAGTGCCGGAGGCGCACATGCTCTCAGTCCAGCGCGACCCCGGCACGACGATCTTTTACGCCGGCAGCGGGATGCTCTTCGTCGCGCTCTCGGCGGTCTTCTTCTTCTCGCACCAGCGCGTGTGGGCGATTATCGAAGAGACTGACGACGATGCGAAGACTTTCCAGGTCGTCCTTGGCGGCAACACCAACCGCAACGTCGTCGCGCTCGAAGACAAATTCAAAAAACTCTTACAGGCCATCACCGGCCAACCCCAAGAGGTAAAAAATTCATGAGTGAAGTTTTAAGCAATAATGAAATTTTGACCGACTCGGCCGAAGCCGGTTCGCCGAAACACGAGGACGCGAGCGTGTGGTCGCTCAAGTCGTACCTCCCGGCCATCATCCCCATCGTCGGCGCGATCCTGTTGGTGTTGCTCCGCATCCAGATGGGCGGCGACCGCTTCATGACGGACGGCGCGCTGATGATGATCGCGCTCGCCTGTTACCTGACGGCCGCCACCTTCCACCTGACGAACCTCTACGCGCCTTCGGACATGGCGCAGAAGGTCGGTTTGTGGACGGGTTGCCTCGGCGTGTTCTTCAACCTGTCGAGTTGGTGCGTGCGCTGGGTGGCCGGGTACGACCGCGAGTTGCAAATCTTTCAGGCGCAGGGGAAGACCGCGGCCGACATGGAGTGGGCTTTCCGCTTCATCCCGTTCGCCAACCTCTACGACCTCTCGCTCGCCTTCGCCTTCGGCGCGGGGATCACGACGATGGTTATTTCCGGGCGCAAAAACTTCCGCTTCATCGGCGCGATCTCTCTGCCGCTCGCCGCGCTCATCCTCGTGCTGGCGCGCTTCATCGGCAACGAGTTCATCAACCTGCCGCCCGTGCTCGACTCCTACTGGCGGCCGATCCACGTCGGCATCGCCTCGCTCGCCTACGGCGTCGCGCTCGTCTGTTTTGCGGCGGCGGTCATCTATTTACTGAAGGTCGGCACGAAGCCCGAATCAATGGCGATCTGGGCGGCCATCTTCGGCCTCGGCGTCTTCGCTACCGTCAGCCGTTTCTCGGTCTTCACGACGGGCATCTACACGGCCTCGACCTTCATGCAGGGCTCGCGTCAGGCGTTACCCCTGCGCGCCGACATTCCATACGTCGGCCTGCTCATCGTCGTCTCCGGCGTGCTGCTGCTCGGCGTCATCGGACTCTTCGGCAAATATCTTTTGCAGGAGGACGAGCGCGCGCGCACATGGGGACACTGGCTGCTGAAACTCTCGCTCGTCTCGCAGGCTTGCGCCGTCGTCGCGCTGGTGTCGCAGGTCAAGTCTATGACGAACGTCGTCAGCAAGATCAATCCGAACCAGTTTCCGCAGTTCGGCGCGTGGCTGGCAGAGCAGCAGGGCATGACGGCCGAACAGGTGCTCACGATTGAGCCGTCGCGCTTCGTCGCCGCCTCGCAGGAGTTTGTCGCGGAGCGTGGTTCGTCGCTCGTCCTGAGTTTGAACGCAAACCCCGTCGAACTCTCCGCGCTGATCACGGCGTTTACCGCCACGCTCTTCGTCGTCTTCTTCAGCTTCCGCACGGACGTTTTGCGCAAAGCTCTGCCGTCGGCCGAGAAACTCGACAGCCTGATGTACAAGACGGCGAGCGTGGCCTTCGCCGGTCTGGCGATGCTGCTGGTGACGGGCGCGATCTGGGCTAACGAGTCGTGGGGCCGCTACTGGGGGTGGGACTCGAAGGAGACGGGCGCGTTCGTCGCCTGGCTCACCTACGGCGGCTTCCTCCATGCACGCATCGCGCGCGGCATGACCGGCAAACGCTCGGCCTACTTCGCCGTCGTCGCCTTCCTGCTCGTCATCTTCACCTACCTCGGCGTCAGCTACCTGCTGCCGGGCTTGCACTCATACGCATAAAGACGGTGACGGGTGACGGGTGACAAGTGACAGGTTTAAAGACAAGCTTTTGTTTTTAACTTGTACCTGTCACCCGTCACCCGTCACTTTACAGACTTATGAATCGAGAGAATCTCCTTTTTTCCATCATCGGGGTGGGCTTCGGCCTGTTCTTCGGTTTCGGGTTCGCAAGTTGGGCGAACATGCGCGCCGCCGCCACGCTCGTGGGCGACGGCCGCGCCGTACAGTCCGCGCTGCCTTCAAACGGGGTGGCCGATCAGCAACGCCTGGAGACGGCCGCGCAGGCGGCGGTGAAAGCGGCGCGCGAAAATTCTTCCGATTACGAGGCGCAGATGCAGGCGGCGCGCGCCTCGTTCCAGACCAACCGATTCGACGACGTACTGGAATTTTTGCTGCGCGCCAACACCTTGAAACCGGAGGAACTTGAGCCGGTCGTCGCGCTCGGCAACATCAACTACGACGCAGGGAATTTTACCGCGGCTGAGAAGTGGTACACCGCCGCACTCACCCGGACGCCGGACGACATCAGCGTCCGCATGGACCTCGGCATGACCTTCCTGCTGCGCAACCCGCCCGATCATGAACGCGCGGTGGCCGAATTCCGCCGCGCGCTCGAAATCGACCCGCGCCACGAGCCGACCTTGCAGAACATGGTCGTCGCGCTCACGCGCAAGGGCGACAAGACGGAGGCGCGTGCCACGCTCGCCAAACTCGAAAGCCTCTATCCCGCTAACCCCGCGCTCTCGCAACTGCGCACGGGCATCGACGCCGACAGTGCGGGGAAAACTCAGGCGGGCGGAAAGAGTTAACGCGCGCCCGCGCGTTTGCTGCGCAACCGATCCTCGCACCAGTCGCCTCACCGGAAAATCGCCTCACCGGAAAATATCGTTGTCAGTCTGTGCCAACTGTGTTACAAGGAAAGCCTTCTGCTCCAGTGCTCCAAAATTTTAGCGGGCGAAGCGTTTGCTAACGTCAAGAATGATCTTCAGCGGATTTCTCAGCCGGTCGTGCGTCAGATTTACGAAGAGCCGACAGCGAAAGGACTAACGGGTTGCGACGCGCGGGTCTGTTTCGTCAAATCATCATCGATCTCCGTTTCATTACGCTGGTTGTCATCGTGTCCATCACGGCGATGATCTGCGTCTACACGCGCGCCGCTTCAAAAGAGTCCGGCGGTGAAGCAGCGGCGCAGAGGAGATCGGGCGCTCGCCCGCAGCAGCAGCCGCAACGC
>DATCWB010000338.1:0-4888 GCA_036566625.1 Pyrinomonadaceae bacterium
TAAACCGGCGGGCAGCGTCTCCACGGAGACGAAGAACATCCACCTCGGCGGCACAGGCAGGCGAGGGGCGGGCGGCAACGGTTCGCGCGGCGGGCCGCAACCGCCGAACTGCGGCGGGGGGAATGACAGGCATCGCGCCCTCCGCGATTCGACGCCGCAGCAGTATCGCATCGGCATGTGGTTGGCTCTGTCCGCGATTCTGATGATGTTCGCCGCCCTGTCGAGCGCCTACGTGTTCCGCTCGACGCGGATGCAGCAGGGCTGGCAAGCCTTCTCCGTGCCCGCGTTGCTCTGGGTCAGCACGGCTTTGATACTCACGAGCAGCGCAACCTTTGAAGTCGCGCGGCGCGCGCTCAGACGCGGGGCGCGCGAAGTTTACCGGCGTTGGCTCGCCGTGTCGCTCGCGCTCGGTTTCGGCTTTCTCGTCGCACAGCTTCTCGCCTGGCGCGGCCTGGCCGGGCAGGGAATTTACCTGGCGACGAACCCGCACAGTTCTTTCTTCTATCTGCTGACCGCGCTGCACGCGCTGCATCTCGTCGGCGGCATCATCGGTCTGAGTTACCTGATGCTCGGCGCGCGGCGCGAGATGGCGAGCGCGAACGACGCGGCCGCCCAAGAGCGCGCCCGCGCCGACGCTATCGGGCTGTACTGGCATTTCATGGACGGGCTGTGGGTCTATCTGTTCGCACTCCTTTTCCTGTGGAGGTAAGCATTGAGTACACACGCGCACACGGCAGAGCCTCTGGTCGCTGACGATTGGAGCGGCGGAACTTTTCCCTATCGCATCGGCCACCGAAAACTCGGCATGTGGCTCTTCATCGTCTCGGACGCGCTGACCTTCTCCGCGCTGCTCATCGGCTATTGCTACGTCCGCGTGTCGAGCGATGCGTGGCCGACGCCCTTCGTCTTCTACCCGAGCATCATCTTCTCCACTGTGATGACGCTCTGCCTGCTGGCTTCGAGTTTCACGATGGTCATGGCCGTGGCCGCCTCGGCGCGACGCGACCGGCGCAAGGCGCGTCGCTGGATCGGTGCGACGATGCTCGGCGGCCTGACGTTCCTCGTCCTCCATATCTACGAGTGGATTCACCTGATCAACGACTACGGACTCAAACCTTTCACGCTGCCCGCCAAGTGGCTCGAACGCTGGCCGCAGGCGTCGCCCCTCTTCGGCGCGACCTTCTTCGCCATCACCGGGCTGCACATGTTCCACGTCCTGACGGGCGTCATCTACCTCGGCTACATCGCCATGCGCATTCGCCGCAAGACGCACGAGGACGTTGAGATCAGCGGCCTCTACTGGCACTTCGTCGATCTCGTCTGGATGTTCGTGTTCCCTTTGATCTATTTGCTGTCGGTGGATTTTCACCCCCCGGCGCATTGAGTCGGGGCGCACGACGGCGACGGCTGGCAAACTTCGTAAAAGAGAGGTGGACTAAAGAGGCATGAGCACACGTTTCGGGTCACTCGGCAACTTGATGAAGAGGCAGGACTTGATCCTGAACGCGATCTGCGTGCTCTTTGCGGTGGGCTTCATCGTGATGGCGCTGACGAACGTGCGCCGGGCTGGCAATTTCATCTCCATAGACAGTCTCTTCATCACGCTCGTCAGCCTCATGCTCGCGGGCATCTTCATGATCATCCCGCTGCTGTGGGCGCACGAGAACGGCGTGCTCAAAAATCTCTTCGCCGCAGAGGGCGACGACACGCCCGTCGAACCCGTCGAGGTTCACTTCGCGGGCTCGACGAAACTGTTCCTCATCGTGCTCGGCGCGCTGCTCGGCCTGACCGTGATCGAAGTCTTTCTGGCCTATAAAGATGTTGGCCTCGTCCTGATGCTGACGATCCTCATCGGCCTCTCGCTGATCAAGGCCGCGCTCATCCTCGCCTACTTCATGCACCTGCGCTACGAGCGCATGAGTCTGGTCTACACGCTGATCCCGATGCTCATCATCTGCATCTGCCTGCTCTTCATCTTCTTCCCCGACAGTTTTCGCCAACTCGGATTACGCGTCTACAGGTGAGGGAAATGAACCGGACGGCCGTCCACAACGCAATCTTTATGCTCGCGCTCGTCGCGGCGGCTGCGCTGTGGCTCGCGCCGGACGCGTTCGCGCAGTGCGCGATGTGCAAGGCGACGGCCGCCAACCTCGACAGCGTCTCGGCGCGAACTCTCAACCTCGCGACGTTGATCCTGCTGTGCCCGCCCGTCGCCATCTTCTGCGCGATCTTCGTCATCGCTTACAAGCACCGCAACTCGCCCGGCGACGGCGACGACTCCTAACCGCTGACGGAATCTAAAATGGAAAACGATCAGGCGCTCGCACTCAATACCGACCACCAGAGCATCCGCGGGCGGGCTTGCCCGCAATGCGGCGGCAAGATCATCCCGTCCGACCGCGCCCTCTACGAGAGCAAGGCCGACCCGTCGGCCGTCTTCCCGCTCTGGCAGTGCGAACGCTGCGGCTACGAGCAGATGAGCGAGCGGCCGCCCGCGCCGAAGAAGGCCGCGCCCCACGCCGCGAAAAAAACCGAAGAGTAGAGGCCGCGAGCGGCGACGCCGTGGTCTGGTGAAGTGTGTTGCCGCCGCGCGCCGTCGTCGCCGAATATCTTTCGTGGAACAACTTTTTACCGCCCGCGCAAGTCGCCCCCTTCCGTGTACGTCTCCGTTTCGCATCCGCATCCGATACTACCGGCGGGCGGCGGGAATGCTATAATCCGCGCATCTTTCGCCGTCCCGAACATTCATGGATTATTCGATACTGCCGCACATCAACGCCATGCTCAATGCAACGAGCGGGCTGCTCCTCGTCGCCGGGTTTTACTTCATCAGCCGTCGCCGCATCACCGCGCACCTGCGCTGCATGACCTCCGCTCTCGTCGTCTCCTGCATCTTTCTCGTTTCGTATCTGTTCTATCATTACAACCACGGTTCGACGCGTTTCACCGGGCAGGGCTACATCCGCCCAGTCTATTTTTTCATTCTGCTGACGCACACGATTCTGGCGGCCGTGATCGTGCCGCTCGTCCTCATCACGCTCCGGCGCGCGTGGCGCGGCGACTTCGGGCGACATCGCCGGATCGCACGTTGGACGTTTCCGCTCTGGCTCTACGTGTCCGCCACGGGCGTCGCCGTCTATCTCATGCTCTATCAACTCTACCCCTCGCGTTAACGTGCGCGGTCTCAAGCGTCAACGAAGATGGAAGGCGATAACTCAAACGGCAATCATCACGCCGGCACGCGAGAGGCCGCTTCGCAGGAGACGCCCGCCCGGCGTCGTTCGCCGTGGCCGCTTGCCGTCGTCGCCGCGCTCTTCATCATCCTCCCGTTTCTCTCCTGGTACGGCACTACCTTCTGGCGTGAACTAGACGACGACGAGATCGAAAAATATCTGAACGACGAGCAGAAGCCGCGCCATGTGCAACATGCGCTCGAACAGATCGACCGGCGCATCGTGAAGGGCGACGAGAGCGTCAAGCGTTGGTATCCGCAGGTGTTGCGCGTGGCGGAAAACCCGCTGCCGGATTTACGCATGGCCGCTGCGTGGGTGATGGGCGACGACAACAAATCCCCCGAGTTCCACGCCGCGCTCAAACAACTTCTCCGGGACGACGAACCGGCCGTGCGCCGGATGGCCGCGCTCTCGCTCTCGCGCTTCGAGGACGGGAGCGGGCGCGCGGAGTTGGTGGCGATGCTCAAGCCCTACAGCGTCAAACTACGATTCGCAGGGACGCCCATCACGATCCTGCCGGCGGGTTCTTCCGTCACGAGGGAGGCGATGGTGGCGCGCGTGCGCGACGAGCGCGGCGCGGCGCAGGAAGTTCGCGCGCCGGTCGCGGGTAAGATCGAGCATGCGTCGGCGATTGACGGGCGAAGCCTCGGGGCGGGCGAAGAGTTACTCGTGCTCGCGCCCGACGGCAAAAACGCGTGGGAGGCTTTGCGCGCCCTCTATCTGGTCGGTGCGACGGAAGACCTGCCCGAGATCGAGTGTTACGCGCGGGGCGAAGTGGTGGGGATGTCGGACGAGATCAAAAAACAGGCGGCTCTGACGGCCGAAGCCATCAAGAGCCGCGCGGCTCGCAAGTGAAATTGTTTAGCGTATCGTTCGGTAGTAGTTGTTCAACGTGTGGGGGGCGCGTCCGAGAGTGTGATGCCGTGCGCGGCCTCCCAGTCTTCGGTCGGAACCATCTCGATGGCATCCCAGGGGCAACCGTCGAGGAAGGCGCCCTCCGGCCCCTTGCTGATGCACTTCTGGCAGCCGATGCAAAGTTGCGGGTCAACTTCGATGCGTCCGAACGGTGGGTGATCCTCGTCGGGAATCCAGAACATGCACGCCTCGATTGGGCAATACTCGATGCATGCGGGCGAACCCGCGCAGCCCGTGCAGCAGTCGGTGGTGATGGCGAGGATGCGCGGCTTCTTCTTGCGCGTGGCTTTCCCGTCGCCCACGGACATCGGCCAGTGTTTTTCGATGATCTCAATCATGCGCGTGCTCTCTCCGGTGCGGCTTCTGGTGGTCGGACGTGCGACACACACTTTAACACGACCACAGGTGCGGCTCAATCAACTTTTTAGCGCGCTCGCAAGAACGCTTGAATGTAAACGCGTAAAGAGATAAAACTACTTTCACACCTAATCCAATAAGGAGACTCTACAGCGATGAACACAGTCGCCGGAATTTTCCAGACGCGCGAAGACACCAACCGCGCCGTCGAAGACTTGCGCCGCCTCGGTCTGTCGGACGAGAACTTGAGTTTACTCTCGCCGGGAACAACCGCGCCCGAGGCTGAAGCAGACGTTGAGACGAGCGACACGGAACAGCCGGGCATGGGCAACGCGCTCGGCGGCCTCGTCGGCGGCGCGCTGGGCGCGGCGGGTGGCATGACG
>DATCWB010000339.1:0-2556 GCA_036566625.1 Pyrinomonadaceae bacterium
TGCCGGCTCGAAGGGCACGAAACTCCTGACCGCACGCGACATCAACCAGCCGCGCCCCTCCACGCTCCCCTTCGTGCTGCGCCCCGTCGCGCAGTTTGACGACATCAACCTCATCGAGTCGCGCGGCAATTCCAACTATCACAGTTTGCAGGTGCGCCTCCAGCAACGCCTGACCGACGGCCTCGCGCTCCTGTCCTCCTACACCTACTCGAAATCCATCGACGACGCCTCGAACTTCTTCACCAGCGCGGGCGACCCCAACTTCCCGCAGGATAGCCAGAACCTGCGCCTCGAACGCGGCCGCTCAAACTTCGACGTGCGCCATCGTCTCTCCACCAGCTTCTCTTACGAACTGCCCTTCGGGCGAGGTCGCCGTTTCCTCGGCCAGGGTGGCCTCGCCACGACGCTGCTCTCCGGTTTCCAGTTCAACGGCATCGTCACGCTGCAATCGGGACGCCCCTTTACCGTCGCCCTGCTCTCCGACATAGACAACAGCAACACGGGACGTTCTTCGCTCGGCTTCGGCGCAAACGACCGCCCGAACGTCGTGGGCGACCCGACTGCTGCCGGCAATCGCACGCCGGAGCGTTGGTTCAACACGTCGGCCTTCGCCTTCCCCGCCTTCGGCACGTTCGGCAACGCCGGGCGCAACATCCTCGACGGCCCCGGCTACCAGAACGTCAACGCCTCGCTCCTGAAAAACACGCGGCTCTCCGAGCGCGTGAATTTGCAACTGCGCCTCGAAGCCTTCAACCTGTTCAACCGCCCGAACTTCGATCTGCCCGACAACTTCCTCGGCTCGCCCACCTTCGGCCGGATTCTCTCGGCGCGCGACCCGCGCCACTTGCAGTTCGGCGCGAAGCTGCTGTTCTAAACTCGCGCCGGCGTTTGTTCGCGCCCGCGCGCGCGCCTAAAATGAAGCGTTCCGATTTTCAAGGGCGTGGAGGGCAAGGCGATGGCAAAGGATAAGGACAACGAGTACGAACGGACCCCGACGGCGGGCAAGGGCGGCTCGCCCGCGAGCAGCACGCCGAACGAAGAGGCGCACGGCGCGGGCGACGACAAAGAGACTTCAAACTCGCGCACGCCTAAGGAGAGCAAAGAGAGCGCGGGCAGCAAAGAGGGCGGCGGATTACACTAGAGCAGATTTCGACCGCCGCTGGGTAGGTTCGGGCGCAAAAGAAAGTCGCCCTCCGGTTTTAATGAAACCGGAGGGCGACTTTCTTTTGCACGGCGGTTTTCTCCGCTCTCACTCCGCCAGATTATAGGCCGCCATCTCGCTGCCGTTGCGCACGAGCAGGCGGCCGTTTGCCAGCGCGGGCACGTTCCAGGTTTTGCCCGTGAGCGCGGAGAACTTCGTGACTTCCGCGTATGCGGCGGGGTCGGCTTTGACGAGGACGATCTCGCCCGCGTCCGTCGTCACGATCAGGTGATCGCTGGCGAGCAGCACCTGCCCGTAGCCGTAGCGGCCGCCCTTCCACCTGCGCTCGCCCGTCTTGAGGTCGACGCAGGTGAGGATGCCCTCATCCAGTCCATAGACGTGGCCGTTGTGGACGACGGGGCTGTTGAACTTCGTCTTCAGGTTGATGTTCTCCCACACCGCCTTTGAAGTGAAACTCCGCCCGCTCCCCGAGAGTTCAACCAGCGCCGCGCCCTTGCCGTAGCCCGCCGAGATGAAGAAACGGTTCGGGCCGACGACGAGCGGTTGCGAGACGTTAATGCCCATAGACGTGTCCCACGGGTGCGACCAGAGCACGCCGCCGTCCGCCGGGTCGAGACCGGCGATGCGGTTCGCCGTGACGACCATGACCTGACGTTTGCCGGCGAGCGTGACGAGCATCGGCGACGTGTAAGAGGCGCGGTCGTTCAGAGATGACCAGACGCGCGCGCCCGTCGTCTTGTTGTAAGCGACGACGCCTTTCCCCGCCGCTCCCCCGGCCAACACCACCACCTTGTCGTCAACGACGAGCGGCGAGGCGGCCACGCCCCATTGAATGTTGGACGCGCCGTTGTCCGAGAGAATGTTTTTTTGCCAGTGGAGCTTGCCGGTCTTCGCATCGAGGGCGCGCAGCTCGCCCTCCGCGCCGAGCGCGTAAATTCTTCCGGCGTCCCACGTCGGCGTCGAGCGCGGCCCGTCGCCCGTGTTGTCCGGGCTGAACTCCGCGTTCCAGCCGTGCGTCCACAGTTCGCGCCCCGTCTCGACGTGGTAGGCCACCACCACTTCCTGCGCGCGCCGCTGTTCGATGGTGTAGGCCACGCCGTCCGCCACGACGAACGACGAGAAGCCTCCGCCCACGGGCTGCTTCCACATCGGCTTCAAACCGCCCGCAGGCCAGTTGACACGAACGGCGCGTTCTTCGTAACGCCCGTCGCGGTTCGGCCCGCGAAAGTTCGTCCAGTAGTTGCGCGCGCCGGACGCGGCGGGCGCGGACGTGTGGTTCGCGTCCTGCCCGTTCGGCAGGGCGGCGTTCGCGCCGCTCGCATCGGCGGCCGGCGCGGGCTGCTGTCCGGGAGTTTCGGCGGCGGGCGCGTTCTGGTTCGACGCGGCGGCTGGTT
>DATCWB010000340.1:0-6136 GCA_036566625.1 Pyrinomonadaceae bacterium
CGCGGACGCTCAAATTGATGGCGAAAATCTTATGCGTTTAAGTTTAAGTTCCCCTCCCTCGAACGTCAAGCGCGTCAATTTTGGCGCGCGCGTCCGAGGCGGGGCGCAACGCATGTTTGTTCGGCGAGTTTGCATTTGCTATATTGCTTGCCAGTTCAACAAGCAAACAATAAGTGCGAGCGCGGGCGCGCGAGAGCGTGGCGAGAGTCAAGGTCGCGCGTGTGGCCGGATTCATCGCACGGGGAGATGGAAAGATGCCGAAGAAGAGACCGGAAGACTTCGAGTACCTGAGCAACGATCCCAACTTTGTGCCCGACCCGGAGATCGAGCAGTTTATGGAAGAGGAGATCGCGCGCGCGCCCAAAGACCCGGATCAACTCGCCGGGCGGCTGCGCCAGAACACCGCCGCCTCACCGAGCGACGCGGGCGGCGACCTCGACGCCACATGGGAAGACGTTAACGACAGCGGCGAAGAATCCGTTGCGGGCGACAACCCGACGCCCGATCAGTCGGACGTGGAGGAGAACGCGCACGCCGTCGGCGTCAACTTCGAGGACAACGAAGAACTCGAATTCATAGACAAAATTGACCGCCGCGACCGAGACCGCTTCGAACTCGACCCGCGCTCGAAGACCGAAGACGACACGATCTAAAAGCAGCGACAAGTAATAAGTGACAGGTGACAAGTTAAAGAACACGGTTTGTGTTTTAACTCGTCACCTGTCACTTGTCACTTGTCACTGTCTTATTTGAAATTGGCGCGCGGGGCAAGTGTGATGCTTTTGACGAGAATTCTGTCGGCCGGACGATCCTGCGTGCCCTCGGCGAGGGGGGCGGTGCTGATGATGTCGGCGTTGTTGATGCCTTCGATGACGCGGCCGAAGACGGTGTAACGCCTGTCGAAAGCGGGCTGGCGTTTGAGCGTGAGGTAGAACTGGCTGTTGGCCGAATCCTCCGACTGGCTGCGCGCCGCGCCGACCGTGCCGCGCTCATATTCGATGTCGCTGAACTCGGCCGGGAGGTTCGGTTCGTCCGAACTGCCCATGCCGTCGTTCGCCGGGTTATTGTCTTTGGAATTCGGGTCGCCGCCCTGAATGATCCCCAAATCCGGGTCGATGCGATGGATCGCCGTCCCGTTGTAGAAACCTTCGGACGCGAGTTTCTTGAAACGCGCCACCATCTGCGGCGCGACGTTCGGGTAAAGCTCGATCACGATCCGCCCGAAGTCCGTCTCGATGACCGCCGCCTCCGCGTCCGCCTCCGGCTTGACCCCCGTCTTGACGTTCGCTCCCTCCGCGTCGCCCGCCACGCTGTTGGAATTCGACGCCTGCCCGCACGCCGATGCTGCGAGCGAGAACGCAAGGCAGAGCAGCGCAATCGCCCAACGTCTAAAGTTACGATTCATCTCTCTCATCCTTCTCGATTTTGTTAACGGCTGAAAAGAACATCTAAACACAAAGGCGCGACGGCGCGAAGCGGCCACGATTCTATTCTCTCGGCGACCGCGCGGCTTCGCGTTAGTTTCTTCCCGACCCTCAAAACTGCTTCCGGCTGTCGAGCAGGATCGTCACCGGCCCGTCGTTCGTGAGTTCGACTTCCATCATGCGGCGAAAACTTCCCGTTTCGACGCGCCCCAACGTCCGCCGTGCCTCGCTCACGAAAAACTCGTAGAGCGGCTCGGCCACCTGCGGCGCGGCGGCCTCGCTCCATGATGGCCTGCGCCCGCGCCGCGCGTCGCCGTAGAGCGTGAACTGCGAGACGACCAGCAACGCCCCGCCCGTCTCGGCCAGCGACATGTTCATGCGACCTTCGGCGTCGTCGAAAATGCGCAGGCCGGCGATCTTCTCCAGCAGGTAGCGCGCGTCTTCGGGCGTGTCGTCGCGCGCGATGCCGAGCAGGACGAGAAGCCCGGCGTCGATCTCGCCGACCGTCTCACTCTCCACTCTCACCGACGCGCGCGTCACGCGCTGCAACACGGCTCTCATAATGTCGCGCGCCTTTCGCGCATGAATTATTGCAGGACGAAATTATAAGTGATGACGCCCCTCACCTTCACCGGCTTACCGTCGAGCAACGTCGGGGTGAAGCGCGCGCGGTAGGCCGCACGCAGAGAGGCTTCCGACAGGATCGGGTGGCCGCACGGGTAGGCTTCGATGACGCGCCCGGTTTCGTCCACGGTCACGAAGATAGTCACCGTCCCGGAGATGCCGTAGCGTTTGGCATCTCCGGGGTAATTCGGTTGGGGCTTGGAGATGGCTCTGCCGTTGATCACGCCGCCGCGAACCGTCTCGTCTCCAGATATTTGCACCCCCGGCAGCGCCTTCGCCTCCTGCTCGCGTTGCGCCTCTTCCCTCGCCCTGATCTCCTCAATCCGCCGCTCCGCCGCGGCCGTCTCGGTTTTCATTTTGAGCCGTTCGCTCAGGCAGACGAAGCGACTGAGCGCGAGTATCAGGTCATAGGGCTTGGTCGCCTCGCGCTTCTCCATGATCCCGATCACGCGGCGGTGCGTGGCGAGGGCTTTGTCGTTGTGGGCGAGCAGCTCGTAGAGTTCGGCCAGTTCGTAGAGAGTCTTGATCACGTCCTCGTGCTCTGCGCCGAGCGAGCTTTGCTTGAGCGCGAGGCTGCGCTCATAGTTTTCGATGGCGTCGATGAAGTTGTTGAACGCGAAACGTTCGAGGACGCCGAGGGCGTCGTGCAGTTTGTAGATGTTCACTCTGCTCGTCGCCGCCGGGTGTTTCTCGTAGATCGAGAGCGCGCGCTTGTAAAGTTGCCGCGCCTTGTCGAGCTTGCTCTTGGAGTGATAAATCGCGGCGAGATTTCTGAGGGCTTGGGCGACGGAAGGGTGCTCGCGCCCGCCCGCCTCCTCACGCAGTTTGAGCGCTCGCTCGGCCAACGGCAAAGCCTCGTCGAATTTTCCCGCCTGGTACAACTGCACGACCTGGCGGCTCAGGCTGTCGGCCTCTTTAACCGCGTCAGCCTGCCCGGCGGCGGGCGTCGCGGCCTCCTGCGTTGCGCCCGCCGGGGTTGGCGCGGTTTGACCCCGCACCGCTTCCGGCGCGAATTGGACGAACTGCGCGAACAGGAAGATCGTCAACAGCAACTTCTTCATGTCTATTGCTCCTCGCGTGAGCGTCTAGAAGGGTAACTTGAAAAACAGGAAATATCCGTTGAGCATGAGCAACGTCGCGACGATGCCGACGCCGACCGAAACTTTCATAATGAGCCGCGACGTGGCGAGGATCGAGACGGAGGCCAGCACAATCGCGATCTGAAATAGTGCTTCGGCGAAATCGAAGTTCGGGTCTTGCAACTGTGCGCGGTCGCGTTGGGCGGCATAGTCGGTCGCGCGCGCCGACAGTTCTTTCTTGCCCTCGCCCCGTAGCGGATCGTTCGGGGCCTGGGGGTCGGGTTCGCTCTCGTAGCGTGCGGCGGTCGCCTTGAATTGATCGATCTTGCGTTGTATCAGTTGCTGCGTCTCCGGCGATATCGTCGCGCTGTGCAGTTGTAACTCGACCTCAAGCGTGTCGGCGGCGATCCGATAGGAAGTCTGCCGGATGTTCTTGGCCTGATAAAAAGCCCACGTGTCGCTCGCGTGGATGTTGTGGTTCATGATGTCTTCGGCGGCATTCCCGCCGCCGAGACTCGTGATCGCCAGCAGCATCGCCATGAACGCGATCATCAATGCCACGCGCGAGCGAAATCTCTCGTCGTCCTCCCCGCCCGCCTTCACCTCCATGATCTGATCGGCCACGTCGCCCGCTTCCATGTTCTTTCCTTTCCCTCTGCGCTTTAAATTATGGATCGCCTCAGGCGATCAATCCCGTCCCTATTTAATGACGAAGTTATATATCGCAAACGCCTTCCGCGTGATCGGTGTGCCCGCGATTGAGACCGGCGCGAACTTCGACTGGTGCGCCGCTCCGGCGGCGGCCTCGGCCAACGATCTGAGAGCGGGGACGCACGGTAGAGGCTCCGCGCTCATTACGCCGCCCGCCCCGTCGATGTCCATCATGATGAAGACGGTGCCTTGCCGCCTCTCGTTCAAGGCCATCCGGGGATAGGTCGGCGGCGGTGCGCTGATACGCTCGCCGGCCCCTTCGAGGTTCGCCGGAGGCGTCAGCCCGGCGGCGACGATGGCGTCCTCCAGGAGAATTTTGTTGATGCGGTCGGACAGCGTCTTCCCGTTGCCGACGCGTAGCCACCCCTTCGCGCTGAAGATGCACGCGTAGGCGGTCAGCGCATTCATGGTAGCTTTAGAGGTGGGCGGCCGCCCTTGCTCCCGGCGCACGAGAATGCGTTCGCACAGCCGTTCGACTTTCCCCATTTCGCCCAGCGCGATGTAGACGGCGGCCAGATTGTGCAGCGCGACGCCGACCAAAGGGTCTTCGTCCTTCAGGACTTTTTCACTGAGGGCGAGCGCACGCTCGGCCAGCGGCAAAGCCTCTTTATAGTTGCCCTCCGCATAAAGTCGGTACACGGACGCGTTGAGTTTGTCCGCCTCCTGCAATTCCGCTGGCTGTCCCGGCGTTGATTTACCCTGAACAGGGACGGGCGCGGGTGTCGGGGTGGTCGTCTGCGCGCGCGCCGCGTGCGGGAGCAGGCAGACAAAGGCCGTGAGGATCAGTTTTTTCAAATTCATCCTTCCTCACTTCGCTTTCGGCGGCATGCTCGGCCTGATCTCGACGCGACTCGGCAAACTCCGCTCGTCGTGCCTGAGCAGGTCAACGACGACGCGCGCCACGTCCGGCGGTTGCAGTTGCCAACTCTGCTCTGCGCTCGGCACGTCGCCGCCGAAGTAGGTGTTGACCGAACCGGGCATGATGTAACTGACCTTGATGCGGTCGTGTCGCACCTCCTGCATCAACGCCTCGCTGAAACCGTTCAGGGCGAACTTCGACGCGTTATAGGCGGCCATGCGCGGGTGCGGGTTCGCGCCCGCCAGCGAAGAGATATTGATGATGTAGCCGCCGCCGCGCGCGCGCATCAGCGGGATCGCCTCGTGGCAGCAGTAGAAGACGCTGTTGAGATTCGTCTCCAGCACGGCGCGAAAGTCTTCCGGCGACATCTCCTCGACCGTCTGGAAAAGACCGATGCCCGCGTTGTTGACCAAAACGTCCACGCCGCCGAACTCGGCCGCCGTGTGCTCGAACAGCGCGCGCACCTCTTCGTAGTCGCGCACGTCGCACACCACGCCCGTCACACTGCCCTCGCCCGCGTCGCCCAACTCTCCAACCGCGCGCCACACTTCATCCTCGCTCCGCGCGCTCACGCACACGTTCAAGCCCTCGCGCACCAGCGATTCGGCAATCGCCCGCCCGATGCCTTTCGTGCTCCCCGTCACAATTGCGCTTTTGCCTTTGAGTTCCATCGTCCCCCTAGAAAGCAGTGACGAGTGACAAGTGACGAGTGACAAGTTAAAACAAAAGGCTTGTCTTCAACTTGTCACCCGTCGCTTGTCACTCGTCACTTTTTCAGCTTTTCCTGCAACACTTCGTTAACGAGTTTCGGATTCGCCTTGCCCTTCGATGCTTTCATCACCTGCCCGACGAAGAAGCCGAAAAGCGTCTCCTTGCCCGCGTGATACTGTTCGAGTTGTTTGGGGCTGGCGGCGATCACTTCGCCGACGATCCGTTCGATCTCGCCCGCGTCGCTCACCTGCGCGAGTCCCTGCTCCTCGACGATAACGGCGGCCGACTTGCCCGACGCGAACATCTCGACGAGCACTTCCTTGCCCTGCTTGCCGCTGATCCTGCCCTCGTCAATCAAACGCACGAGCGCGCCCAACTCTTCCGCCTTGACCGGCGAATCTTCCGCCGTGCGCCCCGACGCTTCGAGTTCGCGCAGCAGCTCCGACCTGATCCAGTTGGCCGCCGCGCGCGCGTTCGCCGAAGCGCGCGCCGCGCGCTCGTAGTAGTCCGCGAGGCCGCGCTCGGCTGTGAACTGCGAGGCGTCTTCGAAAGACAACTCGTACTCCTCCATGAAGCGGCGGCGGCGCGCTTCCGGCAACTCCGGCATCTCGGCCGTCACCGCTTCGATGAAGGCGGGCGTGACGACGAGCGGCGGCAAATCCGGCTCGGGGAAATAACGGTAATCGTGCGCCTCCTCTTTCGAGCGCATCACGCGCGTCTCGCCCACG
>DATCWB010000341.1:0-11093 GCA_036566625.1 Pyrinomonadaceae bacterium
GCGCGTCAAGCTGCGCGCGCGCCGCGAGCCGACCATCGGCGGCGAGCCGCCACAGCAGCGCGGCGGGCTGACGGAGGATCGTCTGCGCACGTCCTACATCGTTGACAATCTGACGGGCGCGCGCCTACACGAAGAGGACGACATGCTCGTCTCCATCGCCGTCACGAAAGACGACGTGGAGGATGTCATCGCGCGCTGGACGGGCATCCCCGTCAACTCGCTGAAAGAGGAAGAGACGCAGAAACTCCTGCGCATCGAGATCGAACTGCACCACCGCGTCGTGGCGCAACGCCCCGCGATTTCCGCGCTCGCCCGCTCCATCCGGCGTTCGCGCGCGGGGTTGAAGAACCCGCAGCGTCCGGTCGGCTCGTTCCTGTTCCTCGGCCCGACGGGCGTCGGCAAGACGGAAGTGGCGCGCTCGCTCGCCGAGTTTCTGTTCGGCTCGGAGCGTTCGATGATTCGCTTCGACATGTCGGAATTCATGGAGAAGCATTCGGTCTCGAAGCTGATCGGCTCGCCTCCGGGCTACGTCGGCCACGAGGAGGGCGGGCAGTTGACCGAGCGCATCCGGCGTTCGCCCTACAGCGTGCTGCTCTTTGACGAGATCGAGAAGGCGCACCCCGACATCTTCAACGTCCTGCTGCAAGTTTTCGAGGACGGTATCCTGACCGACGCGCTCGGCAACGCCGTGGATTTCAAGAACACGATCATCATCATGACCTCGAACATCGGCGCGCGTTTCATCCAGAAACGCGGCGCGCTCGGTTTCCAGGCGCAGGCCGCCGATTCGCGCGAGAAACTCGAAGACATGGTGATGTCGGCCGTTAAGCAGACGTTCAACCCGGAATTCATCAACCGCCTCGACGAGATCATCATCTTCGACGAGTTGCAGGACGAAGAGTTGCTGGAGATCGTCGGGCTGCAAGTCGAATTGATGAACCGGATGCTCGGACGGCGGGGCCTGGAAGTGCGCCTGACCGATGAAGCCAAGCACTGGATCGTCAAGAAAACCTGCGCCGACCGCACCTACGGCGCGCGCCCGCTGCGCCGCGCGCTCCAGAAATACGTGGAAGACCCGCTCTCCGAAGCCCTCATCCAGGGCGAACTCGGCGGCATGACGCTCATCGAGGTTTATGAGGACGGCGGAGCGCTCGGCCACCGGCCGGCGGGCGTCGAAGAGGTCGGCGACGAGATTTTGATTCACTGATTCGCGGAAATTTAAGGCACAAGGCAAAAGTAAAAAGGCGAAAGTTGAGAAGGCCGCTTGCGCGCTTCGCCCGCTTAACTTTTGCCTTTTGCCTTTCTTTCGTCTTTCTTTCGCCTTTTGCCTTTTTACTTTTGCCTCGCGCGCCTTGTATAATGCGCGCCTTTGCTCGACCCGGCGGCTGGCAACTGGCGACGGCGGACTTGAATCCAAGCCTCCGAACTCATTCTGAACTGTACCCCGTTTCGTGTCTTTGATACATCCGGCCGGCGGGTAAACGAAAAAGGATTCGGTTTCCTACTTCCCAAAGTATTTTTCTGCTTTGAGGCAAAAAGCAATTATGCGAACTAATGCGCCCCTGCGGCGCTTTCTGCTGGCCGCGCTGATGATCGGCCAAACGGCGTTGCTGCACGCCGCGCTTCCCACGGAAGCGCGCGCGCAGGAGCCACAAACCACGCCCGCCGCGCAATCTCAAAGACTCGTCGAGAGCGTGGACATTACGGGCAACCGCCGCAACCGCGACGAAGATTTGCTCTATTACATCTCTACCCGTCCGGGCGACCCCTTCAACCCGGATCAGGCGGCGCGCGACCTGAAAGCCCTCAACGACCTCAACTTTTTCAACAAGACGAAATCGCGCGTTCTGACCACGGAAGGCGCGCGCGGCGGCATTGACGTGATCTTCGAGGTCGAGGAGTTGCCGGTCATCCGCGAATTGGTGTTCAACGGCCTGTCGAGCATCAGCGAGTCGGACGTGCTCAAGGCGTTTCGCGAGCGGCGCATCGGCGTCCAGAAAGAGAACCTGCTCGACCCCGTCAAGATCAACAACGCCACCCGCACCATCAAGGAGATGCTCGCCGCCACCGGCCACCCGAACGCGACCGTGACACCCAGCATCGAGGAAGTTTCGGCCACCTCTTCGTCCGTCACCTTCAATGTCGAAGAGGGCGACCGCGTGCGCGTCGTCGAGATCGAGTTCGAGGGCAACAGGAATTTCAAAGAAGGCGAACTGCGCGGCGCGATGAAGTACGTCAAAGAGGCCGGGTTCATCACGCGCTTCAAGAGCCAGGACATCCTCGACCGCGAAAAACTGGAAGTTGACCTGCGCCTCATCCGCAACTACATGGCGGGCAAAGGCTATTTGCAGGCGCGCCCCGGCGAGCCGCGCATCGAAGGACTGGGGCGACGGCGCACCGGCTTCCCGATCCTGCCGCTCCCGCTGCTCTCCTCGACCGACGAAGCGTTGCGCATCACGATCCCGATCATCGAAGGCAAAGTCTATCGCCTCGGCGAACTCAAGATCGAAGGCAACTCGATCTTCGACGAGAAAGTGATCCGCGCCGTCATCGGTTTGAAACAGGGCGACGTGGCGAGCGGCGAGCGCATCTACAAAGGTCTCATCGAAGACCTCAAAAAACTCTACGGCAACAACGGCTTCATCCAGTACACGGCCGAGCCGGAGCCGACCTACAGGGACAACCCCGCGAACCCCAGCGAGGGCATCGCCGACTACACCATCACGATTGACGAGGGCAAGCAGTTTACCTTGCGCCGCCTTGAATTCACGGGCAACACGTTCACGCGCGACAACGTTCTGCGCCGCGAGTTCGTCCTGAACGAGGGCGACATCTATAACCAGTCTTACGTGGAATACTCCGTCCTGCGTCTCAACCAACTCGGCTACTTCGACCCGGTTGACAAGGACAAGGACGTGGACTTTCGCCAGAACGAGGAAGAGGGTCTGGTGGACGTGAACGTCAAGGTGCAGGAGCGCGGGCGTCAGCAGATTTCTTTCAACGGCGGTCTGTCCGGCATCGGCGGCTCGTTCTTCGGACTCGACTATTCGACCAACAACCTGCTCGGGCGCGGCGAGAGCTTGTCGCTCAACTTCGCGGCGGGCAACCGGCAGCAGTCGTTCGTCTTCTCGTTCACCGAGCCGCAGATTCGCAACCGCCCGATCTCGGCCGGGTTCTCGCTCTTCGTGCAGTCGCTGAAATTCTTCGGCGAGGGCACGTTCCTGTCGCAGAACCTGAACGCGCTGCAAGGGCTGTCCGGCTCGGAGCTGGATTTCCTCAACACGGGCGACGAGAATTTGTTCACGCAGCGCACGCTGGGCGCGAGCTTATTCGCCACCGCGCCGCTCTCGGAGTTTTATAAGAAACGCCCGTTCACGCTTTCGACGCGCATCGGCCTCTCCTACTCCATTTCGCAGACGAGCGTGCGAGACCCGGAGGTCAACACCGACCCGACCAACTCGCAAAACGCCATCCCGGTCATTTACGAGCAGCCGAACATCCTGACCAGCCGCATCACGCCGAGCGTCGTCTACGACTCGCGCGACGTGCGCGGCGTGGATGCCATCGGCGGCAAACAGATCGCGCTGCAATTTGCCTTCGCCGGCCTCGGCGGCGACGTGCGCACGATTCAGCCGAGCCTGACCTACCAGCACTTCATCCCGGTCAGGAACAAGCGTTCGAACAACCCGCACGTCTTCGGCTTCCGTATCCTCGCCGGTCACGTCGGGTCTTTCGCCACGAGCGCGAAGATCAGGCAGGCGCAGACCACCTCGCTCTCGTTCATTCAGGGCGTACCGGTCTACGAGCGGTTCTTCCTTGGCGACGAGTTTACGATCCGCGGCTACAACGTCCGCTCGATCAGCCCCATCGTGCCGATTGACCAGTTCGTCACCACGCGCAACGTCGTGCTGACGGCCAACGCGACGGGCGATCCCATCCCCATCCAGAGCGAGAGCCTGCAATCGCTCGCCCAGCAACTCGGCACTTTCACCGGTCCCGAAGGCGCTAACGTCATCGCCAACCCGAGGCGCAGCTTCCAGCCCATCGGCGGCGACACGCAACTGCTCGGCAATTTCGAATACCGCATGCCGATCTTCGGCCCGGTCAGCATCGCCGGCTTCGCCGACATCGGCTCGGCCTTCAACCTGCGCAAAGGCGCGGATCAGATTTTCTCGACCAACTTCCAGCCCGATAATCCTTTTCTCACCACCCAACTCGGCAACGGGTTTGGCGGCAGTCTGGGCGGGCTGGTGGTGCTAAAGAATACCGATCTCGCGTTTCAAATCCTGGGCGACCCGGCCACCGGATTGGTCAATGTCGGCCTGGTCGCGCGCGACAATCGCCTCGTGACGAGGGAAGAACTGTCGCAGGAGTCCTGTAACACCTGCTCGCTCGATCCGATCACGATGCTGCCCTTCGGCTTCCAGCGCGTGTTCGTGCGCGGCGAGGCGCAGACCAACACGGCGCTGCGCCTGTCGCAGGCGGTCTTCAACAAGATCAGCGACTTCCGTTCGAGCGTCGGCATGGAAGTGCGCGTGCAGTTGCCGGTGGTCAACGTGCCGCTCCGCCTCATCGGGTTCTACAACCCGAACGCGCGTCGTGGCTTCAGCGACCGCATCCCCGGCGCATTCTTTCAGGAACAAAGAATCGGCTACCGTTTCAGCATCGGGCGGACTTTTTAACCGTCTATTGATAAACTGTTAAGGCTGGCGCAACCTACGGCGAGCGAAAAGCACCTAAACGTGTGCCACCCATTTCAACTGTAAGGAGCAGTACAAAAAAGACAATGAAACTATTTCGCTTTATCGCCGCCGCTTGCCTTGTCGCGGCCTCTCTCGTTATCTCGGCCGGCGCACAGACGGCGGCACGCCCCCAACCCGCCGCCCCCGCGCAGGGCGGAGCCGCTGCGCCCGCTTCCACGGCTCGCATCGCCATCATCGATTCCAGCGCGTTCAGCGACGAAAAGGCCGGCATCGCGCGCGTCGTCAACGCCATGAAGACCGTGGACGCGCAGTTTCAGCCCGTCCGCACCGAAATGCAGGGCTTGCAGACGCGCTATCAAGCCTTAGTTGACGACATCAACAAGACGAGCGCGGTCGCCGATCCGAAGACCATCGCCACGAAGACGGATCAGGCCGACACGCTCAAGCGCGACATGGAGCGCAGGATGCAGGACGCGCAGATCAACATCAAGAAGCGCATGGACGAAGTGCTCGGGCCGTTGCAGGAAGATGTCTTCAACTCGCTGCAAGCCTTCGCGCAAGCCCGCGGCATCTCGATCATCATTGACGCCAGCCGTGTGCCGCTCATCTACGCCGCCGACAGCGTGGACATCACCCGAGACTTCATCGCCGAATACAACCGCACGAAGCCGGCGACCGCTTCGGCTGCCCCTGCGGGCGGCGCGGCTCGCCCGGCGGGTCGTCAGTAAGTCTCCGAATTAGCCGTTCAGCCGTCAGCCGTCAGCCGTCAGCAATTTTTGGCTGATCCGCTGACGGCTGACGGCTGAGTGCTAACTATGGAAACCGTTCTCGACACGCGCGCCATCCAGGAACTCCTCCCGCACCGCTATCCCTTCCTGCTCGTCGACCGCATCATCGAACTCATCCCCAGAGAGCGCATCGTCGGCATCAAGCAGGTGACCATCGGCGAGCAGTTCTTTCAGGGACATTTTCCGGGCGCGCCCGTCATGCCGGGCGTGTTGATCGTCGAAGCGTTGGCGCAGGTGGGGGCGATCCTCGCGCTACGCGAGATCGAGCGTCGACAGGAAAAACTCGTCCTCTTCTCCGGCATCGAAAAAGCGCGCTTCCGCCAGCCGGTCGTGCCGGGCGACACGCTGACGCTCGAAGTGACAGCCCTGCGCATCGGTTCGCGCATCCAGCGCATGCGCGGTGAGGCGAAGGTGGAGGGTCGTGTCGTGGCCGAAGCGGAGATCATGAGCGTCGTCGCCGAACGAAGCGGCGTCCAGTAAAGTCAAAGGGGGAAAGGGGAAAGGTTAAAGGGGAAAGGGAAGTCAGGTTTCTTCCTTTCCCCTTACCCCTTCCCCTTTTTCCTTGTTTGGTTATTTATGATTCATCCGACGGCCATCGTCAGCGACAGGGCGCAACTCGGCGAGGACTGTCTCGTCGGGCCATATTGCGTCATCGGCGACGAGGTGATTTTAGGGAAGGGCGTGCGCGTCGAGTCGCACGCCGTGCTCGATGGGCGCACGCGCGTCGGCGACGGCACGCATATCTACCCGTTCGTCTCCATCGGCCTCGCCCCGCAGGATTTGAAGTACAGGGGCGAGCCGGCCGAGACGCGCATCGGCGCGCGCAATCAGATACGCGAGTTCGTCACCATCCACCGCGGCACGGAAGGCGGCGGGATGCTCACCGCCATCGGCGACGACTGTCTCATCATGGCGCAGGCGCACGTCGCGCACGACTGCCTCATCGGCAACCGCGTCATCATGGCGAACGCGGCCACGCTCGCCGGGCACGTCGCCGTCGCCGACGGCGCAAACATCGGCGCGTATTCCGGCGTCCACCAGTTCTGCCGCGTCGGGCGCGAAGCCTACGTCGGCGGCTACTCGGTCGTCGTCAAAGACGCGCTGCCCTTCGCGCTCACCGTCGGCAACCACGCGAAGTGCTACGGCCTGAACAAAGAGGGCATGCGGCGGCGCAACTACCCGCGCGCCACAGTCGCCGCGCTCCACCACGCCTTCCACCTTCTCCTGTCCGCGCGACTCAACACCACGCAGGCCGTCGAACGCATCCGCGCCGAGATCAGGGACGCACCCGAAGTGGAAGAGGTGGTGCGTTTCATCGAAAGCTCGACGCGCGGAGTCGTCAAGTAGAAGTTTCAAGTTGCAGGTTTCGAGTTTCAAGTTAAAGAGCGAAGAAACTCAGTCCTGAAACCTGAAACTTGAAACTTGAAACTCACCCCTGAAACCTTTATGCGTTACGGACTCATCGCAGGCAACGGCAGGTTCCCCTTCCTCGTCATCGAGGGCGCGCGGCGCGCGGGGGTGGAGTTGTCGGTGGCGGCCATCCGGGAGGAGACCGACCCCGCGATTGAGCGCGAAGCGGCGCGCGTCGAGTGGGTCGGGATCGGTCAGTTGGGGAAGATGATTCGCTTCTTCAAACGCGAGGGCGTGGGGCAGGCGATCATGGCGGGGCAGGTCAAGCATGTGCAGATTTTCAGCGGCGCGCTGCCCGACGTGCGCATGCTCAAGATGCTGCTGTCGCTCCCGCGCCGCAATACCGATGCGCTCATCGGTGGCATCGCCGCCGAACTCCGGAAGGAAGGCATCGAACTGATAGACTCGACCTACTTCCTCCGGGATCATCTTCCCGCCGAAGGCAAATTAAGCAAACGCGACGCGGACGCGCGCGAGCGAGGCGACATCGAATACGGCCTCGAAGTCGCGCGCGAGATCGCGCGGCTCGACCTCGGCCAGACCATCGTCGTGCGCGCCCGCGCCTGCGTCGCCGTCGAAGCGATGGAGGGCACGGACGCCTGCGTCGCGCGCGCCGGGCAACTCGCGCGCGGGCGGCTCACGGTGGTCAAAGTCGCCAAGCCCGATCAGGACATGCGCTTCGACGTGCCGGTGGTCGGCGTCCCGACCATCGAGACGATGGCCGCGGCGGGCGCGACGTGCCTGTGCATCACGGCGGGCAAGACGCTCATGTTCGACCGCGCCGAGATGATCCGCCTGGCCGACAAACATCGCATCGCCGTCGTCGCCGTCCCGCCGGTTTGAGCGATGGCGGAATGCTGAATGTAAAACGGGAGAAACCACGGTCGCGGCTGTGGTCGTGGCTGTGTCTTTCAATCCGCGACACGCTTTCCGCCGCCCGCAATTGAAGAACCCGCAATCTCAAATTCATTGACAGGGATGTGCGCGCGGCTTAGTCTAATAGGCGGCAGTTTTAGTGTGCGGACAAGGCTGCTTCCGCGCGTTAATGAGATAGCCTTTCCGCCACGATTTAAAGTGTTACCCCCCGACGCCTGCCTATCGCTCTTAAATGAGTTGACCATAACCCTGCCGGTTTTCGCCGTTCGACGGCGAGGCGCGTTGCGCCCTGAACATCCCAAAAACGTTCACGATAGTTTCCAACTATGTCCGACGATAATTCCCCCATCTCTGAACAGTGTCCAACTACCAAGAACTCGCCGCTGCGTAAGCGACGGCTGACGGCCGCGCGTCGCATCGCCGCATCGTTCGGTTTGTCGCTTTGCTTTTTCATCATGCAAGGCGACGACGCGCCCTCGCTCGCCCAGGCGCAAGCGGGCGTGCAACCGCTCGTCGTGCGCGAACTGTCCGCCGGACAGATGCACACCTATCGCATGACTTTGAGCAGCGGCCAATTCATCCGCGCCGTCTTTGATCAGCGCGGCCTCGATGTCGAGGTCGCGCTCGTGGATGCGTCGGGGCGCGAGCTACTGCGCGTCAACAACCCGGTCGGCGTGTGGGGGCCGGAGCCGGTCTTTTTCGAAGTGGAAGAGGGCGGCCAGTATACGCTCATCGTCCGACCGGCGAAGGCCAACGCCCCGCCCGGCCTTTACGCGATGACCCTCGACACGAGAGGCATGACGGCGGCGGATCAGAGAAGCCTGCCGGCCGAGCGCGTCTTCGCCGAAGGCACGAGCATGCTCCTCGCGCAAACCGGCGACGCCTTGAAGGGGGCGATAGGGAAATACGAAGAGGCGCTCCGTCTGTTTCGCAACGCCCGCGACCGGCGCGGCGAAATCACGACGCTCAACACCATCGGCTCGATCAAAGCCGCGCTCGGCGAGGGCCAGAACGCGCTCGCTTACTTCAACGAAGCTCTGCCCCTGTTGCGCGCTGCGGGTGATCGCGAAGGCGAGGCGAGAGTGCTCGGCAGCATCGCGCAGATCTATTTCGCGCTCGGCAATAAAGAGAAGTCGCTTGAGAATTTTCAGTCGTCCCTCCAACTCTTTCGCGCCCTCGACGACAAACGCACGGCCGGCTACACGCTCACGAACATCGGGCTGGTGCGCGTCGAGATGACGGAGCGCCGTGAAGCGTTAGCCGATTTTCAGGGCGCGCTGGCGTCGCTTCGCGCGGCCGGAGACCGGCGCGGCGAAGCCTACGCGCTCAACCACATCGGCCTCGTCTACAACTCGCTCGGCGAACGCGCCGAGGCGCGCCGTTCGCACGACGAGGTGGTCGCGCTCATCCAGAACCTCGACGACTGCGTCGAACTCGCGCCCGCCCTGTCTAACCTCGCGTGGAATTCTCTGGAGTCGGGCGATAGGCAGAAAGCCCTCGAATATCTGAATCAGGCGCTAGCGCTGCAACAGAGCCTCGGCGATCTGCCGGGACAGGCCACCACGCTCAACAATCTGGGCTTCGTCTACCATTCACTCGGCGACAGGCCGCGTGCCCTCTCGCATCTCCGGCAGGCTTTGACGCTGTTCCTACAGTTGGATGACAAGCAGGGCGAGGGCGACGCGTCCGGCAACTTGATGTATGCGCTGAGGGGCAGCGGGCAGACGGGCGCAGCGATCTTTTTCGGCAAGCGCGCCATCAACGCGTATCAGGAAGCGAGGGCGAGCCTGCCCGCGGAGGACTTGATGGCGCAGCGAAGTTTCATCAAGCTGAAGGAGGTCACGTATCGCGAGTTGGCCGATCTGCTCGTTACGCAGGGACGCCTCATCGAAGCGCAGCAGGTGGTCGGCATGCTCAAGGAGCAGGAGTATCACGACTACGTGCGACGCAGCGGCGGCGAAGACACGGGCGGCGCGCCGAAGAAAGCCGCCCTCACGCCCGCCGAGAGCAACGCGGAGAAAAACCACGACGTGCTGGCCGGGCAACTGGCCTTGCGAGGCCACGAGCGCGGCGTCTTAATGTTGAAGCAGGGGCGAACGCCCGAAGAGGAGAAACGTCTGGCGGCGTTAGAGACGGATTTGCAAGCGTCGGGGCAAGCCTTTCAGGCGTTCCTCGACCAACTCGGCAACGAACTGGGCAACACCAGGCAGGCGGCGCGCGTTGACCAACTGCGCGACTCGCAGGCGTTGATGGACGACCTGCGCGAACTCGGTTCGGGCGCGGTCGCGCTCTACACCATCGTCGGCGCGGAGAAGTATCGCGTGATTCTCATCACGCCTGACGTGCAGCAGGCCGCCGAGTACGCGATCAAGGCCGCCGACCTCGAACGGAAAGTTCTGGCCTTCCGAGAGGTGTTGCAGAACCCGCGGCAAGACCCGCGCCCGCTGGCCGCCGAGTTGTACAAAATTCTGGTCGGCCCAATCGCCAAAGAGTTGACCGGCGCGCAGGCCGAGACGCTGATGTGGTCGCTTGACGGCTCGCTGCGCTACCTGCCGGTGGCCGCGCTCTACGACGGCGAACGCTACATGGTCGAACGCTTCCGCAACACCGTCTTCACCCCGGCCAGCAACAGCCGCCTGAAAGACCAGCCGAGCGCGAAATGGGGCGGCCTTGGCCTCGGGGTGTCAAAGGCGCAATCGGGGTTCAGCCCGCTGCCGGGCGTGCCCGAAGAGTTGCGCGGCATCATCTCCGAAGGAGAGGCAGCGGTCGTCGGCGGCAGCAGTAGCGGCGGCGCGCTCGCGGGGCGTGTGTTTTTGGACGACGCGTTCACAGAGGAAAGTTTTCGCACGGCGCTCAGGCAGCGTTTCCCGGTCGTCCACATCGCCAGCCACTTCGCCGTACAACCGGGCAATGAAACCGACTCGTTCCTCCTGCTCGGCGATGGAGAGCGTCTGCCGCTCTCCAGGATCAAGACGGCGGTGAACATGTTCGGCGGCGTGGAACTGCTGACGCTCTCGGCCTGCGACACGGCGACGGGCGGGACGGGCGCGGACGGCAAGGAAGTTGAAAGTTTCGCCGTGCTCGCGCAGCGTCAGGGCGCGAAGGCCGTGATGGCGAGCCTGTGGCCGGTGGCCGACGCGAGCACCAAAGAACTCATGCAGAGCTTCTATCGCATCCGCAACGCGCAGCCCGGCATGCTCAAGGCCGAAGCCCTCCGGCGGGCGCAGGTCTCGTTGCTGCGCGGCGAGGCGGGCGAACTCGTCGGCGGCATCGCCGCACGTCGCGGGATGCTCAAGGGCGCGCCGCAGCGCGGCAT
>DATCWB010000342.1:0-9960 GCA_036566625.1 Pyrinomonadaceae bacterium
GGGGCGGACAGCCCGGTTATCCCGGCCAGACCTTCGGCAGACTTCAATCCGGGGGGCGTGATGGTGTCGGACGAGCCGGCGCGCCAACGGGTCAGTTCGGTTGAGCTACCCACCCAGAAATTCCCCCCCGAATCCTCTGTCAGCGATAACGCATAACCGAACGGTATGCCGTCCTGCGTGCCGAAACAGCGTGTCCCGGCGCCGGTAACCTGACAGAGGGGCCCGGTCAGATCGCCGACCCTTGAGCGAACGAACCAGATCGTCCCGCTGCGGTCTTCCAGGATGCCATTAATGCGCCCTATCGCGTCGGTATAATTTATCAAGTCTCCGTCTTTGAAATGGGCGAGGTTGGCTCCGGTCCCGATCCATAAACTACCGTCGCGCGCTCCCAGCAGGGAAAAGACCTTAGCGGGCCAGGGCAACTGCTTCCCCTGCGGGGGAGTCCAGCGGACGAAGCGGGCCCCGTCGAAACGCATCAGCTCGTTCTGCGTTCCGATCCACAGGTAGCCGTCCGCCGTCTGGGTGATGGCGTTCGGCGCGCCGGTAAAGACCCCGTCCTGTATGCGCCAGGCCGTGTGCGCGTACTGGGAGATACGTCTGCCGGGATCGACGGCCCGGGCCGGCGTCGCCGCGAAGAGCGGTAACAGAACGCAGACCGTGACCGCCCGCACGAGGTCGCCTCTCCCCGCTTCGGCAAGGAGTCGTCGCACGCCGCCTCTCAAAGGGACTCTCGCCCCGGCGCGGCCTGATTCTCTCGGAAGTGTGAACATAGCAGGGCTTCGCAAAAACAGAGGGGCTGATACGTGACGGCGAAACGGCGGCGGCGCAGTTATGCCGGCGAGGGCCTAGACGATAGCGGGGTTTACTGCCTGTCGGAAACCTTAATTTCTCCAGCCGACGCCCCGTAGTTATCTACAGGTTTGATTCGCACGCATTAAACTTGGAGCAACCCGCGCCGAATCGCGATGGTGACGGCGTGCGCCCGGTCGTTGGCCCCGAGCTTACCGACGAGGTTCTTGATGTGGAAGTTGACGGTCGTCTCGGCAATCGCCAGTCGGTCGGCGATCTGTTTGTTGCGGTAGCCGTCGCGGATGAGCCGGAGCACCTCCTGCTCGCGCGCCGTGAGGTCCTCTTCGCCGAGGTGCTCGGCGAGGCGGGCCGCCACCTCCGGCGGGATGTGCCGCCGGCCCGCGTGGACCGCGCGGATCACGTCGAGCAGCTCGTTCTTCGGCCCGCTCTTGAGCACGTAGCCGGCGGCCCCCGCCCGGAGCGCCCGCTGGATCTCGCCGTCCGCGTCGGAGGTGGTCAGCATGATGATGCGGGCCTGCGGGAACTCCCCCCGAATCGTAATCAGGATGTCGGTGCCGTTGGCGCCGGGCAGGCGGAGGTCCATCAGCGTGACATCCGGGCGGTGGCGGCGGAATTCGGCGACGGCCGCGTCCGCATCGGCGGCCTGCGCGACCAGCAGCATGTCGGGCTGTGACCCGAGGATCGTGCTCAGACCCTCGCAGAAGACCGGGTGGTCGTCAACGCTCAGGATGCGGATGTGCTCTCGGTCGGCCATCGGAACTGCCTCCATGTGTTCAGAATAATCGCGATCAGACTGCCCCTTGTCACGAACCGCAGACTGGGAGGTCGCTGAAGCGGCGCGGGCCTGGACGGACGCGGCCCCGACCCGCGCCAGAGCCCGATATGAGGCTAAGGTTCTGGCTGACTGTGGGCGATAATACCCAGAACGAAGTCGGCCGCCTATCAAGTTTTTCTATCAGGCGGGCTTCAATTTCGGGCCTGTCACCACCTGCGCCGGGCGCCGCGTGAATGCGGGATGAACCGGTTCTGATAGGGTGAAGCGGGCGCTTCCGGCTCGGACGTTCGAGTCGAAAGCGCCTGCCTCACCCTATCAGAACCCTAAATCGAGTAACCCTTTAATCGCCTTATGCGTTACCCGCGGGCGCGAGGCGGAGTCTCTCGGCCGCCTTCACGAGGCCGGCGAGGGAGTCGGCCTTCATCTTCTGCATCACCCGGCCCCGGTGCGCCTTCACCGTGATCTCACTTATCCTGAGTCTTAAACCGACCTGTTTGTTCAGCAGGCCGGAGGCCACCAGCGCCATCACCTCCCGCTCGCGGGGTGTTAGTGACTCGTAACACTCGCGGAGCGCCTGCGCCTCGGCCTCGTGACCGAGTGCGGCTTCGCTGAGTTCGATGGCCTGCCGGATGGCGCCGAGCAGCATCTCGTCGTCGAACGGCTTGGTCAGGAACTCGACGGCCCCCGCCTTCATGGCACGCACCGTTGTCGGGATGTCGCCGCAGCCCGTGATGAAGATGACCGGCATGTCCGTCCGGTCGGAGACAACCTGCTGCACGTCGAGGCCGTTGAGGTCGGGGAGGGTAACGTCGAGCACGAGGCAGCTCGGCGTAAAGACCCTCGGCCGCGCGAGGAACTCCTGTGCGGACGCGAACGTCTCGGGCCGCCAGCCCGCGAAGCCGATCAGCAGCTCCAGCGACTCGCGCACCGAGACATCGTCGTCAATGACGAAGACGACCGGCGTCTCTCGCGAACCGGCTGTTGACATCGCCGCGTCCGCGTGAATTCCATGCCGACGATGCCGAAATAGATCGGCTCGCTGGCCGTGGGCCTTCGCGGTGAAACGTTCGCTCGATGCGTGCACGGCTCCGGCGATGTGCCGAGCCAAACCGCTCGCGCTGCCGTTGACCGACCAAACTTGCGACATGATGACCCTCTCCTTCTCCCTTAAATTAACGGTTCCGTAATAACGACTCGCGGTGCCTGTCCGGCGACGCCGATTGATTCCTGTTAAGCCCCGGTTTGTGCGCTCAGTTTGCTCCTCTTAGCCTCTGCGCCGAAACCCTAAATAGTGCGAGGGGGTCATCCCCCGATGGTGTTAGTGCGCAACTACCCTCCGTTGTGTCGCCGTAAGCAGCATGCCCCTCGAACCGCCGCCGTAAAGGCGAGCCCTTTCAACCCCACTTGTGTGACGGAAGGCTAAAGCCGATCCCTGTCTTTGCGGTGGGCGACGACGGTGACGCGGCGTCCGAACAATCGCGCATCCAGTGAATACGCCCCCGGCCCGAGAAGGGCGAGCGCCGCGGCGTCAATTACAGGGAACACATGGATGAGGTCGCCCGAGTTGGGGCCGACCAGCAGATTCGCGATGGCGACGGCGCACGCGATCACGGATAGGTACGGCGTGAGGAAACCGATGCACAGGGACGTGGACATCATCACGACAACCACGCAGAGCAGAAGGACGAAAGACGCGCCGTAGCACTTCGCCGCGCCCATCAGTAAGAACGCCGCCACCGAAATCCTGAGCAGCAATAACGCGACGCCCGGCGCCCCGTGAGGAAACATTGAGAACAGTCTCTGCATGTAGTTAAGCGTAGGGGCTCCCCATAAAATCGGACACCCGAAATGAGGCTACACTTCCGTAACTCTTTTGAGGTAGTTGCCTCGGCCGGGAGAATGTCGGCTCAACGGGGAGGCAAGAGGATGAGGCGTTCTTTATCGCCGAGCCTTAACCGGCCGACCCGTTCAAAATTGAAGCTTGAGCGCGAACTGGATCGAACGCGGCCCGCCGATCTGGTAGAGCGGGTTTAAGCCGCCGTTGGCGCCGCCTGAGCCCAGACTGCTCGCGAGCGTTTGCGTCGAGCGGCCGAAGAGAGGACTGGTCAGGATGTTGACGGGGTTGCCGAAGTTCGGGTGGTTGAGGATGTTGAAGAATTCGGCGCGGAAACGAAGACTCACCCTTTCGGTAATGGGGAATTGCCGCCGCAACCCGACATCCGCTTGCGACGCACCGAACCCCCGCAGCACGTTGCGCCCGAAATTACCCTGCCGCCCGGCGGGCGACGCGGTAAAAGCAGCGCGGTTGAAAATCTTGCCGCCGGGAAACTGCGTCCCGCGTAGCACGAGGGGCACCCCCGGGTTGACGTTCGGGCGGGGGCTGAGGGTCACGCCACCGGCATTGAAAACCGCGCCGACAACGTCCACGGGCGGGGCCGATCTGGCAAGGACGAATCCGTCCAGCGACCACCCGCCCAGGATCGCTTTGACAAATTTTTGCGCCGTCGGGGAAGGTAGATCATAAGTCACTCCGGCGGCGAACGATTGTCGGATGTCGAAGTCGGAGCTCCCGCGATCCAGACTCGGATTCGCGAGCGTGCCGGGCGTGCTGCGGTTGTTAGAGGCGTCGGTCGAGGCAATATCAATCGAGTGTGAGTAGGTGTAGGAAGCCAACCCCTGAACCCCCCGGGACAGCCGCCGCTGAAGCTTGACTTGCAGAGCGTGGTAGTCGGAGGTCGCCGAATTGTCGGTGAGCGTAATTGTCTGAAAGTTCGGATTCGGGTTAAGTAACCTGGTCACACGAAGCAACTCGCGGCCGACCGCGCCGACGTATGTCGCCGACAGGCTCTGCTCGCTCCCGACGGACTGTTCCAGCGAGACGTTCCATTGATAGCTCCGGGGGAGCTGCAAACGGGGGTCGGCCACAAAAATCGTGTTAACGGGCGGGTTGGTGGTCAGGCCGGGGGGGGCGGCGTTCTGGGGGCTTAATGGGAACTGCCCGGGTGTAAAGTTCCTGCTGGCGAGGTACGGGAAGAAGCTTGAGACTCCTCCGAGTGATCCTTGCCCGAGATCGTAAAAGACTCCGAAGCCCGCGCGCAGGACGGCGCCCCAACTTCGTGCCCCGCGAAGTTGGTAAGCGAGCCCGATTCTCGGCGCCACATTTCCGAAGGTGGTCTCGTAGAGCGGCGTGCCGCGGGGCGCGAGCGTTATCGTTGCCGGATTACTCAGGCCCACCACGGTGAACGGATCGTTCGCCGCGTTCTTGCCCTTAAGCGGCGGATTGATGTCCCACCTCAGGCCATACGTCAGCGTTAATTTCGGCGTGACTTTCCAGGTGTCCTGCCCGTAGAACGAAAAATTTTGTGACAGCAGCGCGTTGGCTTGAAAGGTGATCGCCTGGGCGAACGTGGCGATTCCCGAACGCGTCCCGCCGGGGCTGGCCGACATCCCGGAGAATTGCGCGAATTGACGGTAGGCGGCAGGACTGCTGAAAGGCGCGAGCCAGCGATAGTCAAAGCCGAACTTCAGTTGGTGACCGCTCTTCGTCACGGACAGGTTGTCGACAAGATTGATCTGGCGCTGCTCGCCCGTCCCCTGCTTGCCCTGCACGTATTGCCCGGCCCCTCCGACGATAAAAATGAGATTGCTATTCGCGGACGAATACCCGGTGGGGAAAAAGAGCGTGTCCGGGAGCGGCACCGCGCCGCCGAAATCATCCGCCACGAACTCGATGCCGATTCGGTGATTACTGTAGTTCAAACGCACTTCGTTACTGATTGCAGGGTTGATGATGTGTGAGAGGCCGACCGTCCCCGTGTGCACGGAGGACGACAACGAATTCGTCGTGCTGAGGACTCGACCCGAGGAGAAGGAAGGGCCCCGCTGGTCGATGCCGGACGGCGAGTAGTTGTAACGGCCGAACAGGCTCAGACGGGAGTTGGCGACGTGGTCGAGGCGGATGCTGTAGGCGTCGAGCGTGGACGGGTTCGAAAAGCTGGCGTTGAACTGCGCCAGCCCCGGCCCGAGCGCGGGGCCGTTGGCGACCGGAAACGCGTTCAGGTACGGACGCAATGCGGCCGGGGCCTGCTGCCGGGACGCGGCGTCCGGGACGGCGGTTTGCAGGCTCGACGGCTGGCGCAGGCGCAGCCCTTCGTAAGAGAAGAAGAAGAACGTCTTGTCCTTCAGGACCGGGCCGCCGAACACGCCGCCGAAGTCATGCTGCCGCGCGGCGGGCTTCGGCAGGTTGTTGAAGTTCACGAACCAGTCCCTGGCGTCCAGCACGTCGTTCCTGAAGTACTCGAACAGCGTGCCGTGATAGGCATTCGTCCCGGAGCGCGTCACGATGGAGACCTGCCCGCCGGGCGTGCGCCCGAACTCGGGCGCGAACGAAGAGGTCTGGACGCGAAACTCCTGCACGGCGTCCACCGACACGAGACTGTTCGTCCCGCCCGAAGCGCTGAGGGCGGGCAGCGCCCCGGAAGCGGTCTGGTGCATCGCGATGAAGCCGGTGACGCCGAAATTAGCGCTGACGCCGTCCACGGTGAAATAGTTCGCGTCCGCGCGCTGCCCGTTCACGCTGAATTGCCCCTGGTCGTTGAACGTGGTGGCGGTCAGGACCACACCCGGCGTGAGCGTGACCAGCGTTTGGAAACTCCGGCCGTTGAGCGGTAAGTTCTCGACGAGCCTGCGGTCGATGACGGTGCTGACCGTCCCCGACTCGGTATTCATCAGGGGCGTGCCCGTTTCCACCATGACCGTCTCCGACACGGAACCGAGCGACATCTCGAAGTTGATTTCGAGAGCATCCTGGACGTGAAGAACCACACCCGGCCTGACTATCTTTTTGAAGCCGGGCCTTTCGATTTCGACGCGGTAGGCGCTCGGCGGAAGATTCGCGAGATAGTATTCGCCCGAGCCGTTCGTCGTGGTTTCGTAACGGGCGTTCGTACCGACGTTGACGGCGCTGACTTTAGCGTCAGCGATTAAAGCTTTCGCCGGATCGGTGACGCGACCCGTAAGTGAGGCGTTTGTCGTCTGGGCGCGCACACAGGTAAGCGAAGCAAGAAGGAGGAGAAAAGCGAATGTGGTCACTTGTCGCGTCAGATCGAACCTCCGGGAATGGGCTGCGGGAGGCTACTTCAGGACTCGCCGCGGCGTCAATACCCTGGCGGGTGACGCACGAATCCCTCCAAAGGGGGATGCCCATGGTGCCAGTTACAAAGTAAATCATCTGGCCGGTCAAGCACACTCCGGGATGACCGTATCGGCCGAAACAGCAATAAGGTAAGATGTGCGCCCCATGCAGGAAGCAACCCGACGAGGACGACACGTTATCCTGCCCGGCATCGTGCTGGCCTGCATCGCGCTGGCCTGTTGCCCCCGTGCGTTCGCGTTGAATCCGGCGCTGGACGCCAGCCAGTACGCGCACACGGCGTGGAAGCTCCGCGACGGCTTCTCCAAAGGCAGCATCAACTCCATCGCCCAGACGCCCGACGGTTATCTCTGGCTGGGTACCGAGTTTGGCCTGCTTCGCTTCGACGGCCTCAGGAACGTTCCCTGGCAGCCGCCGCCGGAGCAGCAGCTTCCCTCCCAACACATTTACAGCTTGCTCGCCGCGCGCGACGGGACACTCTGGATTGGCACGTCCAAAGGGCTGGCGAGCTGGAAGGATGGCAGGTTCACGCATTACGCCGAACTGGCCGGGCAGCATATTGTCAGGCTCCTTGAGGATCATGAAGGGGACGTCTGGGTCAGCGGGCGGGCCGTTCCCCTCGGGAAACTCTGTGCTATCGGGAACGGGGGCGTCCGGTGCTACGGAGAGGACGGTGCCTTGGGTCGCGGCGCCATCAATCTGTATGAGGATAGCAAAGGCAATTTGTGGGCGGGGGTGAGTGATGGGCTGTGGCGTTGGAAGCCCGGCCCGCCGGAATTCTATGCGCTGCCCGGCGTGCCGGACGGCATACGTTGTCTGGGTGAAGACGATGACGGCGCACTCCTGATCGGCCGGCAGGGCGGCATCCAACGATTTGCCGACGGAAAGACCCAGGCTTTTCCACTCACGGGCGCCGTCGGCCAATTCAGAGCCAAATGGCTGCTCCGCGATGCTGACGGCGGCCTGTGGATTGGGACATACGACCGGGGGCTGGTCCACGTACATCAGGGAAGAGCAGACGCGTTTGCGCCGGCTGACGGCCTCACGGGCGAAAATGTTTATGCCCTCTTTGAGGATCGCGAAGGCAGTATCTGGGTGGCTACCATTAACGGCCTCGACCGCTTCCGCGACTTTACCGTCGCCACGTTTGACGAGAGCCAGGGCTTACCCAGTCCTAACGTCAGGTCAGTCTTGGCGGCCGGTGACGGAAGCGTTTGGATCGTCACTACCGGGGGCTTGAACAGGTGGCATGACGGGCGAATGACGAGTTACCGCGAGCGCCCCGGACGCACAACGGCGGGGGTGAGCGAGGTCGTCGGCAGCGGCTTACCGGATAGAAGGGTGGAGTCTCTTTTCCAGGACAGTCGCGGGCGCATCTGGGTCGCAACGGTGAGCGGCATCGGCTACCTGGAGGATGACCGTTTTATTCCCAGTAGCGGCGTTCCCGGCGGCAACACTCTTTCCATCGCCGGGGACAACGCGGGGAATCTGTGGGTCGCTAATGAACAGTTCGGGCTTATTAATTTGCGAGGCGGGAGTGAGGCCCCCGGGCAGACTCCCTGGGCCGCGCTGGGGCGTAAGGACCATGCCAGCACCCTGACTGCCGACCCTTCGCAGGGCGGCCTGTGGCTCGGGTTTCATCTCGGCGGCGTCGCCTATATCGCCGACGGCCAGGTGCGCGCCTCCTACGCAGCTGCCGACGGGTTGGGCGAGGGCCGTGTCAACGAACTCCGTTTCGACCGGGACGGCACGCTCTGGGCCACCACCGACGGCGGCCTCAGCCGGTTGAAAAACGGGCGCGTCGCCACGCTGACCGTCAGGAGCGGATTGCCCTGCGACACGGTTCACTGGTCGGTGGAAGACGACGCCCGCTCGTTTTGGCTGCACACGACATGCGGCCTCGTGCGCATCGCGCGTCCCGAGTTGGACGCTTGGGCGGCGGCAGTGGACGCGGGTAGAGACGCGCCACGGGCGATTCAGGCCACGGTCTTCGACAGTTCCGACGGGGTAAGGCCCCTCCCCTTCGGAAGCCACTACAGCCCGCAGGTCACCAAATCTGCGGATGGAAAACTGTGGTTCGCGGGCGCGGACGGCGTCGGCGTCATCGACCCGGAGTATCTTCGCGTCAATAAGATTCCGCCGCCGGTGCACGTCGAGCAGATCACCGCCGACGGCAAGACCTACGACGCGACCACCGCAGACGGGCGTCTGAGGTTACCCCCGCTGATACGCGATCTGCAAATTGACTATACCGCGCTCAGCCTCGTCGCGCCGGAGAAGATACTTTTCCGCTACAAACTGGAAGGCCGCGACGCCGACTGGCAGGATGTCGGCTCCCGGCGGCAGGCGTTCTACAACGATCTCCCTCCCGGCGATTACCGCTTTCGCGTGATGGCCTGCAATAACAGCGGCGTCTGGAACGAGGCCGGCACGTTCCTTGATTTCTCCATCATCCCCGCCTACTACCAGACCGTCTGGTTCCGCGTGTCGTGCGCGGCGGCCTTTCTGCTCCTGCTTGGCACGCTTTATCAACTGCGGCTGCGGCAGGTGGCGCGGCAAGTGCGCGGACGCATGGAAGAGCGGCTGGAGGAGCGGGAGCACATCGCCCGAGATTTACACGACACTCTTTTGCAGAGCGTGCAGGGTCTGATCCTGAAGTTCCACGCGGTCGCAAAGCAAATACCCAGGGGCGAGCCGGCTCACGACGCTTTGGAGAAAACACTCGACCGTGCCGACGAGGTCTTGGCTGAGGGGAGAGACCGCGTGCGGGACCTGCGAACTGCCGCGGCATCACTCGACGACCTGCCGACGGCATTCAAACGGATCGCGGAGGAGGCCCCGAACGACGGAGAGGCGACCTTCAAGACCGTGGTCGAAGGCGGCGTGCGAGAGTTACATCCGGTCGTCCTGGAGGAAACCTTTTCCATCGGGCGCGAAGCACTCATCAACGCGCTCACCCACTCCGGTGGCCGCCACGTTGAGGTGGAGATGACATACAACGCTCGCCAGTTTCGTCTGCGCGTTCGTGACGATGGGCGAGGCATTGATTCTAAGATTCTCGAAGAGGGCGGCCGCCCCGGCCACTGGGGAATGCAGGGGATGAGGGAGCGCGCGGAGAAGATCGGCGCACAACTGAAGGTGTGGAGCCGCCCCGAGACGGGAACCGAGGTCGAACTGGTCGTCCCCGGAGGCACGGCCTACAGGGCCGCCCGTGATAAATCGA
>DATCWB010000343.1:0-3102 GCA_036566625.1 Pyrinomonadaceae bacterium
TCCGGCCGCCGCGCCCGCCAGCACACGGCGCACGATCCCTTTCGCCGCCCCGCGTTTCTTAGAGGATTTCGAGCCGCCCTTCGAGCCGCCGCCCTTCGAGCCGCCGCCCTTCTTACTCGCGCCCTTCTTGCTACCGCCTCCGCCCGAAGCGGCCGACTTCTTGGTTGACTTCGACGCCCCGCCTTTCTTGCCACCAGACTGCGACGCGCCCGCGCCCTTCTTGGAGGCGGATTTGCTCGCGCCCTTGCTCGCGCCCTTGCTGCCGCCTTGGCTGCTAGCTTTGCTGCCGCCTTTGCTCGCGCCGCCCCCGGAGGCCGCCTTTTTCTTGCTCGCTTTTTTCGCTGGCATTGGTTGAGTTCTCCTTAAGTTGGTTGCTGGTATTTCGGTTGGTCACATCCTAATAAACTAATCCGCCACTGTGCGCAAGAAAAAAGTTGCACCCGCCCGCTCACGAGGCCGGCATTAAAAACTTGACAGGCTTCGGCGGCGACTGATATAAGCCTTCTCAACTTGGTTAACCGTTTACGTAACCGCTTAAGCCGCCGTTACCGAGAGTTCTATCCGTAAGGCTTGAGCGTCCGACCAAGTTCAGGCTGACTCTCAATTTACAATGCGAATCCCAATTAACAGGCGGGTGTGGGGCGGGGCTCTCTCTCCACACGTTGGTGTGTCCGTGCGGGTCGCTGCTCGCACGAGGGCATTGCCGCGCCTGTCGGTGCGTGCGCATAAGAGTTGAAGTCGCCGGCCTCTTTCGCTTGCGTTTAAAAATTGTCCTTCCGTTCGTCCGAAAATTCTTGTGCCAAGCGGGCACCCCAGTTGCCCAGGGTTTAAGGAGAAGTCATGAAGTTGAATAAGCTGATCTCGTTTCTGCTGTTAACGCTGTTACTGGCCTACAGCGCCGCCCCCGTCTTAGCGCAGAGCGACCGCGGCTCGATCACCGGCTCGGTGACAGATCCGAACGGCGGCCTCGTGGTCGGGGCGAAGGTCACCGCGACGAATATCAATACGGGCGAGGTGCGCGAGGCGACGACCTCCGACGAAGGCACGTACACGATCCCCGAACTCGCGCCCGCGCCTTATCGCGTCTCGGTCGAGGCTTCGGGGTTCAAGACCTCGACGGTGGAAAACCTTCAAGTGGGCGTGCAGGTCTCGCGCCGCGCCGACTTCACGCTCGAACTCGGTGCGATCAGCGATGTGGTGACGGTGACGTCAGAGAGTGCGCCCACCATCCAGACCGATTCGCCCGTGCGGCAAAGCAACGTCAACGAGCGACAGGTGAGAGAACTGCCGCTGCTGGTGAACTCCGAAGCGGGCGGGCGCACGCCGCTCGCGTTCATCTTCCTCGACAGCAACGTGAGCGCGGGAGCCGGGGCGAACACCGGCGGGGGCAGCAACGCCACCAACTTCCGCGTCAGCGGCGGGCAGGGTCTCGGCACGGAAATCCTCGTCGATGGCGCGAGCACGCGCCGCACGCAGAACGGCACGTTCTTCTCCGAAGTCGCCCCCGGCCCGAATGCCTTTCAGGAGTTCACGCTCTCGACCAGCACCTACTCGGCCGAGTACGGCAACTCTTCGGGCGGCGTCATCAACTTCTCTTTGAAGAGCGGCGGCAACGAGTTTCACGGCGAAGCTTACGACTTCATTCGCAACGAAAATTTCAACGCGAACTCCTTCATCAACAACTCGCAGGGGCGCGACCCCGTGACCGGGCGCGAACGCCTCGAACGGCGACGCGATAACCAGAACGACTTCGGCTTCAACCTGAGCGGCCCGATCACCCTCCCGCACTTCGGCGAGGGCGGCCCGATGGTTCATCGTTTCGAGAACCGCGCCTTCTTCTTCTTCAATTACGAAGGCTACCGCCGCACCACCGGCTCGAACGCCATCGTCACCGTGCCGACGGCGCGCATGCGCATCGGCGACTTCGGCGAACTGCTGACCGATCCGTACATTCTCAATCAGTTTCCGGCCGACCCGGCCAACGGCCGTCCCGTCGCGGGCGTGCAGATTTATAACCCGTTGCAGTCTCCCACGACGCGGCAGGCCATTCCCGGCAATCAGCTTCAATTGATTCCGGGCTTGATTGACCCGGCGGGCATCGCCGCTCTGCAATTCTTCCCGCTGCCCAACACGACCGGCCCGCTCGGTTCGGGCGTCTTCCGCAACTACCTTTCGCAGAGCATCATCCCGCTGACCTCGAACCAGTTCACCGTCAAGCCTGACTTCATCATCTCGGATAAACAGAAGCTCACGCTCAGCTATTCTTACCGCCGCAACCAGCGCATCGCGCAGGACGCGGGCGCGCCGCCGCCGCGCTTCCCGCTGCCCTTCACTTCGCAGGGCATTTTCGAGCAGGACTTCCGCTCGCACCTCGTGCGCTTGCAGCACGACTACTCTTTCTCGCCCACTTTACTCAACCACTTGAATCTGGGCTTCACGCGCTTCGACGTGGCGAACGCCAACACGACCGCCGGTTTCAACACCTCGTCTCTGGGGCTGCCTGTGAACGCGACGCAAAACGCCGCCTTCCCGCGCTTCGACTTCCCCGGCTACGGCGACCCGGCTAGCTCGTCCGACCCGCGCGCCTACCAGAACATCGGCTCGACGTTCTTCACCGACCGCATCCGCGACAACACCGTGCAGATCTCCGACTTCGTTTCGTTCACACGCGGCCGCCACTCGCTCAAGATCGGCGGCGACGTGCGCATCGGCCAGTTCAACGTGACGCAGAGGATCGACCCGGGCGGCTCGTTCAATTTCAGACACGACCAGACTTCCGAACTCGTGCCCGCCCCGACCGCGCAAGACCCGCTGCGGCGCGTGCAGCAGGGCGGGTGGCCGATTGCCAGCCTGATCACGGGCGCGACCGAATTCTCCTTCAACAGCACCAACTCGATTGACCCGGCCTTCCGTCAGTTGACGCAAGGCTATTTCATCAACGACGACATCAGGGTGACGCCGCGCCTCACCTTGAACCTCGGCCTGCGCTACGACCTGCCGGGGCTGCGTTCCGAGGCGCGCAACCGCTTCCGCACGTTCGACCCGAACGCCGTCAACCCCGATCCGCGCCTGCGCGGCCGGCGCGGCGCGCTGGCCGGGGCG
>DATCWB010000344.1:0-4765 GCA_036566625.1 Pyrinomonadaceae bacterium
GCCTCTGTCCCCACAATGTTTTAGACCTTTGATGCTCGACGCCTCTTCTCCGGCGAGGAGACGCACGCGCTACATCCTGTCCATGGGGCGTTCTTCTACTAGCAGGAGAAGGAACACCAACGCCAGCATCTATTATTATCCTGAATGCACGGCCCCGGGTCTGGGAGCGTGTAGCAGTACTCTTCCCGCTCCTCGCACTGGCTACAACAGGGAGCGGCGGCGGCGGTCTGCCTGACGGTGGAGTCGGAAGACGCGACCATGAAACCCGCACACAAGACGACGAGCATGGTGAGTTTGCGCAATAGTCTGAGTTTATCTGTCCGGTTCATGTCTTTACCCTTTCGGTTTGAGGTCTGTTGATGAGGTGGCAACTTGTCTACCTAAACCGGAAACCGGCTTGCCTACCAGTTTCCGCAGATCATCAGCGCGCCCTGCAAAACGCGCGCGAATGAAGACATCAATCCGAGCCGTGGTCGCCGGAACGGCCGGCCACCAGTTGGCTCAGGACTTCATTTTCTTCGGGGGTCGCCAGTTGTCCGACCCAGGAGTTTTTGACGATGCCCTTGTCGTCAACCAGTATGAGCGTCGGCGTGCCGCCCGCCCCGGTCGCAGACGGCGACGCCTGTTTGACCTCGTGGACGGAGATTCCGAGATCGCTCAGATACTTCTTGCCGTCCTCTACGTCCTGCGGCAACACGGCGAGCAAATGCACGCCGGGACGCCCCGCCGTCTCGCGCGTCAAACGCTGGTAAAAGGGCGCGCTCTGCGTGCAGTAGCGGCAATCGCGCGAGAGCACGAGCACGAGGGTCTTGCCGTTCTTCGCCCAGTCCACACCGGACAGGGTGGCCTTCGTGCCGGCGGCGATTCTCGGATCGACGCTGTGCGCGGGAGCGGCCTCGTTGCCGTTGAAAAAGAATTTTTTGACGAGGACGCCGCACAGTAAAAGCGCGACCACGATGATGGCGATGTTGGCGAGAAGTTCGGTTTTCTTTAAGAGTCGTTCCGACATGGAATTGCCCTCACATTTCATCTGGAATGAGAGATCGAAGAGAGCCCCCTCGCGCCGGTTTACGCACGCGTCGAGAGTCGCCGTTGAACGAGCGGCACGGGTTGCCGCCGGAATGGTGCGGATGGTTTACGGCGCGTGAGGCCTGCCACATTGTGTTCTCTATGATCCGGCTTTGACATTTAGATTAGCGAGAGGGTGAAGTTTCGCCAATCAATCGGTTTTCGGAGAAGTTGAATTTATATACCCGCCCCCGCAGCCTGTCAATACTGAACGGAGCGGGGATTTGGACAAGCGAGCCTGGATGTTCGGAAGAAGGTGGGTTTGAGCGGCAGCCTCTGGCGTCAGCGTTTTTTGCTTTGAGAAGCCGGGGGGTGTTTGATGCCTTCGTGCTTCGGGTTGCTGGGGAGTCTGTCCGGCAAGTCTAGTTGGTCGTCAATGAGCACGTCCACCCACACTCCGGCCGCCCGTGCATACTCCAACAAAACCGGAAGCGGCGGCTGGCCTGTTCCGACTTCGTAAGCGGATATCGTCGTCCGGGAGAATTTCTCCTTAAGTCCCAAACGCTGTAGCATTCCGTCTTGAGAGAGTTCGAGGGCGAGACGAATTTGCAGCAACTTCTCGGGCAGCCGTGCTGATTTCGGGCGGGGCACGCGCGCCATCAGAAGTTACCTCCCGACGCAACGCTGTCCGATCTGCCCTTGCTCGTAGCCAGAGATGTGGCTAAACTTGATTCGCTTTCGGTTGTCGCCAGGGAAGTGGAAAGTCTGTGCATCGTGGCGACGCTCATCACTCGTGAGTGGGTGAGGGTGAGCAAGACATGCGACCGTTGCCAGTTGTTTTCAAAGATAGATCGCGCGCATCATAGCAGAGCGGGCGTTAATCACCCTCATTCTCATTCTCTCTTTTCTCACTTCGTCTCTACTCTCAACTCGATGCGGGCGGAGACAAGCAGGCTCATCATGGCCTGACACAGCGAACGCGCCCAGCCCCCACCCTCCGCACCACGTTTACAGCATGCGTTCGCGCGTTCGGCCGTAAAGGAGGATAGGCAAGATGGTTCAGGCAAGGATCCTCTATGTCGAAGACGATGAATTGTTGCGAGTGACGGTGCAGGACACGCTTGAATTGGAAGGCTGGCGCCTCGAATCGTGCGGCGACGGTCTCGCGGCTCTCTCCCTCCTGGAGAGCGCGCAGCGATACGATCTGCTCCTGTTCGACAACGACCTGCCCGGCGTGAGCGGGCTTGAACTGCTGCGCCACGCGCGCATGCTTCCCTACCGTCAGCGCACGCCTATCGTCATCATCTCGGCGACCGACTGCGCGCGCGAAGCACATCGTGCGGGAGCGGATGCATTTCTAAAAAAGCCGGACGATATCAATCAACTCGCCTCGACCATCGCACGCCTGCTGAACGCTTCCGCCAATTCCGAGGCAAACTCGTAGCGCGGGTTATATGTCTGCGGGAGGCGATAAAGGGTAGCCCCCGGCTTTGCATGCCGCAGGCTACCCTTTATCGCCCCTCACTGAACCCTCGACGGATCACGCGCTGGCGGCTTCGGCGGAGACCTGTTCCCATTCTTCGTAGAGCGATCGCAGGCGCGCATCTCTTTGCTGGTATTCGTCGTTGAGTGCCATCGCGCGACCCGCGTCGCGCGATACTTCAGGGCGGGAGAGTTCGTCGGAGAGCGCGGCGAGTCGCTTTTCGACTTCCGCGATCTCGCTCTCGATCACCTGCGTCGTGCGGGCGGCGGCATGCGATTTCTTCTTGCCGCCTTTGCCGTCCGGGGTTTTACCTTTGCGCGGGGCGTTCGCCGAATTATCACCTTGCGAGGCGGGGCGCGGCGTGGCGGTCTTCGGAGGCGGCGCGCTCGCCTGCTTCTCTCGCGCGGCCTTCGCGCTCGCGGCCTCGGCGCGTGTGAGGGCTTTCCAATCGTGGTATTCGGTGTAGTCGCCGTCGTAATGCTCGGCCGCGCCCTGCCCTTCGAGCGCAAGTATCTGGGTCGCCACGCGGTCGAGAAAGTAGCGGTCGTGGCTGATGGTGATGATCGTGCCTTCGTAGGCGTCGAGGGCTTCTTCGAGGGCTTCGCGCGAGGGGATGTCGAGATGGTTCGTCGGCTCGTCGAGGACGAGAACGTTGACGCGCGAATAGATCAACTTGGCGAGCGCGAGCCTTCCCTTCTCGCCGCCGGAGAGATCGCGGACGTGCTTGTACACGTCGTCGCCGACGAAGAGAAACTTGGCGAGGAAGCCGCGCAGTTCGCCCGCTGTCACGGTCGAGGGCGCGACGCGGCGCAGTTCCATAATGATCTCGTTGCGGTCGTCAAGGTCGTCGAGTTGTTGGGCATAGTAGCCGATGTTGACTTTAGTGCCCCAGCGCGTCTCGCCCGCAATCGGCGGAAGCTTATTCAAGAGCGTCTTGACGAAGGTTGTCTTGCCCGAGCCGTTCGGGCCGATGACGCCCAGAGCTTCGCCGCGCGAGAGCGTAAAGGTGATGTCGGTGGCGAGCACCTTGCCGGGATAGCCAACCGCAAGGTCTTTGACGATAAGCGTCTGGTTGCCGGTGCGCTCGACGCCCTTCAACTGAAAATTCCCCTGCGATTGATCCGCACGCACGGCCTCGACGCGCTCCATTTTCTGCAACATCGTGCGGCGCGACTTGGCCTGCTTGGTCTTCTGCCCGGCGAGGTTGCGGCGGATGAACTCTTCGGTCTTGGCGATCAGGTGCTGCTGGTTTTCATAAGCGCGCCGTTGCGCCTCGCGTCGCTCCTCGCGCTCGACGAGGAAGGCCGAATAGTTGCCGTTGTAACTGACGGCCTTGCCGTTCTCCACTTCGATGATGCGGCGGCACGAGCGGTCGAGGAAATAACGGTCGTGCGAGATGATGACGTAGGCCGACGCGTAGGACGACAGAAACTCTTCGAGCCATTCGACGCCCGCCACGTCCAGATGGTTCGTCGGCTCGTCGAGCAGGAGCACGTCGGGTTCGGCGAGCAGGAGGCGCGCCATGCCGAGACGGTTTTTCTGCCCGCCCGAAAGTTTCTCCGTCTCCAACTGCCACATCTCGCGCTCGAAGCCGAGGCCGAGCAGAATCGCCTCGGCGCGCGCCGCGTACTCGAAGCCGCCCTCGCGCTCGAACTCGTGCTGGAGGTCGCTGTAGCGTTCGAGCACGGCGTCGAGGTCGTCGGTGGCTTCGGCCATGCGGTGTTCGAGTTCGTGCATCTCGTGCTCGATCTGCTGGAGACGGCCGAAGGCTGCCAGCGCGGACTCGTGGACGGTCATGCCCGGCTCGAAATCAACGTGCTGTTCGAGCAGGCCGAGATTGAGGCCGCGCGCGCGCACCACGTCGCCCTCGTCGGGCGTTTCCTCGCCGCCGATCAGGCGGAACAGAGTTGTCTTGCCCGCACCGTTGCGCCCGACGAGGCCGACGTGTTCGCCCGGATTGATCTGGAGCGACGCGCCGCGCAGCACATCCTGCGAGCCGTAAGACTTATAAACTTCCGAGAGTCGAAACAGCATTAGTTAGAGTGACAAGTGATTAAGTGACGAGTTGGTAAATCGTAAATCGTGAATCGTAAATAGAAACGGCTTTTCTCTATTTACGATTCACGATTTACGAATTCACAATTACGAGGCTAAAGCGGCGACGGTTACTTGCTGCTGTTCGCCGCGTTGGTGTTGGACGCGGGCGTTGTCGTCGTCGTCGCGCCGCCGGTTGCGGGCGAAGCGGCGGGACTCGCCGCGCCGGTCGCCGGACTC